>NZ_JACCBK010000001.1:1596275-1915530 GCF_013409875.1 Cellulomonas oligotrophica
CCCGTCCTCCGTCGCGCCGACGACGCCGGGACCGCCACGGACGACGGGCTCGCGCGGAGGGTCACCAGCCGGCGAGCGCGATCACGTCGGCCGCGACGTCGGCCGGCGGACGGGCGTCCGTCGGGACACGGTGGACCTGGACGCCCGCCTCGGCCTCCAGGCGCCGGGCCGCGGCGTCGGAACGGGCGACGTGCGCGTCGTAGGACGCACCGACCTCCCGGCGCGCCAGCCGCTCGCGGACGGTGCTGTCGTTCGCGGTGAGCAGGACCGACGTCACGTCGGGGCGGTCGCCGACCGCCGCGGCTAGGACGTCCGCCTCCAGCACGCTCACCGTGTTCGCCAGCACGAGCCGCCGGTGCCCGAGCGCCCGGTACCGGCGCCACACGTCGGCCAGGTTGGCGGCCGCGACGCCGTGCTCCCACGGCGTCGGGTGCGCGAGGTCGAGCGCATCTCCCTCGACGACGGCGTGCGCGACGTCCCGCTCGACGAGCAGGTCGTGCACGGCCGCCGCGACGGTCGACTTCCCGACGCCCGAGCGGCCGCCGAGGAGCAGCACCGATGTGCGGTCGTCGACGTCCGGGGCGCCGTCGAGGCGCGCCTCCAGACGCGCGCGGGCCGCGGGCCACTCGTCGGCGAGGACCGAGAAGTACAGGGAGTCCTGGCGGGTGCCGTCGGCGGCGACGCGGTGACCGCGCAGCCGTCCCTCCGGCACCGCGCCGAGCTTGGTGACGGCCGCGGCGGAACGGGCGTTGCGTCCCTCGACGCGGAACGCGACCCGCGCCACGGCCCACGTCTCGAACGCGTGGGTCATCAGGAGCAGCTTGCACGCCGGGTTCACGTGGGTGCCCCAGACGGCCGGGTCGTAGTAGGTGTGGCCGATCTCGAGGCGCCCCATCGCGCGGTCCACGTCGTAGAACGACGTCGAGCCGACCACCCGTCCGCTCGCCCGGTCGACCACCGCGAACGCGTAGCGGGCCGGCGTCCGGAGCGCCACGCGCACGACGTCCGCCAGGGCCTGCTCGCCCACCGGCGTCGGTGACGTCATCCCCCGCCACACCCGCTCGTCGACGAACGCGGCGAGCGCGCCCGCGTGCTCGACCGCCAGCGGCACGAGCCGCACCCCGGACCCTTCCAGCACCAGTTCGTGTTCCACCCTCCGATCCTGGCAGCCCACCCGCCCGCCGACCCCGTCATCGCCGCCACCCGATCCGTCCCGCCCCGCCGAGCCCGTCATCGGTGGTGCATCGCCCGCCTGATCCGCCACCGATGACGGGGTCGGCGGGTGCGAGGGGCGAGCCGGAGAGGCGGGGCCGGCGGGGTCAGTCGTCGAGGGCCGGGCCGCAGGCGGCGGCCGCGGTGGCCGCGAGATGGTCCAGGCCGCGGACCTCGATGAGGGGGCGCGTGTCGTCGACGACGGTCCAGCAGCCGTCGACGACCTCGTACTGCGCCTGCGTGCCGCGGGCCTGCAGCGCGGCGAGAGCGGCGACGAGGCGGTCGACGTGCTCGGCGGTCGTGCCCACGCCGACGGACGCGCGGATCGCACCCTGCTCGGCCCCGAGGTGCGCGAGCAGCGGGTGCGCGCAGAACCGGCCGTCGCGCACGCCGATGCCGTGCTCGGCGGCCAGGTACGCGGCGACCAGGCCGGGGTTGCGGTCCGCGACGGTGAACGTCACGACGCCGACCGGGTCGGCCGAGTCGGGCCACACGCGCGCGACCTCGACGCCGTCGATCGCCGCGAGCCCGTCGACGAGGCGCGCCCGCAGCGCCTGCTCGTGGGCCTCGAGCGCCCCGGCGGGCAGCGCGGCGAGGGTGTCGCACGCCTGCGCCAGGGCGATCGCGCCGACCACGTTGGGCGAGCCGGCCTCGTGCCGGGCGGGAGCGGGCTGCCAGACGGTGCGGTCGGTGCGCACGTCGCGCACCGCACCGCCGCCGGCGAGGTACGGGGTGCCGGTGTCGAGCCAGTCGCGGCGGCCCACGAGGGCACCGGCCCCGTAGGGCGCGTACGTCTTGTGGCCCGAGAACGCCACGTAGTCGACGTCCGTGGCAGCCAGCGAGAAGCCGCGGTGCGGGACGAGCTGGGCACCGTCGACCGCGACCCGCGTCCCCGCGGCGTGCGCGATCGCCACCACCTCGTCGAGCGGCAGGGCCTCGCCCGTGACGTTCGACGCGCCGGTCAGCGTGAGCAGGGCGTACGGTCCGCGGGCGAGCTCGGCACGGATCGCGTCGAGGGTCGCGGCGACCGTCGGCTCCAGCGGCAGGACGGTCGCGACCCGCCCGGTGCCGCGCTGCGCGGTGCCCGACCGCTGCACCCACGGCAGCAGGTTCGCGTGGTGCTCGACGTCGAGGACGAGGACCCGCCCGCCCGCGGGCACGACGCCGGCGAGCAGGTTGAGCGAGTCCGTGGTGTTGCGGGTGATGACGCAGACGTCGTCCTCGCGGGCCCCGACGAACCGGGCGACGGCCTGCCGCGACGCCTCGTAGAGCGCGGTCGACACCTGCGAGAGGTACCCGGCGCCGCGGTGCACCGACGCGTACAGCGGCAGCACCTCGGCGACGCGGGCGGCGACCGCCTCGAGCGCCGGGGCGCTCGCCGCGCAGTCGAGGTTCGCGTACGTGCGCTGCGTGCCGTCGACCAGCGGCACCCGGGTGCCGGCGCCGACGACGGGCAGGAGCGCCTGCTCGCCGGGTGCGGGCGCCGGCGCGGCGGCACGGGCCGTGACGGCGGTGCCGGTCGTCTCGTCCGCACACGCGAAGAGCTCGGTGATGGTGGTCATGGGTCGCTCCGTCCGTCCCGGGACCCGGCCGACGGACCCCGCGCTTGCCGGCACCGGTCGGTGCACGGCCAGGTCGTCACCCGGGGCACCCCACCGCGGAGGAGGGTTGCCGGCCAGCGAGCCGGGGCTTGTCGCTGGCGCTCATGACCTGGCACGAGGATCGGCGTGCGCGCGCACGGGTGTCAACGCGTCGCGCGGACGAATCTCGCTATGCAAGACACGCGGTCTCACGGCGTCCGGTCCGTCCCGGTCGGCGGCCGAGGCGTGAGACCCGTCCGCCGCGGCGCGCGCGTCGTGCCTTAGCATCGGCCTCGACCATCCAGAGCGGCCGAGAGACCTGGCTCGACGACGCCGCAGCAACCCGCGGTCCCCGCACCGTCCCCGACGGGCACCGGACCGGACGAGGGTGCTACCGCCAGGCCGATGGAGGAACCGCATGAGCGTGCAGCCACGACCCGCCGACGGCTACGCCGGGGACGTCACCGCGACGCAGGCCTGGGAGCTGCTGCGCGACGACGCGTCCGCCGTGCTCGTCGACGTCCGCACCGACGCCGAGTGGCGCTACGTGGGCGTGCCCGACCTGCGCGAGCTCGGCCGCCAGGCGCAGCTCGTCGAGTGGTCGCAGTACCCGACCGGGCAGCTCAACCCCCGCTTCCTCGACCAGCTCCGCGCGGCGGGCGTCACCGAGCAGACGCCCGTGGTCTTCCTGTGCCGCTCGGGGCAGCGGTCGATCGGTGCCGCGCAGGCCGCGACGGCCGCCGGCCTCGGCCCGGCCTACAACGTGCTCGAGGGCTTCGAGGGCGCCACCGGCCCCGACGGCCACCGCGGCCACGAGGGCTGGCGCGCCGACGGGCTGCCCTGGGTCCAGCCGTGAGCGGCCCCCGCGTCCCCGGGCCCGGCGACTGGGACGCCCGCCGGCTCGACCGCGACGCGCTGCGCCCCGACACCCTCGCGGTGCGCGGCGGGCTCGTGCGCAGCGAGTTCGCCGAGATGTCCGAGGCCGTCTTCCTCACGCAGGGCTACACGTACGGGTCCGCGGCCGACGCGGAGGCCGGGTTCGCCGGCGAGGTCGACCGGTTCCTGTACTCGCGGTACGGCAACCCGACCGTCACCACGTTCGAGGAGCGGCTGCGCCTGCTCGAGGGCGCCGAGGCCTGCTACGCCACCGCGAGCGGCATGTCCGCGGTGTTCACCGCGCTCGCCGCACTCGTGCGCTCCGGGTCGCGCGTCGTGGCGTCCCGCGCGCTGTTCGGCTCGTCCCTGGTGATCTTCGACGAGATCCTCGCCGGCTGGGGCGTGCGCACCGACTACGTCGACGGGCACGTGCCCGAGCAGTGGGAGGCCGCGCTCGCGACGCCCGCCGACGTGGTGTTCTTCGAGACCCCGTCGAACCCCGTGCAGGACCTCGTCGACATCGCCGAGGTCAGCCGTCTCGCGCACGCCGCCGGCGCGACCGTCGTCGTCGACAACGTCTTCGCGACCCCGGTGTTCTCCCGCCCGCTCGACCACGGCGCCGACGTCGTCGTGTACTCGGCGACCAAGCACATCGACGGCCAGGGACGCGTGCTCGGCGGGGCGATCCTCGGCAGCGCCGACTACGTGCGCGGACCGGTGCAGACCTTGATCCGCAACACGGGCCCGTCGCTCTCGCCGTTCAACGCGTGGGTGCTGCTCAAGGGCCTGGAGACCCTCAGCGTGCGGGTGCGCCACCAGGCCGCCGGTGCCCTGGAGCTCGCCGCCTGGCTGGAGCAGCAGCCCGGCGTCGCCCGCGTGCGCTACCCGTACCTGCCGTCGCACCCGCAGCACGCGCTGGCGCTGCGGCAGCAGTCCGGCGGCGGCACGGTCGTCACGTTCGACCTCGCGGTGCCCGCGGACGCCCCGGCGGACGTCGCGAAGAAGGCGACGTTCGCGGTGCTCGACGCGCTGCGCGTCGTGGACATCTCAAACAACCTCGGCGACGCGAAGTCGATCGTCACGCACCCCGCGACGACGACGCACCGCAAGCTCGGCCCCGCCGGCCGCGCCGCGGTGGGCATCGCCGAGTCGACGGTCCGCCTGTCGGTGGGCCTGGAGGACGTCGAGGACCTCCGCGACGACCTCTCCCGCGCCCTGGCGACGCTCCCGGCCTGACTCCCCGCGGCGGACGACGCCCGGCTCACCCGCCGGGCGTCGTCCCTCCGGGACCCGCAGGCTGCGCGGCACGCGGCGCCGCCCGGTCGAGCCCGGCCTGGCGCTGCCAGTGGCCCCAGAGGATGGTGAACGTGAACAGCGCGACCGAGGTCACCGGCGCCTCCGGCGGGGACTCGACACCGAGCACCATCCGCACCGCGCACGCGGCCGCGGCGATCAGGAGCAGAGCGGTCGTCGCGAACCGCGCCCGCGTCTGCACGAGCAGCAGCGCACGCTCCCGCCGGATCGACCGGTCGCCCATGCTGCCCCCTTCCGTCACGGCGTCACCTCGCCCTTGGGCACCGTAGCGTGCGGCACCCCGCGCCGACCGGCGTTCGCGGCGCTCAGGCGACGGCGGTGTCGAGCGTCGAGGCGTGCGCGGCGGACGGTCCGACCAGGCTGAGGGCGACCGCGTCGACCCCGGCGCTGCGCGCGAGGTCGGTGGCCGTGTCGCGCACGGCGTCGAGCGGGGCGACCACCCAGGACGCCGACGGCGACCACGTGAGCCCGGCGAACGCCTCCGCGTACGCCAGGTGGGTGCGGCGGCGGCGGGCGTCCGCGGCGTCGGCGGCCACGACCGTCTCGACCTCGAGGACCACGCGCACGTCCGCGCGGGGACGGCCCAGCGCGGCGACCTCCTGCTCGACGCGGCGCACGAGCGAGCGCACGTGCGCGGGCGTGGGCAGGGCCGCGGACGGGACGAGCCGGACGACGTCGGCGCGGGCGGCGGCCAGCGCGAGGGCCGCGTCGTCGGGGGTGGCGGTGTCGAGCACGTGCTCCACGGCACCGGGGCGGGGGCGGGTCCGGCCGACGACCTCGACGGTCGGTGCGGCGGGTCGCGCGAGGGGCGGGGGCACGGGCCGTCCGTGGGCGGACGTGCGGGTGCGGGGAGGCGTGAGGGTGGACGTGGCCACGGGTGGGGTCCTCGGGTCGAGCAGGGTGCGTCACGGGGCCGGTGGCCGCACGTGCGCGGGTCGTCAGCTCAGCGACAACACACCCGGGTCGAGGACATGCCGGTCAGGGTAGCCGCAGCGGCGCGACGGCGACCAGCCCCGTCCCGCATCGCAGGACGCGCAGGTGCCCGCGACGAGGTCGTCACAGGGCGCGGGCGAACCACAGGGTGGTGGGGTGCGCGGCCGAGTCGCCGGCGGGGCGCACGGGGCGGTACCCGGCGCGGGTGACGAGGGCGACGGCCGGCGCGAGGCGCACGCGCGCGTCGACGAGCAGGTGGGTGGCGCCGTCCGCGCGGGCGGCGTCCTCGGCGGCGCGCAGCAGGTGGGAGGCGACGCCGGTGCGGCGGGCGTCAGGGGCCACGTACAGGCGTCGGACCTCGGCCCACTCGCGGGGCCAGGGGGCGTCCGCGCGGCGCACCCCGACGCAGCCGACCGCGCGGCCGTCGACGCGGGCGACGAACGTGGCCCCGAGGTCCGTGGCGCGTGCCGCGGCGTCGAGGGCGGCGGCGTCGGCCCCGGCGAGGGCGTCCGCGGGGTCGTCGGCGGCGACCTCGGCGAGCAGCGCCCGGCGCAGCGCGACCGCGTCCGGGTCGTCGGCCGCGACGAGGGTGACGACCGGCGCGGGCCCCGGCACGCCCCGCACCACCGGTGCCGGCGTCACGTCCTTGCCGAAGCAGCGCGAGTCGACGACGCCCGCGTACTCGGCGTAGTTGTCGACGGGCAGGAAACCCGCGGACAGGTACAGGCCGATGGCCTCGGGCTGCAGGATCCCGGTCTCGAGCACCAGGCGCGTGAAGCCGCGCTCGGCGGCGATCCGCTCCAGCTCGGCGAGGATCGTGCGCGACAGCCCACGCCCGCGGGCCGACGGGCGCACGTACATGCGCTTGATCTCCGCGACGCCGGCCCCGAGGTCCGCGGTCGCGTCGCGCAGCGCCCCGCAGGCGAGGGTGTGGTCGCCGTCGCGCAGCAGCACCATGACGACGACGGTGTCGGCGCCCATGGCGTGGCCGATGTCGTCCTCGCCGTACCGCTCGCGCAGCTCGGCCTGCTGGGCGGCGCGCAGCACCGCGGCGTCGGGGTCGTCCCACGCGACGTGGACGAGCCGCGGCGCGGTCCCCGGTGCCGACGTCGCGGTGCTCATGGCGTCAGCCGACCATCGCGTGCAGGACGGAGGTGAAGAACCGCAGACCGTCGGTGCCGCTGCGCGGTCCGGCGGGGCCGTCGGGGCCGAAGCCGGGCTCGACGGCGTGCTCGGGGTGCGGCATGAGACCGACGACGTTGCCCGCGGCGTTGGCGATGCCCGCGATGTCGCGGCGCGAGCCGTTGGGGTTCACGCCCTGGTAGCGGAACACGACGCGCCCCTCGCCCTCGAGCTCGTCGAGGGTCCGCTCGTCGGCGACGTACTGCCCGTCCTGGTTCTTCAGCGGGATCGTGATGCGCTCGCCCGCGGTGAAGTCCCGGGTCCAGGCGGTGTCGACGTTCTCGACCGAGAGGACCTGCTCGCGGCACACGAAGTGCAGGTGGTCGTTCTTGATCATCGACCCGGGCAGCAGGTGCGCCTCGGTGAGGACCTGGAAGCCGTTGCAGATGCCCAGCACCGGCAGCCCCCGGCCGGCGGCGTCGACGACCTCGCCCATGACGGGCGCGAACCGGCTGATCGCCCCGGCGCGCAGGTAGTCGCCGTAGGAGAACCCGCCGGGCAGCACGACCGCGTCGACCCCGTGCAGGTCGGCGTCCGCGTGCCACAGCGCGACGGGCTCGGCACCGGCCAGGCGCACCGCGCGGGCCGCGTCCCGGTCGTCGAGCGTGCCGGGGAAGGTGACGACGCCGACGCGGGTCATCAGGCCAGGCCCTGGCTGACGACGGTCGCGGCGGCGTCCGCCTCGAGGTCCGCGACGCGCACGACGTCCTCGATCACGGGGTTGGACAGCACCTGCTCGGCGGCGGCCGCGGCGGCGGCGAGCACCTCGGGCGTCACCGGCCCGTCGACCTCGAGCTCGAACCGCTTGCCCTGGCGCACGGACGTGAACTGCGCGAAGCCCAGCCGCGGCAGCGCACCGGCGACGGCCTTGCCCTGCGGGTCGAGGATCTCGGGCTTCGGCATGACGTCGACGACGACTCGTCCCACAGGTGCTCCCTGGTTCACGGCGGCGGGGTTCAGGGCCGATCCTACGGGGCCGGGAACGCCTGCGGCGCACCTCGTCCGAGGTGCGCCGCAGGTCGGGCCGGTGCGCCGGTCAGCGGGCCGTGCGGGCCCCGCGCCGACGGGCCACGAGCAGCAGCGCCGCACCCAGCAGCACCCACACGCCGCCGAGCGCGAACGTCGGGGCGAGCGCGTCGCCCACACCCGTCTCGGCCAGCGGCGTGCCCGACGCCGGGCGGGGCAGGCGCGTGTCGGCGATCTGCACGAACGACCCGTCCGCGGCGAGCGTGAACGTCAGGACGAACTCCGCCGGGGTGCCGTCGAACGCCGTGCCGGTCGCCACCAGGCGGTGCGCCCCGGTCTCCAGGCCCGGGGGCAGGGCGCCGCTCACGACCGCGGTGCCGTCCGCGCCGACGACGGCGGTGCCGATGACCTGCGGCGTCGAGTACACCGTGAGCGTGAGGATGCTGCCGGGCAGCAGCCCGACGCCCCGCGCCGAGACCTCCGCACCCGCGGCGCGCTCGCCGAGCGTCCCGTCGAGCGTCGCGTCGACGTCCCCGGGCGGGCCGGACACCTGGACGGTGACCGACGCGGTGGCGGGCAGCGTGAGCCGGTCGCCGACGGACGTGGCGGTCACGGTGCACTCCCCGGCGCTGATCGCGACGAGCGCGCCGTCCTCGATGACGCACGCGCCCGCGGCCTCGAGCGTGACGGGCAGGTCGTACTGCGACCGGGCGACGACGTCGGGCGTGGGCTGCCCGAGCGTCGGCGCCGGGAAGGACGCGATGGTCACGGTCTGCGCGCGGCGGGCGACGTCCCCGACCCGCACGACGGCGGACGCCGGGGCGGTGCGGGCGTCGCCGTCCTGCGTGGCGGTGACGGTGCAGGCGCCGACGTCGGTGACGACGAGGCGCCCGTCGGTGACGGTGCACGCCCCGGTGCCGGTGAGGACCACGGGCAGGCCCACGCTCGACGAGCCGGTGACGGCGACGGACGCCTGGCCGTAGACCAGCGCGGGCAGCTCGCCGAACGTGACGGCCTGCGACCGGCGGCCGACCTCGGTGGTCGTCGTCGCCTCGGCCGGCAGGGTCTGCGCGTCGCCCGCCTGGGACGCCGTGACGGTGCACGTGCCGACGTCGACGAGGTCGAGCAGGTCGCCCCGGACGGAGCAGGAGCCCGCGGCGGTGTACGTCAGGGGCAGCTCGGCCGAGCTGGTGCCGTGCAGCTGCACGGGCTCGCCCGCGTAGACCAGGTCGCCCGGCAGGGCGTCGACCGTGACGGTCTGGGTGCGCTTCGCGACGGTGACGTCGAGCGACGCGGACGACGCGGTGACACCGTCGGAGCCGCCGTACGTGGCCGCCACGTGCACGTCGCCGGCGAGGCGTGCGACGCCGGGGACGACGCCCGCGCCGTCGGTCAGGGCGACGTCGTCGTAGCTGGTGCCGCCGACCGTGACGTCGACCGTCCCCGTGACGGGGGTGCCGCCCGCGGCGACATGGACGTGCACGTCGAACGGCTCGCCGCTGACGGGCGCCGACGGGTCGAGGGTGATGCTCGTCGTCGACGGCGCCTGCGGCACCACGTCGGTGACGGGCGCGGACGGGTCGGAGTCGCCGATGACGTTCGCCGCGAGGACGTGGAACGTGTAGGACGTGCCGTTCTGCAGGCCGCTGACGACCGTCGACGTCTGCGGCGGCGTGCCGTTCAACGTCCCGCACGTGGTCTGCGACCCGCCCTCGGGCGTGCACAGCACCCGGTACTGCGTGACGCCGCCGGCGACGTCCGTCGGCGTCGACCAGGACACGGTCGCCGAGCCGCTGCCGCGCGTGGCCTGCACGTCGAGCGGCGGGGACGGCACGCGCGTCGCGAAGCGCATCTCGACCGTGCCCTTGGAGCTGCTGCGGAACCCGCCGAGGCCGATCTGGTAGGTCGTGCCGCCCTGGAGGTTGACGGTGAGCGACGCGTCCAGGCCGTAGAAGTCGTCGTTCTGCGCCAGCTGGCTGCCTCCGGACCACACCTCGAGCGTGTTGTCCCACCCGGACGGGCTCACCGACGTCGCACGGATGAAGACGCGCACGTCCTCCGCGGGCGTCCACGAGTACCAGGTGACGTTGTACCAGCTCTGGCCGTCGGTGCCCGCGGAGGACGTCACCCCGGCGTTGCTGGCCGTGAAGGACGAGTCGAGGTCAGCGACCGGCAGGGGCACCGCGGTGCCGCGGCTCGTCCCGCCGGCCGTGGACGCGTGCGCCGCCGTCGGCACGAGCGCGGCCAGGACCGCGAGCACGACGACCGCGACGGCACCGGTGAGACGACGGAGAGCCCCGGCGCGGGCGCGCGGGGCGGCGGACGGGCGTGGTTCGGCGGGCATGCGGGCACTCCTGTCAGAAATGGGCGTCCGCGCCACATCGGCACGCGCCTGCCCTGGTGGAGCGGTTCCACGGGACTTTCGCCCCAGGCAACCTGGCACCTGGGTGCTGGCACCTGTGCCCGCCCCTGGCGCGCCGTCGCACCGGGCCCCCGCGCCCCGTCGGCACCCCCGGCGTAGCGTGGACGGCGTGAGCGGCCACGACCCGTCCTTCCTCGGCCCGACGGTCCCGCTGCCCGTCGCGCCCGACCCCGTCCGCACGCTGACGTCGACGCACTTCACCGTGCTGCTGCACCCCGTGCGCCGGCTCGCGGCCGCCACGGTCGTCGACGTCGACGGCACGGCCCTGCGCGACGTCCCCCGGTCCGACGACTGGTTCCTCGACCCCCGCGTCCCCGCGCACGAGCAGGCCGGCCCCGAGCTGTACGCGCGCAACGACCTCGACCGCGGCCACCTCGTGCGCCGCCGCGACCCCGTGTGGGGCGAGCCCGGCGTCGCCGCCCAGGCCGAGCGCGAGACGTTCGCGTACCCGAACGCCGCCCCGCAGGCGTCCGGGTTCAACCAGGGCGCCGCGCTGTGGCTGGGCCTGGAGGACCACGTGCTCGAGCACGCACGCGCCCAGCGGCTGCGCCTGGTCGTGCTCACCGGCCCCGTGCTCGCCGGCGACGACCCCGTCTACCGGGGCGTGGGCATCCCGCGGCTGTACTGGAAGGTCGTCGCGTGGGCCGTCGACGCCGGCCGGGCCCTCGCCGCCACGGCGTTCGTGCTCGACCAGTCCCCGCAGCTCGACGACGACGCGCTCGCCGTCGCCCTGGTGGCGGCCGCCGCGGCCGACGCTCCCCCGCCGCTCGGCCCGTTCCGCACGTTCCAGGTCCCGGTCGACGACGTCGCCGACCTCACCGGCCTCGACCTCGGCCCGCTGCCCGCCGCCGACGTCCTGCCGGCCGTCACGGCGCAGACAGCACCGGGCTGGACGCAGCTCGCCCGCCCCGAGGACGTCCGGCTGCACCGCCCCTGACGACGGCGCACCATGGGGGCATGAGCACCGGACCGACCGACTGGGTCAGCGGCGAGCGCGTCTTCGGGCCCCCGAACGGCACGCTCGACGTCGACTGGCTCGTCCCCGCCGTCCTCGCGGACGTCCCCACCGCGACGCCCGCCGACGCCCGTGAGGCCCTCCGGCAGGCGTGGGCGGCCGCCCGCGACGGCTCGCCCGCCCCGACCCCGACCACCCCGCTGGGCACGCGCGCCGACGCCGTCCTCCGCGAGGCCACCGCCCAGTACCTGCGCTGAGCGCGGGCGCTCCCGCCCGCTCAGACCGTCAGCGCGTCACCCGTCAGGCGCTCGTAGGCCTCGAGGTAGCGGGCTCGGGTGCGCTCGACCACGTCGGCCGGCAGCGGGGGCGGCGGCGTGTCGGACGCGCGGTCCCAGCCCGACGCGGACGACGTCAGCCAGTCCCGCACGAACTGCTTGTCGAAGCTCGGCTGCGCCCGGCCAGGCTGCCACGCATCCGCGGGCCAGAACCGCGAGGAGTCGGGCGTGAGGACCTCGTCGCCGAGCGTGACCGCACCCGTGGTCGGGTCGACGCCGAACTCCAGCTTGGTGTCGGCGAGGATCACGCCGCGCCCGCGGGCGACGGCCTCGGCGCGCGCGTACACCGCGAGCGTCAGGTCGCGCAGCGTCGTCGCGGCGTCCTCGCCGAGCTGCTCGACGACCACGGCGAACGGCACGTTCTCGTCGTGCTCCCCGACCACCGCCTTGGTGGCGGGCGTGAACACCGGCTCGGGCAGGCGCGAGCCGTCCTCGAGCCCGGCGGGCAGCGGGATGCCGGTGACCTGGCCGGACGCGCGGTACTCGACCAGCCCGGAGCCGGTGAGGTAGCCGCGGACGACGCACTCGACGGGGTACATCTCCAGGCGCCGGCACACCATGGCACGCCCCGCGACCGCCTCGGGCACGTCGGTGCTGACCACGTGGTTCGGCACCAGGTCCGCGAGCTGCGCGAACCACCACAGGCTCAGCTGCGTCAGGACGACGCCCTTGCCGGGGATGCCCGGGGACAGCACGTGGTCGTAGGCGGACACCCGGTCGGTGGCGACGACGAGGACGACGTCCCCGTGCCGCTCGCGCAGGGCCGCGCCCGCGGCGGTGGCGTCGGGCTCGTACAGGTCGCGCACCTTGCCGGAGTAGACGTGGCGCCAGCCGGGCAGGGCAGGGGTCGTGTCGGTCACGGAGCACAGTGTGGCGCGAGCGGACCGCTGCGGGGCAACCGTCCGTCGCCGCGCCGTCCCGCGTCCCGGGTCGTCACCAGGTGCGGTGGGTCCACCGCCCGGCCAGCATCGTGCCCGCCACGGGCAGGCCGCGGACCGTGCCCGTGGCGGCCAGCCGGTCCGCGGGGTGCTCGTCGAGGACGGCGAGGTCCGCCGGCCCGCCCGCGCGCAGGGCCAGCGGGACGTCGTCGACCGATGCGGCGAGCGCCACGTCGAGGTCGATGCGCTGCTCGGGGTGCCACGGCTCGCGGCCGTCACGCGTGCGGGTCACGGCCGCGTCGACCGCCGCCCAGGGGTCGAGCGGCGCGACGGGCGCGTCGGACCCCAGCGACAGTCGCACCCCGGCGGCGTGCAGCGCACCGAACGCGAACGCCCGCGCCGTGCGCCCCGCCCAGTGCCGGTCGGCGACGTCCCGGTCGTCCATGGCGTGCTCGGGCTGCACGCTGGCGACCACGCCGAGCGCGGCGAACCGGGCGACGTCCGACCACCGCAGCAGCTGCGCGTGCTCGATCGTGCCGCGCGCACCCGTGGCGGCGAACGCGTCGAGCGCGAGGGTGTTGGCCGCGTCGCCGATGGCGTGGATCGCGCAGGTCAGCCCGTGCTCCGTCACGCGCGCCATGAGCGGTACGAGCTCCTCGGGCGGCACCGACAGCACGCCGCAGGCCCCGGCGCCGGTGCTGCCCGGGTACGGGTCGTGGCAGTAGGCGGTGCGGGTGTTGAGGGAGCCGTCGGTGATCACCTTGAGCGGGCCCTGCGTGACCAGGCCAGCGTCGTCGAGCCGGTCGCCGGTGCGCAGCCCCTCGGCCAGCACGCGGTCCAGGTGCTGCTCCCAGACGCCGGCCCGCACGCGCACGGGCTGGTCGGGGCGCGCCCGGCGCCGCCACGCCTCGACGTTGTCGGCGACCTCGAGGTCGAGCACGCCCACGACGCCCAGCGTGGCGACGTGCGCGAGCCCGTCGGCGACCATCGCGTCGGTCACGTCGGGAGCCACCGCGTCGACCACGCCCATGCGCCCGATCCACTCGGACTCGCGCAGCACGCCCGTGGGGTGCTCGTGGACGCCGAGGAACCGCAGGCCGGCGGTCGACAGCCACGCGCAGTGCAGGTCGCCGGAGACGAGCACGACGGGCACGTCGCCCGCGACGGCGTCGAGCAGCGCGGCGGTCGGCACGTCGGGCCACAGGCCGTCGCGGAAGCCGTGCCCGACCAGGGCGGTGCCCGGGGCGGGCGGGGCCGCGGCGACGCGCTCGCGGACGAGCGCGACGACGTGGGCGGCGGACGTGGCGGCGGACAGGTCGAGCCGCGCGCGGGCCAGCGCCCACTGGGTCAGGTGCGTGTGCTGGTCCCACAGACCGGGGACGACCCACCGGCCGTCGAGGTCGACGACGTCGACGCCCGGCCCGCCCGCGAGCGCGCCGTGGGGTGCGACCTGCGCGAGGGCACCGTCGCAGACGAGCAGGTCGACCGGGGTCGCGTCGCCGTGGCGGCGGGCGGCGCGCAGCAGGGTCGTGCCGGTCACCGGGTCTCCTCGGGCGTGCGGTCCGGGCGGGCGGCCCGGTCGTGGTCGAGCTCGGCCTGCACGGCGTCGGCGAGCGCGGGCCGGGCGTAGACGGGGTCGGTGCGCAGCGCGGCGACGACGCGCTCGCGCACGGCGTCGGGCTTGTCCTGCGAGAGCTTGGCCTTGCCCTGCCAGCGCTGCACGTGCAGGCGCAGGCCGCAGGTGCCGCGGGCGATGCGGTGGGCGTAGTCGGCGACGTCGTCCATGCGGACGGGGGCGGGCACGGCGTCCTCGAACCGGTCGACGGTGTCGGACAGCACGCCGAGGGTCGTCGTGGCGTCGAGCAGTTCGACGCGGGCCCACAGGTGCACGGCGACGTAGTTCCACGTCGGCACGGCGGGCGTGAACCCGTACCAGCTGGGCGAGACGTACCCGTAGGGGCCCTCGACGACGAGCAGGACGTCGTCGCCGTCGGCGAGCTCGTGCAGGCGGTCGTCGGGCCGCCCCAGGTGGGTGACCAGGGTGAACGGGTCCTCGTCGGCGGGGTCGCCCTCGAGCAGCACGGGGACGTGGGACGCGACGGGGCCGCGCGAGGTGGTGCTGACGAGCAGCGCCCACGGCTGGTCGTGCACGACCTGGCGGGCGCGGTGCACGTCGTCGAACGCGTACTCGGGGGTGTCGATCATCCGGTCCTCGCGGGGGTGGGGCGGGTCGGGGCTCATCGAAGCACGCGGCACCGGGGGCGGTGTGTCACCGGCGCGTTAAAGTTTCATTTCCTACTGAACTTTCCGCGAGTTCCGTATTGACGCGATGCGCGGCCGCGGGTCGACTGGCACCACCTCACCCCGTCGGACGCGACGAGGCCGGTCACCCCGGCCCACCGCACGCCCGCCCGCACCACCTCCCCCAGCACCCCGCACCGCGCCGACGCCCTCCCCTGCCGTCGGCGCGGCCTCACGACGGAGGACGACCCCGTGAGACCCACCCTGCGCATCACCGCCGGCGTCATCGCCGCAGCGCTCACCCTCACCGCCTGCGGCGGCGGCGAGACCGCCTCGACCGACGCCCCCACCACCGGCGGCGCCATCAGCGTCGGCGTCACCGACCCCGGCCAGCTCATCCCCGGCCGCCAGACCGTCGCCTACGACTTCGCGATGGCCGTCTGGGCGCCCCTGACGTACATCGACGACGAGTCGACCCTCACCTACGTGCAGGCCGAGTCGATCGAGTCGGACGACGCGACGACCTGGACCATCACGCTCAAGGACGGCTGGACGTTCCACGACGGGACCCCCGTCACCGCGCAGAGCTACGTCGACGCCTGGAACACGGTCGCCTACGGCCCGAACGCGTTCGAGAACAGCGGCCAGCTGGCCAACGTCGTCGGCTACACGGACCTCAACCCCGCCGAGGGCGAGCCGGAGACCACCGAGATGTCGGGCCTGACCGTGGTCGACGACCTGACCTTCACGGTCGAGCTGGTGGGCCCCGACAGCCAGTTCCCGATGCAGGTCTCGCAGGCGCAGACCGCGATGTTCCCGATGCCCGAGGGCGCGGCCGACGACCTCGAGGCCTACAACACGCACCCCGTGGGCAACGGCGCGTTCGCGCTGACGGAGGACTACGCCGAGGGCGAGCCCCTGGTGGTCACCGCGTACGAGGACTACCAGGGCGAGGCGCCGACGGTCTCGGAGATCTCCTTCGTCCCGTACACCGACACCGCGACCGCGTACACCGACGTCCTGGCCGGCAACCTCGACATCGCGAGCCTGCCCGCCGACAAGATGACCCAGGCCGCCACCGACTTCGGCGACCGCGTCTACTCGTTCGAGGCCCCCGGCATCTCGTTCCTCGGCCTGCCGCTGCAGGACGAGCGCTACCAGGACGTGCGGGTGCGCCAGGCCCTGTCCATGGCCATCGACCGCGAGACCATCAACGACGTCATCTACGGCGGCCTGTACACCCCGGCCACCGCCTGGACCCCGGCGATCGAGCCCGGCACCCCCGAGGGCATCTGCGGCGAGTACTGCGAGTACGACCCCGACGCCGCGAAGGCCCTGCTCGACGAGGCCGGCGGCTTCGACGGCGACATGGAGATCTACTACCCCGGCGGCGTCGGCCTCGACGAGCTCTACAAGGCCATCGCGAACAACATCCGCCAGAACCTGGGCATCGAGGCGGTCGCGACCCCGTCGACCGACTGGGCCGAGTTCTACGAGACCCGCCTGGCCGGCGAGGCGCCGGGACCGTTCTTCTCCCGCTGGGGCGCCCTGTACCCGAGCCAGCAGAACACCCTGCGCGTCTTCTTCGTCGAGAACGGCGGCTGCACCAACTGCATCCCCTGGTACGACCCCGAGGTCGCCGACCTGATCGCCGAGGCCGACGCCACGGTCGACGCCGACGGCGCCGCCGAGGGCTACGCCAAGGTCCAGGAGCGCATCCAGGAGGAGTTCCCCGCGCCGCCGCTGTTCTGGGAGGCGTACTCCTACGTGGTGTCCGAGCGCGTCGCCGAGCTGAAGACCTCGGCCGCGGGCAACCCGGACTTCGCGCAGACCGTCCTGGCCGAGGGCGCCTGACCCGGATGAGCTCCACCGACCAGCACCGGGTGGGCTCGCTCGAGGACGTCCTCGAGCGGGCCCACCGGGTGGGCCCCCTGCACGACTTCCCGACGGTCGACCAGCTCGTCGCCTCGTTCGACGCGCTCGCCGACCGGCACCCCGACCTGGTGCGGCGCACCCGCATCGGCACCTCCCGGCTCGACGAGCCGATCTGGATGTACTCGATCGGCGACGGCCCGCGCCGGCACCTGATGTTCGCCGGCGTGCACCCCAACGAGCCCATCGGGTTCCGCACCCTGCAGCACCTGGCCGAGCAGCTGTGCACCGACCCCGACCTGCGGGCCGCGCACGACGCGACGTGGCACCTGGTGCCGTGCATCGACCCCGACGGCACCCGCCTCAACGAGGGCTGGTACGCCGAGCCGGCGGACCGCGTGCACTACGCGCGGGGCTTCTACCGGCCCGCGCCGGACGAGCAGGTCGAGTGGACGTTCCCGTTCGCGTGGAAGGACCTGTGGTTCGACCGGGTCATGCCCGAGACGCTCGCGCTCATGCGGGTCATCGACGAGGTCCGCCCCCAGCTCATGGTGTCGCTGCACAACGCGGAGATGGGCGGCGTCTACTACTACGTCAGCTCCACGGTGCCCGGGCTCGTCGACGCCCTGCACGCCGTGCCCGCGTCGTTCGGCCTGCCGCTGGAGACCGGCGAGCCGGAGTCCCCCGCGCTGACGCAGGTCGCACCCGCGGTGTTCCTCACCGGGTCCGTGGCCGACGAGTACGCCTACCTCGAGACGCTCGGCGTCGACCCCGGCCCGCTCATGTCGGGCGACTCGTCCAGCGCCTACGCGGCCCGGCACGGCACGTTCAGCCTCGTCGCGGAGCTGCCGTACTGGTCGCACCCCGCGGCCGGGGACGACACCCCGACGACCGCCGTGTACGCCGACGTGCTGCGCACCAAGGCCGACGGCCTCGCCGCGACCGCCGCCGCGCTCGGCGAGATCCTCGACGACGCGAGCGCCGCGGCGACGATCCGCTCGCCGTTCCTGCGGGCGTCGCAGGCGTTCGTGCCGTTCCTCGGCCGCAACGCCGAGCACGAGCGCACCCGGGCCGACCTGCCCGGGTGCGACCGGCCCGCGACCGTCGCGGAGGTCTTCGGCAACGAGGACGTCGTGCGGTGCTTCCGGCTGCGGTACGGCGGCATGCTGCTGCGCGCGCTCGAGGCGGAGGTCGCGGCCGGCGTCGCCACGGCACGCACCTGCGCCGCGCACGGGCGGATGCTCCGGCTGTGGGAGGAGTGGACCGCGGAGGCCGCCGCCGTGCAGGGCCTGCAGGTCCTGCCCGTCGAGCACCTCGTCGGCGTGCAGCTCGGGGCCACGTTCGCGGCGTCGTTCGCACTGGCCGCCCGCGACGGGGCGGAGGGCCGGCCATGAAGGTCGCCGGGCTCGTCGCCCGCCGCCTCGTCGAGCTCGTCCTCGTCTTCGTCGGCGTCTCGTTCATCATCCACGCGATGGTGTTCGCGCTGCCGGGCGACCCGATCGCGGCGCTCGGCGGCGACCGGCCGCTGCCGGCCAACGTCGTGGCGCAGCTGCGCGAGCAGTTCCACCTCGACGAGCCCGTGTGGCGGCAGTACCTGTACTGGCTGAGCGGGGTGCTGCAGGGCGACCTCGGCACCACGTTCACCGGCCAGTCCGTCGCCGACAAGATGGCCAACCGCTGGCCGGTGACGATCACGCTCGCGCTGACGGCGTGGGCGATCGAGGTCGTCGTCGGCGTCGCGCTCGGCCTGTGGGCCGGGCTGCGGCAGGGCCGCGCGGCCGACCGCGTGGTGCTCTCGGGCACGATCCTCGCCACGTCCGTGCCGGTGTTCGTCGTCGCGGTCTCGGCCCAGCTCGTGCTGAGCGTGCGGCTGGGCTGGTTCCCCGTCGCGGGCACCACGGCGGGATGGCCCACGGCCTACCTGCTGCCCGCGCTGTGCATCGCGATGTTCGGGCTCGCGTCGGTCGCCCGCCTCATGCGCGGGTCGGTGATCGACACGCTGCACTCGGACTTCGTGCGGACCCTGCGCGCCAAGGGCCTGCGTCCGCGGCAGATCGTCGGCGTCCACGTGGTCCGCAACTCCGCGATCCCCGTGCTGACGATCCTCGCCGTGGACGTCGGCGTGCTGCTCGGCGGCACGGTGATCATCGAGGGCATCTTCAACCTGCCGGGCGTCGGCCAGCTGCTGTTCCAGGCCGTCCGCGCCCACGAGGGACCCACCGTCGTGGGCATCTCGACCCTGCTCATCATCATCTTCCTGGTGACGAACGCGCTGGTCGACGTCGCGCACTCCCTGCTCGACCCGAGGATCCGTCATGCCTGAGCCCACGACCACCGCCCTCGCCACGCCCCCCGCCGCCGCGGAGCCCGCCGCGACGCTCGTGCGGCGCGGCGTGTGGCGCACCCTGCGCCGCCGCCCGCTGTTCTGGGCCTGCGCCGTCGTGCTGGCCGCGATCACGCTGGTCGCGGTCGCGCCCACGTGGATCGCCGGCTGGTTCGGCCAGCCCGACCCCCGCGCGTGCGACCTGACGCTCAGCGCCCAGCCGCCCAGCGCCGCGCACGTGTTCGGCACCGACCTGCAGGGCTGCGACGTGTACGCCAACGTCGTGCACGGCACCCGGAACTCGCTCGTCGTCGGGCTGCTGTGCACGGCCGTGGCGCTCGCCGTCGCCCTCGCGCTGGGCACCCTCGCGGGCTACTGCGGCGGCTGGGCCGACCGGCTCGTGTCCCGGCTGACCGACGTGTTCCTCGGCTTCCCGTTCCTGCTCGGCGCCGTCGTCGTGCTCACCAGCGTCGGCACGCGGTCGGCCGTCACGGTCGCGCTCGTGCTCGCGCTGTTCTCCTGGCCGGGCCTGGCCCGGCTCGTGCGGACCTCCGTGCGCACCGTCCGCAACGCCGAGCACGTCGAGGCAGCGCACGCCATGGGCCTGCCGACGCACCGGATCCTGCTGCGCTACGTGCTGCCCAACGCCGTCGGGCCCGTGGTCGCCGTCGTCGCGACCCTGGTCGGCGGCGTCATCGTCGCCGAGGCGACGCTGACGTTCCTCGGCCTCGGCCTGCGGGCGCCGTCGATCTCGTGGGGCCTGCAGCTGGCCAGCGCGCAGTCCCACTTCCAGACAGCACCCCACATGCTGGTCTTCCCCAGCCTGTTCCTCACCGTGACCGTGCTGGCGATGGTGACGCTCGGCGACGTGCTGCGCGACACCCTCGACCCGCAGGGCCGCTGACCCACCAGAGAGGCACCACCGCCATGAGCACGACCGCCGACCACCCCGTCGCCCCCGAGGCCGCCCCGACGCCCGCCGTCCCGGGCAGCGACGACCTCGCCACGCGCACGGAGACGATCCGGTCGGCCGCCGGCTACCTGGCGCAGTGGGTCAGCACCCAGGCGGCGCACCTGCGCGTGCCCGGCGTGCAGGTGGCCGTCCGCTCCGGCGGGGAGCTCGTGCTCGACCTCGCCGTGGGCGTCGCGGACGTCACGACCGGCGAGCCGCTGCGCACCGACCACCTGTTCCGCATCGCGTCGCACTCCAAGACGTTCACCGGCACGGCGGTCATGCAGCTGCTCGAGGCCGGGCGGCTGCGGCTCGACGACCCGCTCGCCCAGCACGTCCCCGAGCTCGCGGACGCCGAGGTCGGTGCCGCGACGGTGCGCGAGCTGCTCGGCCACCAGGCGGGCGTGGTCCGCGACGGCGTGCACGCGGACTTCTGGCAGCTGGAGTACGCGTTCCCCGACCGGGAGCGGCTGCTCGCCGTGGCCCGCGAGGAGGGTGCGGTGCTGGGCCGCAACGAGCACTTCAAGTACTCCAACATCGGCTACGGCCTGCTCGGGCTCGTCGTCGAGGCCGCCTCCGGGCAGCCGTACGCCGACTACGTCCACGAGCACGTCGTCGCACCGCTCGGCCTGACCCGCACCGGTGCCGAGCTCGACCCGTCCCGTGCCGACGAGTACGCCGCCGGGCACACCGGGCTGCTGCCGGGCGAGACGCAGCGCCTGACCGTCGAGCACGTCGACACCCGGGCGCTGGCCGCCGCGACCGGCTTCTACTCCACCGCCGCCGAGCTGTCCGCGTACGGCGACGCCCACTGCTTCGGCGACGACCGCCTGATCAGCGACGGCTCCAAGCGGCTCATGCAGCGGCTGGAGTCGGTCGTCACGCACGACGGCACCGAGCAGGGCCGCTACGGCGTCGGCATGGAGGTCCGCACCATCGGCGCGCGCGACCTCGTCGGGCACTCCGGCGGGTACCCCGGCCACATCACGCGCACCTACGTCGACCCGAAGGACCGCCTCGTCGTCACCGTGCTCACCAACGCCGTCGACGGGCCTGCCGAGCAGATCGCCGTCGGCCTGCTGGGCCTGATCGACACGGCTCTGGCGCCCTCGACCGTCCCGCCGCGCCCCGCGGACGCACCGCCCCTCGACGCGTTCGCCGGCCGCTTCGCCGCCCTGTGGGGGCTGCAGGACCTCGTGGTCCTCGGCGACCGGCTCGTGCTCGTCCGCCCCACGCTGCCCGACCCGCGCGCGAGCCTCGAGGAGCTCGAGGTGCTCGACGGCCTGCGGCTGCGGCTGCCCGCGCGCACGAGCTTCGGCCCCACGGGCGAGGTCGTGCACCTCGAGCGCGGCCCCGACAAGGCCGTGACCTCGGTGCGCATCGGCGGCATGACCGCATGGCCCGTCGAGGAGTTCCTCGCCCGACGGCCCGCGATGACGCGGGTCGGCGACCCTAGGGTTGGCCCGTGACAGAACAGCACACCGCCGTGCCCGTGCCCGACGCGCTCGACGAGGCCGCCTCGACCTTCGTCGAGCAGTTCGGCCTCGTCTGGGAGAGCGCCAGCAGCCCCCGCATGGAAGGACGCATCGTCGGGCTGCTGATGATCACCGACGCCCCCTACCTGTCGTCGCAGCAGATCGCCCGCCTGCTGCGCGCCAGCGCCGGCGCCGTGTCCACGGCGTGCCGGGCCCTCGTCGACGTCGGGTTCGTCAAGCGGCACGTCGTGCCGGGCGACCGCAACCACTACTTCAAGGTCGAGGACGACATCTGGGGCGGCTTCCTCGCCGGCGAGCGCGGGTACCTCGTGCGCCTGTCGGAGGCCATCGCGCTCGGCTTCGCCGCGGTCGACGACGACGCCGACGGTCCCCAGCGACGCCTGACCAACGCCCGCAACTACATGCACTGGCTCGCGGGCTACCACCGCAAGATGCTCGCCGACTGGCAGGCGTACCGCGACGCCGTCGCCGCCGACCCGAGCCTCGCACCGACCGGTCCGCTCTACCCCGACCACCCCACCCCCTGAGGACACCCGTGACGACCACCGCGACGCCCCCCGCCCGCCCCGCCGCGCCCGTGCTCCGCGTACGCGACCTCGACGTGCTCTTCACCGTCGACGGGGGCCGCGCCCCCGACGTCCACGCCGTGCGGGGCCTCTCCTACGACGTGCACGCGGGCGAGGTGCTCGCGATCGTCGGGGAGTCCGGCTCGGGCAAGTCCGTGTCGTCGATGGCCCTGCTCGGGCTGCTGCCCCGCACGGCCCGCGTGCAGGGGTCCGTGGTGCTCGGCGACGTCGACCTGCTCGACCCCGCGACCGACCTCGGCGCGGTGCGGGGCCGGCGGATCGCGATGGTGTTCCAGGACGCCACCGGGGCCCTCGACCCGGTGTTCACGATCGGCTACCAGCTCGACGAGATGCTGCGACGCCACACCGACCTCGACCGCGACGCCCGCCGCGCCCGCTGCGTCGAGCTGCTGCGCATGGTCGACCTGCCCGACCCGGAGGACCGGCTGCGGTTCTACCCGCACCAGATGTCCGGCGGCCAGTGCCAGCGCGTGATGATCGCGATGGCGCTCGCGTGCGACCCCGAGGTCCTCGTCGCCGACGAGCCCACCACGGCCCTCGACGTCACCGTCCAGCAGGAGGTCCTCGACGTCCTGCGACGCCTGCGGGCCCGCACGTCCGCCGCGATCGTGCTCATCACGCACGACATGGGGGTCGTCGCGGACCTCGCCGACCGGGTCGTCGTGATGCGGCACGGCGAGGCCGTCGAGGAGGCACCCGTCCACGACCTGTTCGGAGCGCCCGCCGCCGCGTACACCCAGGAGCTCCTCGGCGCCGTGCCCCGCATCGGGGCGGCCGACCGCGCGTCGGGCGTCGACGCCCGCGAGCGGCCCGTGCTGTCCGTCGAGGACCTCGTCGTGGAGTACCGCAACCGGCGCGGCCGCACGGTGCGGGCCGTCGACGGCGTGACCCTGCACGTGCAGCCCGGCGAGCTGCTCGCCCTCGTCGGCGAGTCCGGCTCCGGCAAGTCCACGCTGGGCCGCTGCGCCCTGGGGCTCGCCCCGTTGACGTCCGGCGTCGTCGACGTCGTCGGCGTGCGGCTCGGGCAGAGCACTCGCCGGGCCGTGCGGCAGGCCCGCACCCGCATCGGCGTGGTGTTCCAGCACCCCGGCGGGTCCATGAACCCGCGGTACACCGTCGGGCAGTCCGTCGGCGAGCCGCTGCGCGTGCACGCCGGGGTGCGCGGGGCCGCCCTGGAGCGGCGGGTCGGCGAGCTGCTCGAGCAGGTCGAGCTGCCGGCCGCGTGGGCGTCGCGGTACCCGCACGAGCTGTCCGGCGGGCAGCGCCAGCGCGTCGCGATCGCCCGCGCCGTCGCGCTCGGGCCGGACCTGCTCATCGCCGACGAGCCCACGTCCGCGCTCGACGTCTCGGTGCAGGCCACCGTGCTGGACCTGCTGCGCGAGGTGCAGCAGCGGCTGCGCTTCGCGTGCCTGTTCATCAGCCACGACCTCGCGGTCGTCGACGCGCTCGCCGACCGGGTCGCGGTCATGCACCGCGGCAGGGTCGTCGAGACGGGCGACCGCACGCAGGTGCTCGGTGCCCCGAACGACGAGTACACGCGCCGGCTGCTCGACGCGGCGCCCGTGCCCGACCCGGTCGAGCAGGCCGTGCGCCGTGAGCGGAGGCTCGCCGCCGCGTCCTGACCTGCGCCCCGGGGCGGTCAGCCGCAGACGGCGGCGTCGGGGTCGACCGCCGTGGTCGTCCCGAGGACCGGAGGGGCCGGGGCCTGCGGGGCGGTGCCGTCGGTCGTGCCGTCGTCCGCCGGTTCGCCCGCCGTGCCGTCGTCCACGGGGTCGTCCGCAGTGCCGTCCCCGTCCGGTCCGGCGGGTGAGCCGGTGGCCGTCGCGGTGGGCTCCGGCGCCGGCTCGACGAGCGGCTGGTCGGCGAGCAGCCGCTGCCAGAGCACGTCGGCGTCCGACGTCCACTCCACCCACCCCTCGGCGTCGTACCGCCAGGGCACCGTGACGAACGTGACGTCCTGGGGGCGCAGCTCGCGCATGCTCCACACCAGGCCCATGACCTGCGAGCCGGACAGCTCGGAGGACACGGTCAGCGAGGACGTCGCGGCGTCGACGAACGACAGCGTCGCCGCCGGGGACGTGAGCACCTCGGACCCTGTGACCTTGCGGACGAGCGCACCGAGGAACTTCTGCTGCCGCTCGATGCGCGACAGGTCGGTGCCGTCGGTGCCCTCGACGTGACGGGCGCGCACGTAGTCCAGCGCCTGCTGGCCCAGCAGCACGTGCCGTCCGGCAGGCAGGTTCAGCGCCGTGTACCGCCCGTCGACGAGGGGCTCGGGGACGCACACCTCGACGCCGCCGACGGCGTCGACCATGCCCTGGAACCCGGCGAAGTCCACGATCATGAAGGCGTCGACCTCGACACCGGTCATCTCCCGGACCGTGAGGGCCGTGCACGCGGCGGCCAGCCCGACGTCGCCGGACAGCGCCCCGGTCGCGAAGGCCGCGTTGAACTTGTCCTCCCGCGGGCTCGACATGCCGCCGGCGGTGTCGACGGGGCACGCGGGGATGCTCGCGCGGGTGTCCCGCGGCAGCGACGTGATCTCGATGCGCGTGCGGTCCGCGGAGACGTGCGCGAGCAGGGTCGTGTCGGCGCGCATCCCGTCGTCGGCGCCGCCGATCGCGGCGTTCTCGCCGGACCGGTCGTCCGACCCGAGCAGCAGGAGGTCGACGGCACGGCCGTCCCACGGGTCGGGCGCCTGGTCCTCCTCGCCCGACGCGTCGGCGAGGACGTCCGCGACGGAGCCGACGGTGGTGACGTTCGTGCCGACCTGCGACGCGAGGGCGGCGGCCCCTGAGGCACCTGCGGCGAGGGCCCCGACCAGGGCGAGCCCGGCCACGCGCGGCCAGCGCCGCTCGTGGAGGCTCCGGGCGTGCGCCGGGGTCCGCGCGCCCCGGCGCCGGTCGTGCCGACGCTGCTCGTCCTCGCCCATGCCCCGCGCACCCCTGCCCCTGCCGGCCGCCGACCCGCACCCGCGGGCCGCTGGGCCGACGGCCCCGGACGTCACCGTGCCGTGCCGCGACGCCCCACGGGCCCGATCCACCGGACGTTCACAGGGGGTGCACCACAACCCCTCAGCCGGGGCCCGGGCAGGCCCGCGATCAGACGGGCTGCTGCTCCTCGGCCGCGGCCAGCGCGATGTCGGTGCGGTGGTGCGAGCCCGCGAGGTTGAGCTGGTCGACCGCCACGTACGCGGCGCGCCGCGCCTCGGCGAGCGTCTCGCCGACGCCCACGACCGAGAGCACCCGGCCGCCGGCGGAGACCAGCAGGGGGTCGTCGAGCGGGTTCACACCCACGGCGTCCGTGGTCCGCCACGCGGTGCCGGCGTGCAGCACGTGCACCCCGGGAGCGGTGTCAGCGGCCTCCAGGCCCGTGATCGGGTCACCCGTGCGCGGGTCCGCGGGGTACCCGTGCGCAGCGACCACCACGGTGACGGCGGAGTCCGCACGCCAGTGCAGCGGCTCGAGCTCACCCAGGCGCCCCGTGGCGGCCGCGAGCAGGACGCCCGCGAGCGGGGTGCCGAGCCGCGCGAGGACGACCTGCGTCTCGGGGTCGCCGAAGCGCGCGTTGAACTCCACGACGCGCAGCCCCTTGCTGGTCAGCGCCAGGCCGCAGTACAGGACGCCGACGAAGGGGGTGCCGCGGCGCGCCATCTCCGCGACCGTGGGCCGCGCGACCGTCTCGACGACCTGCTCGACGAGGTCGTCCGGCGCCCACGGCAGCGGCGAGTACGCGCCCATGCCGCCGGTGTTCGGCCCGGCGTCCCCGTCGAAGGCGCGCTTGAAGTCCTGCGCGGGCACGAGCGGCACCACGTCGGTGCCGTCGCTGAGCACGAAGAGCGACACCTCGGGTCCGTCGAGGTACTCCTCGACGACCACGGCGGCGCCGTCCTTCTCCAGGCAGGCACGCGCGTGCGCGAGGGCCTCGTCGCGGTCGGACGTGACCACGACGCCCTTGCCCGCGGCCAGGCCGTCGTCCTTCACCACGTACGGGGCGCCGAACGTGTCCAGGGCCGCGGCGACCTCGTCGACCGTCGTCGCGACGCGCGGCTCGGCGGTGGGGACGCCCGCGGCGGCCATGACCTCCTTGGCGAACGCCTTGGAGCCCTCGAGGCGCGCGGCCTGCGCCGACGGGCCGAACACCGGCACCCCGGCGGCGCGCACGGCGTCGGCGACCCCGGCGACGAGCGGCGCCTCCGGCCCCACGACCACGAGGTCGACACCCAGCGACGTCGCGAGCGCGGCCACCGCGGCACCGTCGAGCGGGTCGACGTCGTGCAGCTGCGCCTGCTGGGCCATCCCGGGGTTGCCGGGCGCCACGTGCACCCCGCTCACGTCCGGGTCGAGGGACAGCGTGCGGACGAGGGCGTGCTCACGGGCACCGGTGCCGACGACGAGGATCTCCACGGCGGTCGAGCGTACCGGCCGCTCCGGATCCCGCCCGCCGACGTCCGCGCTCAGGCGTCGGTGCCGGGCGCGGGCAGCGGCAGCACGTTGAAGTAGACCCGCACGCGCCGCCGGTCGCCGGTCGCTCCGGCCGCGGCGCGGGCCTCGGCCTCGGCGGACACCTCGTCGAGCAGGCGCTGGCCGCGGGTCACGAGGTCGACGGCCTCTTCCTCGGTCAGCTCCAGGGTCGTGCTGTAGGCGGCCTGCCCCCGCCGGCCGTGGTCGGTACCGAGCCGCGCCGCCCACTCCCCCAGCGTGCGGGCCTGGTCCGCCACGACCGAGCGGACGAGGGCCTGGGCCTGGGCCGTCGTCGTGGGGTCCGCGAGCATCGCGCCGCCGTCGACCGTGAAGCCGACGGCGCGCCACCAGCGCTCGCGCCCGCCGACGTGCGCGGGGTCGTCCTCGACGAGTCCGTGCCGCTCGAGCTGGCGCAGGTGGTAGCTGGTCTGCCCGCTGGACTCCCCGAGGCGACGGGCCAGCATCGTGGCGGTGGCGGGGCCCTCCTGCAGCGCGCTGAGCAGGGCCATGCGCAGCGGGTGGGTGAAGGCCTTGAGCGCGGACGCGCCGAGCCGGTCGGCAGGCGCGGGGGTGTTGTCGGCAGGCATGTGCAGAGATACCTTTGCAGTCGTTACTTTGCAAAGACTTCCTTGCAAAGATTCCTTCCCACCCTAGCGAGGTCCGCATGAGCACCACCGCACCCGCCCCGCCCCGGCTCGGCCCCCGCTTCCACGCCCTGGTCGCCGCCAGCGGCGCCGCCAACCTCGGCGACGGCGTCGTCCAGGTCGCGGTCCCGCTCCTCGCCCTCGGCCTCACCCGCGCACCCGGGCAGATCGCGATGGTCTCCGCGGCCGCCTGGGTGCCCTGGCTCGTGCTGGGGCTCGTCGCCGGCGTCGTCGTCGACCGCACCGACCGACGCCTCACGCAGACCGTCGCGCTCACCGGCCGCGCCGCACTCCTCGCGGGCGCGACGGCACTGGCCGCCACCGGCCGTCTGACGCTGCCCCTGCTGCTGGTCGTCGTCCTCGCCTACGGCGTCACCGAGGTCCTGGCCGACCTCGCCGCGACCGCACTCGTCCCCCACCTCGTCACCCCCGCCCTGCTTCCCGCGGCCAACGGACGCCTCGTCGCGGTCCAGCAGGTCGCCAACGCCTTCCTCGGCGGCCCGCTCGCCGCCGGGCTCCTGGTGCTCGGCAGCGGATGGGTGCTCGGGGTGCCCGCCGCGCTCGCCGCCGTCGCGGCGGTGGTCCTCCTGCACGGGGTGCCGGGGACGTTTGGCGCCGTGCCCGACGACGCGCACGCGCGGGGCCGGCGCTCCGCCGCCGGCGCGTGGGAGGAGGCCCGGGCCGGGCTCGGGTTCGTCGCGCGGCACCCGGTGCTGCGGCCCGTCGTCCTCGCCGGAGCGGTCGTGAACATGGCCAGCACCGCCTACTTCACCGTGTTCACGCTCTGGGTCGTCGGCCCCGGCTCAGCGGTGGGCATGACGACCCAGACGTTCCCGCTGCTGCTCGTGGGCCTCGCCGTCGGTGCGGTCGCCGGGTCGCTCAGCGCGTCCGGGGCCGCCCGGCGCATCGGCGAGGTCCGCGCGATGGTCGGCGCGTACGGCGTGGCGTTCGCGCTGCTGCTCGTCCCCGTCCTCGTCCCGCACCCGGCCGCCGTCGCCGGCACGCTGGTCGCCGTCGGGGCGCTGAGCGCGGTCGGCAACGTGGTCAACGAGACCCTCCGGCAGCGCGTCGCACCCCCGCACCTCATGGGTCGCGTCACGGGCGCGGGCCGCACCCTCGTCCACGGCCTCATGCCCGTCGGCGCGCTGCTCGCGGGCGCGGTCGCCGAGCGCGCCGGCCTCGCGACCGCGCTCGTGGGCGCGGTCGGGCTCAGCGTCCTCGCCGTCGGCGCGCTCGCCTCCCAGGTCCGCCAGCGCGACCTGCCCGGCCCCGGCGCGCGGTGACGCGCGACGGGGCCCGGGGGCCGTGCCGTTCAGGCCAGGAGGTCGTGGCGGATGATCGTGGCCTCGCGGCCCGGGCCCACGCCGACCGAGGAGATGCGGGTCCCCGAGACGTCCTCGAGGAACTGCAGGTAGCGCTGCGCCGCCTTCGGCAGGTCGTCGACGTCGCGCGCCTGCGAGATGTCCTCCGACCAGCCGTCGAGGTACTCGTACACGGGCTTGGCGTGGTGGAAGTCCGACTGGTCGACAGGCATGTCCTCGACCCGGCGCCCGTCGACGTCGTAGGCCACGCACACCGGGATGCGGTCCCGGCCGGTGAGCACGTCGAGCTTGGTCACCACCAGGTCGGTGAGTCCGTTGACGAGCGACGCGTACCGCACCACGACCGCGTCGTACCAGCCGGTGCGGCGCGGGCGGCCCGTCGTCGTGCCGAACTCCCCGCCGACCTGGCGCAGCCACTCCCCGTCGGCGTCGAGCAGCTCGGTCGGGAACGGGCCCTCGCCCACGCGGGTCGTGTACGCCTTGGCCACGGCGACCACCCGGTCGAGGCGCGTCGGGCCGACGCCGGAGCCGGTGCACGCGCCGCCGGCGGTGCAGGCCGACGACGTGACGAACGGGTAGGTGCCGTGGTCGATGTCGAGCATGGCCGCCTGCCCGGCCTCGAACACGACCGTCTTGCCCTCGTCCAGCGCACGGTTGAGGTAGACGGGCGTGTCGGCGACCATCGGGCGCAGCCGCTCGGCGTGGCGCAGCAGCTCGTCGACCGTCTCGTCGACCGTCGTCGCGCGACGGTTGTAGACCTTCACCAGCAGGTGGTTCTTCTGGTCGAGGGCACCCTCGACCTTCTGCCGCAGGATCTTCTCGTCGAACAGGTCCTGCACCCGGATGCCGATGCGGTTGATCTTGTCCGCGTACGTCGGTCCGATGCCGCGGCCGGTCGTGCCGATCTTGCGCTTGCCGAGGAACCGCTCGGTGACCTTGTCGAGCGTACGGTGGTACGGCGCGATGACGTGCGCGGCCGAGGACACCAGCAGGCGCGAGGTGTCGACGCCGCGGGCCTCGAGCGCGTCGATCTCCTCGAACAGCACGTCGATGTCGACGACGACGCCGTTGGCGATGACCGGCACGACGCCGGGCGTGAGGATGCCGGACGGCAGCAGGTGCAGCGCGTACTTCTCGCCCTCGATGACGACCGTGTGGCCGGCGTTGTTGCCGCCGTTGAACTTCACCACGACGTCGGTGCGCTCACCGAGCTGGTCGGTCGCCTTGCCCTTGCCCTCGTCGCCCCACTGGGCCCCGAGCACCACGACGGCCGGCATGCGGATCACCACTTCCTGCTGCCCTGCGGTGCGGCTCCGCCCGCAGACGGGCGCGAGCGGGCTCGCGGCGCGGGTGACCCGGGCCCGGGCGGCAGTGACCCGGGGCCTGGTGCAGGTTACCCGAGCCGCACCCGCCCGGGCCGGGCGCTCCGCCCACCGGGCGGCCGGACGACGTCAGCGCAGCGCGCGGACCTCGTCGGCCGAGGTCGCGCTGTCCACGAGGAACCGCGCGCAGCGCTCGGCCTCCTCGTGCTCGCCGATCGCGTCGGCGGCCTCCGCGAGCGCCAGCAGCGCCCGCAGGAACCCCTGGTTGGGCTGGTGCGACGCGGGGACGGGCCCCTGGCCGCGCCACCCCGCGCGGCGCAGCGCGTCCAGACCGCGGTGGTAGCCGGTCCGCGCGTACGCGTAGGCCGCCACCGCGTCGGTCTCCTGCTCGGCCAGCAGCGCCCAGGCCAGCGAGGACGCCGGGGTCGCCCGCGCCGCGGAGCGTGCGTCGCCGTCCGCCGCGAGCGCGGCACGCACCGTGGCGTCGGGGCCGTCGGCGGGCAGGAGGGTGGGGGCGGGACCGCCCAGGAGGTCGTGGTGCGTCATGCGCGCAGTCTCGCACCACGCCGGCCAGGGCCCGGCGCGCGCCGACGGACCGGCTGCCGGGCCGCGTCCCGCCCATCGGGTGAACGCCCCTGCCCGGCGTGCGGCCCCGGGTGTGCCCGGTTACAGTCGAACGGCCGACCAACCCGGCGTCCAGGCGCCAGAACTCCCCCTTCACGGTCGGTCACGGAGCACAGGACAGCCCATGATCGAGATCTCGACGTCCTCGACGACCACGACCCTCGTCGTGGCCGGCGACCTGGACCTCGCCGAGCGCGAGCAGTTCCCCGAGGTGACCGCGCGTGTCGTCGGGCTGCGCCGTCAGCTCCTCGTCATCGACATGTGCCGGGTGACGTTCATGGACTCGACCGGTGCGGCGTTCCTCATCTCCCTCGCCGACGCCGGCCGTCGTCGCGGCGGGGCGACCGTGCTGCGCGGCACCGCCGACCGTGACCTGTTCGTCCTGGAGATCTGCGGCGCGCTCGACCTGTTCCGCATCGACCCCGACCACCGGTGCGAGTCCGACGGGGCCGAGCTCCGCGAGCCGCACCAGGCACCCGCACCCGCCTGACGCCCGGGCTCCGCGCCGACGGGGTCAGGAACCCTCGCCCCCCGGACGGGGCAGGGCCCCGGGGCGCACCCGCGCCCACACGACCTTCCCCGCGCGCGAGGGTCGCCAGCCCCAGTCGGCCAGGCGCTCGACGATCGTCATGCCGAACCCGCCGACCCGGCCCGGGTGCCCGTCCGTCGTCACCGGCGGCGTCGGGTTGGCGTCCTCGACCTCGACGCGCAGGCCGTCGCCCGTGTCGTGCAGCTGCAGCGAGACGTGCCCCCACCCGTGCAGCACGGCGTTGGCGACCAGCTCGGACACGACGAGCTCGGCGTTCGACGCGTCGGGCAGGTCCCACGCCTGGCAGGTGCGCAGGACGGCGTGCCGGGCCCGGGCGATCGAGGCCGGCTCGCTCGGCAGCCGCCAGCGCCGCTGCCGCGGGCTGGGCCACCCTCGACGGTCGTCGTGGTCGTGCGGCACCCGCACCACCACGACGGCGACGTCGTCCTCGGGGGCGTCGGCGAGCCGCGCGAGGAGCTCCTCGCCGATCCCCGCGGCGTCGCGCGCCGTCACCTGCGCCGCGACCCCGACGAGCACGGCGAGCCCGTCGCGCAGGCTGCGGTCGCGGCGCTCGACGAGGCCGTCGGTGTAGTAGACGAGCACGTCGCCGGGGAGGAGGTCGACGACGTCGGCCGACCTGCCACCCCCGCCGAACCCGACGAGCGGACCGCCGGTGCCCTGCAGCAGCGACGCCTCCCCCTCGCGCACCAGCAGCACGGGCAGGTGCCCCGCACGCGCCAGCCCCGCGCGCCAGGCCCCCGCGGACCGCTCGAGCACCGAGAGCACCATGCTGGCGGGGCGCGGCACGCGCATGCCCGCCACGAGGTGGTCGACGCGGTCGAGGGCGTGCCCCGCGTCCGTGGCGTCCGCGACGGACGACCGCACCACCGAGCGCAGCTGCCCCATCGCCGCCGCGGCCTCGACGTCGTGGCCGACGACGTCGCCGACGACCACGCCGACGGTGTCGGGCCCGAGCTGGAGCACGTCGTACCAGTCGCCGCCGACCTGCGCGTCGTCGCCGTTCGGCGAGTAGTAGGTCCACACGTCGAGGCCGTCGACCTCGCCCTGCTCGGGGAGCATCGCGCGCTGCAGCGTCTCGGCCAGGCGGTGCTCGCGGTCGTACAGCCGCACGTTGTCCACCGAGAGCCCGACCCGGCGGGCCGTGAGATCCAGCACCGTCCGGGTCGGCGCGTCGAGCCCGGCCGCCCCACCCTCGCCGCGGGGCCGGACGACCAACAGACCGACGGTGCGTCGACGGCCGGGCACGGCGAGCACCAGCGGCGCTGCGCCGTCGGTCGCCTCGCCGAGCCCGTCGACGAGCTGGTCGACGAGCCACGCGGTGGACGAGCCGGCCGGGGCGGGTGCGCCGAGGTCGAGCTCGACGGGGCCGGTCACGCGGCCGGCGAGCAGGTCACCGACCGGGTCGGTGCCCGGCGCGTGGGCGGACGCGGGCCGCGACCGCACCGACGGGCGCCGCGGGTCCAGACCGTCGGCCGCCCACAGCCCGCGGTCGTCGAGGTAGAACCCCGCCCACGCGACGACCTCGCCGGCGAGCAGCGCCGCGATCTCCCGCAGCGCGTGCGGCTCGTCGACGTCCATGACGAGGTCCGAGACCCGGGAGACCAGGGCGAGGGCGCGGCGCTCACGCTGCTCGGCGGCGACGCGCGCCACGTGCTCGGCCCGCTCGCTGCGCAACGCCCGCAGGTCCTCCAGCGCGACGACCCAGGTGGGTCCGTCCACCGGCGCCAGGTGCGCCTCGCACGGCACGTGGGCGCCGTCGGCGCGGCGCAGCACCACCCGCGGGGAGAACGCGACGCCTTCGCGGAGGGCGTCGCGGAGCGTGGCCGGGTCGGGGACGCGCACCCGCGGGTCGGCGAGCACGTCGACGCCCGCGAGGTCCCCGGGGTGGTACCCGGTCGCCGCGTCGAGCGCCGCGTTCGACCACACGACGCGCAGGCCGGCGCCCGCGTCGAGCACCGCCGTCGGCACCGGGGACGCGCCGAGCGCACGGGCGAGGAGGGCGGTGGACGGCCCTCCGGAGGGGGTCGGGCCGACGGACGACACGTCCGACCTCGCGTGGGAGTTGACCACCACCACCTCCGATCGTCTACCGTGCCGAACGGACGGACGGACGCCTCGACCACCCGGCGAGCCCCTCCCCCGTGCCGGAAGGAGCATCGTGCGAGACGGTAACAGCCCCTCCCACGGGGACCCCTCCACGGCCGCCCCGGAGGAGCGCGACGTCGCGGCACCCGCCGCCGGCGAGCCCGGAGCCGTGCAGGTGATCGTCGGGGCCGACCGCACCCGGATCGTGCTCTCGGGCGAGGTCGACGCCGACCTGGGCCCCGAGCTGCAGGAGGCGACGAGCGAGGCCGAGCAGCGCGGCCTGCCCATCGAGGTCGACGCGCACCACGTGACGTTCATGGACTCGTCGGGCGTCGCGTTCCTCGCGCGCCTGTCGATCCGCAGCGAGCACCGCGTGCGCCTGCTGCGGGTGCCCCCCACCGTGCGCTTCCTCCTCGAGGTCACGCGCATCGGCGAGCTCCTGGACGTCGTCGACGACGACAGCAGCGAGCCGTTCGAGCCGGTCGACTCGACCGCGCCCTGACGCAGCCGCCGCGCTGTGCAGCCTGACGGTCGCGCAGCCCACGACGGCAGACGGCCCCGGACCTCCGCGCGGAGGTCCGGGGCCGTCGTGCGTGACGGGTCAGGTCAGAGCTTGTGCCCCGCCGACCGCAGCTGCTGGCACGCCTCGACGATGCGCGCGGCCATGCCGGCCTCGGCCAGCTTGCCCCAGGCGCGCGGGTCGTACGCCTTCTTGTTGCCGACCTCGCCGTCGATCTTCAGGACGCCGTCGTAGTTGGTGAACATGTGGCCGACGACCGGACGCGTGAACGCGTACTGGGTGTCGGTGTCGATGTTCATCTTGATGACGCCGTTGTCGACAGCCTCGGAGATCTCCTCGGCCGTCGAGCCCGAACCACCGTGGAAGACCAGGTCGAACGGGTTCGCCTTGCCGATGGCGTCGCCGACCGTCTTCTGGATCTCGGCGAGGATCGACGGGCGCAGCTTGACCGCGCCGGGCTTGTAGACGCCGTGCACGTTGCCGAACGTCAGGGCCGTCAGGTAGCGGCCCTTCTCGCCGGCGCCGAGGGCCTTGACCGTGGCCAGGCCGTCCTCGGACGTCGTGTACAGCTTCTCGTTGATCTCGGCCTCGTGGCCGTCCTCCTCGCCACCGACGACGCCGACCTCGATCTCGAGGATCGTGCGCGCGGCCTGCGAGAGCTCGAGGAGCTCCGCGGCGACGACGAGGTTCTCGTCCAGCGGGATGTCCGAGCCGTCGAACATGTGCGACTGGAACGTCGGGTTCTCGCCCCGCTTGACCTGCTCGGCCTCGAGCGCCAGCAGCGGCTTGACCCAGGAGTCGAGGTTCTTCTTGACGCAGTGGTCCGTGTGCAGCGCGATCGTGACGCCGTAGTGCTTGGCGACCTCGGTGGCGTAGGCGGCCAGCGCGAGCGAGCCCGCGACGCGGTTCTTGATGGTCGAGCCCGACGCGTACTCGGCGCCGCCGACCGACACCTGGATGATGCCGTCCGACTCGGCCTCCGCGAAGCCCTGGATGGCGGCGGTCACGGTCTGGGACGACGTGATGTTCACAGCGGGGTAGGCGAACTTGCCGGCCTTCGCCCGGTCGATCATCTCGGCGTAGACCTCGGGGGTTGCGATAGGCATCGCGGCATCTCCTGCGCGTAGTCGGATGCGGTACGACCTGAGTCTGCCACCACCGCAGCACCCCGCGTCCGGGACGTCCGCCCCGCCAGCGGGTCGCACGGACATCCAGGCACTGCACGGTCCATGGTGTTGGCATGACACCTGCCTCGTCGGCTGCACCGCTATCCCCGGACGACTGGGCCTGGGCGTCCGACAACCTCCCGATCGTCTGCGCCGACGTCCTGCCGGTGCGCCGCGACGCTCTCGGCCGGGTGGAGTTCGTCGGCCTGATCAGGCGGACGTCCCCCTTCGGGCCCCGTTGGTGCCATGTCGGGGGGCGGGTCCTGCACGGGGAATCGCTCGAAGCCGCTGCCGCTCGCCACGTGCTGAGCACGTTGGCCGGGTCAGACTCCCGGGGGCTTGCACGCGTCCCGTACGCGGTCCACGAGTACTTCCCCGAGCCACGTTCCGGTGCGGGGCACGACCCCCGCAAGCACGCCGTGGCCGCGTGCTTCACGCTGGACGTCCCCGAGGACGCCGCGCTGGAACCCATCGGTGAGGCGACCGACTTCTGCTGGTTCACGGTCGACCGCGTCCTCGACCTCGACGACCGGTGGCCGGGGACCGAACCGGTGATCGCCCGTGCCGTCAGCCCGGCAGGGGGTGCCGACGCGACCATCGCCTACGAGGCTCTCAATGCCCGGCAGGTGTCGCGTGACGAGCTCATGTGGCAGTCACCTGCGCTGGCCATGACAGCGATGGCGTTCCTCCTGACGATCGCGCTAGGTGACGGGCAGGCGTGGCAGCGCGCGCTCGCGGCGCTGCTGTCCGCGGGCGTCGCGGTGGTCAGCGCACAGCTGCTGGCCCGCCACTCCCTGCACTCCATCGACGACGCGGAGGCACTCCTCACGCTTGAGCTCCGCCTCGGGCTGCCGCTGATCCACGCGCGCCCTCCGGCGAACCCGCGCCCGGCCCGAGGACTTGAGGCCCGTCTCGCCCGGTACCGCAGTCGACGTTGGTGGCTGTATGCGCTCGTGTCGTTCGCCGTCGTTTCAGCCGCGCTCGCTGTGCAGCCTCTCGTCTCGATGGTCGTCGCCCCGGAGTAGATCCGGCTCCGAGCGGGGCCGAACGGCGTGCTGCAGCATCCATGAGTGCATCGCGATCGCGGCGGCGGCGCCTGCGTTGAGGGACCGGGTGCTGCCGTGCTGCGTGATGTGCAGCACGACGTCGCAGACCGCCTGGGCCTGCTCGGACAGGCCCGTGGACTCCTGGCCGAGCAGCAGGACGCACGCGCGCGGCACGGCGTACCCCTCGATCGGCACCGAGCCGGGCACGTTGTCCAGCCCGACGACCGGCAGGCGCCCGCCGTCCGGGCCGGCGGTCGACGCCCAGGCCGCGAGGGCGTCGGCGTCCGGGTGGTGGTGGACGTGCAGGTACCGGTCGGTGACCATCGCCCCCCGCCGGTTCCAGCGGCGCCGACCGACCACGTGGACGCCCGCGGCGTTGAACGCGTTCGCGGTCCGCACGACGGAGCCGATGTTGAGGTCGTGGGCCCAGTTCTCGATCGCGACGTGGAACGGGTGCCGGCGGGTGTCGAGGTCCGCGACGACGGCCTCGACCGTCCAGTACCGGTACCGGTCGACGACGTTGCGGCGGTCGCCGTGGGCGAGCAGCTCCGGGTCGTACCGCGGGTCGAGGGCCGACCCCGGGCCGGCGACGCGCGGCCACGCCTCCGGCCCGCCCGGCCACGGGCCGACGCCGACCTCGTCCGGCGGGCCGGCGTCGCGCGGGGCGCCCTCGTGGTCGCTCATCCGCGCATCCTCCCAGCCGCCACGGCCAGGGCCGACCTCCACAGGATCTTCCGCACGAACGGGCGGGACGGGCACGGCCCGGGTCGTACGCTGGGCGCCATGCTCACGACGACGGCCATCGCCGCCGCACTCGCGTCCGACGTCCCGCTGCTCGCCGCGGGCCCCCTGCCCGCCCTGGGGCCCGACTTCCTGCAGCCCGAGACGCTCATCGAGTCGTTCGGGACGGCGGCCCTCTTCGGCATCGTCGCGATCGTGTTCATCGAGACGGGTCTGCTGTTCCCGTTCCTGCCCGGCGACTCGCTGCTGTTCACGGCGGGCGCGCTCGTGGCGCAGGACTCGCTGCAGCTGAACATCTGGGTGCTGTGCGCGCTGCTGTTCGCGGCCGCGTTCGCGGGCGACCAGGTCGCCTACGTCATCGGTCGCACGGTCGGCCCCAAGGTCTTCAGCCGGCCGGACTCGCGCTTCTTCAAGCAGAAGTACATCGACCAGACGTACGCGTACTTCGACCGCTACGGCGGCCGCACCATCATCGTGGCGCGGTTCGTGCCGTTCGTGCGCACCTACGCCCCGGTCGCCGCGGGCGTCGGCAAGATGAGCTACCGGCACTTCGTCTCGTACAACGTGATCGGCGCGCTCCTGTGGGGCGTGGGCGTCACGCTGCTCGGCTACGCGCTGGGCAACGTCGCCTTCATCAAGGACAACATCGAGGCGCTGCTCATCCTCATCGTGCTCGTCTCGGTGATCCCGGTCGGCGTCGAGCTGTGGCGCGCACGCCGGGCCGAGGCCACCGGCGCGACCGTCGACGGACGTGACCCGTCGTTCGACGAGCCAGACGAGCGGGCCGAGGTCGAGCGCGAGGTCTTCGGGCACGCGCAGACCCCGACGACCGCCCTCCCGGCCGTCACCGCTCCCGGCCCGGACGGGGCGCCGCGGCCGTGACCCGCGAGATCCGCTCCTGGCTGTCCGACATGGACGGCGTGCTCGTGCACGAGGGCACGGCCCTGCCGGGGGCGGCGGACTTCGTCGAGGCGCTGCGGGCGGCCGGGCGGCCGTTCCTCATCCTGACGAACAACTCGATCTTCACGCCGCGCGACCTGCGGGCACGCCTCGCGGCGACAGGCATCGACGTGCCGGAGGAGTCCATCTGGACGTCCGCGCTGGCGACGGCGCAGTTCCTCACCGACCAGATGCCCGGCGGCTCCGCGTACGTCATCGGCGAGGCGGGTCTGACGACGGCGCTGTACGAGGCGGGCTACACGCTGACGGCCGCGAAGCCGGACTTCGTGGTGCTGGGCGAGACGCGCACGTACTCGTTCGAGGCGATCACGCAGGCGATCCGCCTGATCCAGGGCGGTGCGCGCTTCATCGCGACGAACCCCGACGTCACCGGGCCCAGCGCGGACGGCGACCTGCCCGCGACGGGCGCGGTCGCGGCGATGATCCGGGCCGCGACCGGGCGTGAGCCGTACTTCGTCGGCAAGCCGAACCCGATGATGATCCGGTCGGCGCTCAACCGCATCGACGCGCACTCCGAGACGACGGTGATGGTCGGCGACCGCATGGACACCGACGTGATCGCGGGCATCGAGGCGGGCCTGCGCACGTACCTCGTGCTGACGGGGTCGACCCGGGCGGGCGACGTCGAGCGGTTCCCGTTCCGCCCGACGGCGGTGCTGGACTCCATCGCGGACCTCGTCGACCTGGTCTGATCGCCGGCCCGGCCCGGCCGGACCTGCACGAGTCGTTCACCGTCGCGAGGCCTTTTGTCCTGCGCCGCCGCCACCACCAGGGCGGACGCTGGTGCCGTGCGTCACACCGAGCTCGCCACCGTGCTGCGCGCGGCCGCCCCGTGGTGGTCGCGCCGCCGCCGCTCGTCGTGGGTGCTCGACGACCCCGAGCTGGCGGCGCGCGCCGCGCACGGGTGGGCCCCCGCGGCGCGTGCGTCGCAGGACGCGCTCGGGGCTCCCGCCGACCTGCGGGCCGGGTCGCTGACGCTCGTCCTCGGGCCGCGCGGGACGGGCAAGACGACCGCCGTGAAGGACCTCGTCGCACGGGTCGTGGCCGAGCCGGACGTGGACCCGCGTGCCGTGGTGCTCGTCCCCGTGGAGCCGGAGCCGGACGCCGCGGGCGAGGCGTCCGACCGGCCGACGCTGCGCGCGGAGGACGTGGACGAGGTGCTGCGCCGGCCGACCCGCACCGGTGCACCGGCGTGCGACGGCGAACGGCTGTTCGTCGTCGACGAGGCCGGGTGCGCCCCGGGCTGGACCGATCCCGTGCTGGCCGCGGTGCGACGGGGTGCACGGGTGGTCGTCACCGCCTCGGCCGCCCACCCCGACGACGTCGCGGCGGTGCAGGCGTGGCCCGGTGCGCGCGTCGTGCGGCTGCAGCCCGCGTCGTTCACGGACCTGCTGATGGCGTGCGCGCAGGTGCCCCCGCCCGTGCTGCGCGAGCGGTTCCTGGCCCACGGCGGGCTGCCGCGCGCGATCGCGGAGCACCGGGACACCGGTGCCGTCAGCGCGGCGTTCGTGGACCGCCTCGTCGCCGGGCTCGAGCGGGACCTGCGGCCGACCGGGCTGCTGCCGGCGGGCACCACGGTCGAGCGGCTGCTGGACGCGCTGTGCGCCACCACGGGCAGGTTCGTCGAGCCCGGGGCCCTGGCCGGGCGCCTGGCGGTCTCGTCGGCCCAGGCCACCGCGCTCGTGGGACGCCTCGTCGCCGCGGGTGTGCTCGACCCGCGCCGCGGCCTCGTCGACCCGCTGCTGCACCGGCTGCCGTCGTTGCGCGACCCGGGCACGTTCGACCCGCCGAGCACGGCGCATCTCGCCGACTCGTCCTGCTGACGCCGCGGGCGGCCCTCCCGCCCGCGGCGTGCGGTCAGCCGAGGCCGAGGTCCGCGAGGCCGAAGAGGTGGTGGTACGGCACCCCGAGGGCCTCGATCGCCTCCCGGGCACCCGTGCCGCGGTCGACGATCGTGGCGACGCCCAGCACCTCGCCGCCCGCCTCGCGCACCGCCTCGACGGCCGCGATCGGGGAACCGCCCGTCGTCGAGGTGTCCTCCACGACGACGACACGGCGACCGGCGACGTCCGGGCCCTCGATGCGGCGCTGCATGCCGTGCGCCTTCGCCTCCTTGCGGACGACGAACGCGTCGAGGTCCTGCCCGCGGGACGCCGCGGCGTGCAGCAGCGAGGTCGCGACGGGGTCGGCGCCGAGCGTCAGGCCGCCGACGGCGTCGATCTCGGCGGTCCCCAGGCCGGCCTCCTCGAGCATGTCGAGCATGAGGTGGCCGATCAGCGGCGCCGCCCGGTGGTGCAGGGTCGCGCGACGCAGGTCGACGTAGTAGTCGGCCTCCCGCCCGGACGACAGGGTGACGCGCCCGCGCACGACGGCGAGCTCGACGACGAGGTCCCGCAGCTGCTCGCGGGGCGTGGGCGACAGGTCGGTGGTCACGCCCGACAGGGTAGCGAGCCCGGGGCGCGGATCAGTCGGCGGCGGGCTCGTCGAGCGGACGGCGGTAGCGGCCGACGGAGCGGACCGCGCCCCGAGGAGCCAGGCGCGCGATCGCCGAGACGGCCTTGTAGCGCAGGCTGGGCGTGGAGATCACGGCACCGCGACGGACGTCGGCGAGCGCGGCAGCCACGACGTCCTCGGCGTTCAGCCACACCGCGTCGGGCATGGCCGACATGTCGATGCGGCCGCGCTCGTGGAACTCGGTGTGGGTGAAGCCGGGGTTCACGACGGTGGCGGTGACGCCGGTGCCGCGCAGCTCGACCGCAAGGGACTCGGTGAACGTCCGCACCCAGGCCTTGTGCGCGGAGTACGTGCCGGACGCCATGAGGGCGGCGATCGAGCCGACGTTGAGGATCGCGCCGCGCCCGCGCGGGACCATGGCACCGGCGGCGGCGCGCGAGAGCACCATGACGGCGCGGACCATGACGTCGAGGGCGACCTCCTCGGCGCGGACGTCGCCGTCGACGAACTCCTGGTTGAGCCCGTAGCCGGCGTTGTTCACGAGGAGCCCGACGGGCCGCTGCGGGCTACGCAGCCGCTCCGCGACACGCTCGACGTCGGCGCGGTCGGAGAGGTCGGCGACGAGCACCTCGGCGCGCACGCCCGCGGCGGCCTCGAGCTGGCGCGCGAGGCGGGTCAGGCGCTCCTCGTCGCGTGCCACGAGGACGACGTCGTGCCGGGCCGTGGCGAGCTGCCAGGCGAACTCCAGACCGAGTCCGGCGCTCGCGCCGGTGACCAGTGCGGTTCCCATGACCGTCACCCTACGGAACTCGGCGGGCACCGCGCCGCCCGTCCACGCCGCGAGGTGGGGACGTCTCGTGCCCGTCGCGTGGAGCAGGTGCGGCCCCCGAGCCGTCCCCAGCCCCGGGTCCGCCCACCGTCCGCACCGTCGCGCGGCCGGCTGCCCGGATCCGCGCCGGGGTGTCGTCCGGGGCTCGTAGGGTGGGCGCGTGCCCCGCCTCCCCCACGACGCCGCCCCCGACGTCCCCGACACCTGGGACGGCCCGTCCGAGCCGTCGTGGTGGGACGAGGAGCCGCCCCCGGACCCGTGGGACGCCCCGCCGCCCGAGGACGTGACGTCGAGCGGTCCGCGCGAGGACGCGGCGCCGCAGGACGGGTCGCCGCACGACGCGGCCCTGCAGGACGCCGTGCGGGCAGGCACGCACGCGACACGGCCCGTCCCGGTCGTGCAGCAGGGCGCCGCGGCGCCGTCGCACGGCACGCCGCTGGAGGTGCTGCGTCGCGTCTGGGGGTACGAGGCGTTCCGGGGCGACCAGGCCGCGGTCGTGGACGCGCTCGTCGCGGGCGAGGACGCGGTCGTCCTCATGCCCACCGGCGGCGGGAAGTCGCTGTGCTACCAGGTGCCGTCGCTGGTGCGCGAGGGCACCGGGGTCGTGGTGTCGCCGCTGATCGCGCTGATGCAGGACCAGGTCGACGCGTTGTCGGCGGTCGGCGTGCGTGCGGGGTTCCTCAACTCGACGCAGGAGTGGTCGCAGCGCCGCGCCGTCGAGGACGCGTTCCTCGCGGGCGAGCTGGACCTGCTGTACCTGGCGCCGGAGCGGCTGCGCGTGCCGGAGACGCTCGACCTGCTGGGCCGGGGCCACGTGGCGCTGTTCGCGATCGACGAGGCGCACTGCGTGTCGCAGTGGGGGCACGACTTCCGGCCCGACTACCTGCGCCTGGCGGTGCTGCACGAGCGCTGGCCGGACGTGCCGCGCGTGGCCCTCACGGCGACCGCGACGCGGGCGACGCACCGGGAGATCGGCGAGCGGCTCGACCTGGCCGACGCCCGGCAGTTCGTCGCGAGCTTCGACCGCCCGAACATCCGGTACCGCATCGTGCCGAAGGACGGGCCCAAGGCCCAGCTGCTCGCGATGCTCCGAGCGGAGCACGCGGGCGACTCGGGCATCGTCTACTGCCTGTCGAGGGCCTCGGTCGAGCAGACCGCCGCGTGGCTCGTCGAGCAGGGCGTCGACGCGATGCCGTACCACGCAGGGCTGGACCGGCAGGTGCGGGCGCGCAACCAGGCGCGGTTCCTGCGCGAGGACGGCGTCGTGATGGTCGCGACCATCGCGTTCGGCATGGGGATCGACAAGCCGGACGTGCGGTTCGTCGCGCACCTGGACCTGCCGAAGTCCGTCGAGGGGTACTACCAGGAGACGGGCCGCGCGGGCCGGGACGGGCTGCCGTCGACCGCGTGGCTGGCGTACGGGCTGAACGACGTCGTGCAGCAGCGGCGGATGATCGACACGTCCGAGGGCGACGACGCGCACAAGCGGCGGCTCACGCAGCACCTCGACGCGATGCTGGCGCTCTGCGAGACGATCGACTGCCGCCGGGGGCAGCTGCTGGCGTACTTCGGCCAGCCGTCCGACGGGCCGTGCGGCAACTGCGACACGTGCCTGGAGCCCCCGCAGTCGTGGGACGGCACGGTGCCCGCGCAGAAGCTCCTCTCGACGGTCGTCCGCCTGGACCAGCGCGGCCAGCGGTACGGCGTGGGTCACCTGGTCGACCTGCTGCGCGGCAAGGTCACGCCGCGGGTGCGCCAGCTCGGCCACGAGGAGCTCTCGACGTTCGGCATCGGGCAGGACCTGTCCGAGGGCGAGTGGCGCGGGGTGGTGCGCCAGCTGCTGGCGGCCGAGCTGCTGGCGGTCGACGCGGAGGGCTACGGCACGCTGCGGCTGACGCCGGCGTCGGCGGCCGTGCTGCGCGGCGAGCGCCCGGTGCGGCTGCGGCGCGAGCCAGAGCGCACCGGCCGCGCACCCCGCGAGCGCCGCGCGGGTGCCGCCCGCCCGGCGGCCGCCGACCTCACGGGCGCCGACGCGACGGCGTTCGAGGCGCTGCGGGCCTGGCGTGCGGGCGCGGCCAAGGAGCAGGGCGTGCCGGCGTACGTCGTCTTCCACGACGCGACGCTGCGCGAGATCGTCGCGGCCCGGCCGTCGTCGCGCGAGGCGCTGGGGCAGATCGGCGGCGTGGGCGCGGCCAAGCTCGACCGCTACGCCGAGGGCGTCCTGGCGACGCTGGCCGCCCTGGACGCCGGGGCCTGACCGGGCCGCGGCGGGGCCCGGTGGCGCCGTCACCGCACGGGTGCAGGGCCCGTGGACGCGCGGATGACCAGGTGGGTCGGGAGGACCACGGGGTCGCCGGGGGGTGCGCCGAGGCCGGACAGGCGGGCGACGAGCAGGTCGGCCGCGTGCCGGCCGGCGCGCTCCATGGGCAGGGCGACGGTGGTGAGTCGTGGGCGGACGAGGTCGGCGCCGAAGACGTCGTCGCAGCCCACGACGCTGAGCTGGTCGGGCACGGGGACCCCGCGCGCCTCAAGGCGTTCGAGCACCCCGAACGCGAGCAGGTCGTTGAACGCGACGAGCGCGGTGACCTGCGCCTGGAGGGCGGCGTCGGCGGCGGCGGGGCCGGCGGTGCGCAGCGGTGCGTACGGGCCGAGCACGGTGACGTCGAGCCCGAGGCGCGCGGCGGCGGGCTCGAGCACGGCACGGCGCCGGCTGTCGGACCAGGAGGTGCGGGGCCCGGCGGCGTAGGCGACGCGCGTGTGCCCGAGGGAGGCGAGGTGCTCGAGCGCCTGGACGATGCCGCTCGGGGTGTCGAGCACGACGCCGGGGGCGGCGCCGCCGGGGACGGTGCGGTTGACGGTGACGACGGGCAGCTCGGAGGCGAGACGCACGAGCCGGTCGTCGTCGAGCCGGGACGAGGCCAGGATCGCCCCGTCGACGGTGCCCCGGAGGCCGGCGAGCGCACGCGCCTCGGCCTCGGCGGACTCCTCGGTGTCGACGAGCACCTGGACGTAGCCGGTCTCGCGCAGGCGGGCGCCGGTGCCGCGCACAAGGCCGAAGTAGAACGGGTTGGTGACGTCGGGCACGACGAGCGCGACGGTGGAGGTGCGGCCGGAGGACAGGGCGCGGGCGGACGCGCTGGGCGTGTAGCCGAGGCGGTCGGCGGCGTCGCGGACACGGGCCTCGGTGCGCGGGCTGATGCGGCCCGGGCGGCTGAGGGCGCGCGACGCGGTGGAGACGGCGACGCCGGCGGCCTCCGCGACGTCGCGCAGGGTCGGCTGCCTGTCGTCCACCGGGCTCCTCCCGTCCGGACGCCCGCGACGGTCGGCGCGGTCGGGTCCGGGCCCCATGGTGGCGCGCAGCACCGGCGTTTGGCAAACCGCGGCAAACGGTTGCCGAGCGCGTCGGGGCCCGCCTAGGGTCGGATCTGCCCGCGCACCGTCGCGCCGGGCGGAGGGAGCAGCACCTCATGACCGGCACCACCGACGCCGCCCCGGCCCCCGAGCCCGCGGTCGCACCGCCCGCGCCCGGGACGGCGATCCGTTCCGCCGAGGTCCTCGTGCACAGCCCGGGGCGCAACTTCGTCACCCTGCGCCTGACCACCGAGGACGGCGTCGTCGGTCTGGGCGACGCGACGCTCAACGGCCGCGAGCTGGCTGTGGCCAGCTACCTCGCGGACCACGTGGTGCCGCTGCTGGTCGGCCGCGACGCGCACCGCATCGAGGACACGTGGCAGTTCCTGTACCGCAGCGCGTACTGGCGGCGCGGACCGGTCACCATGGCCGCCATCGCCGCCGTCGACGTCGCGCTGTGGGACATCAAGGCGCGACTGGCGGGGATGCCGCTGTACCAGCTGCTCGGCGGGGCGTCGCGGACGGGGCTGATGGCGTACGGGCACGCCTCGGGGCGGGACCTGCCCGAGCTGTTCGACTCGATCCGCCAGCACCTGGACGAGGGCTTCCGGTCGATCCGCGTGCAGACGTCGGTGCCGGGCATCGACGCGGTGTACGGCGTGGCCGCGCAGCCCTCGACCTCGGGCCGGTACGACTACGAGCCCGCCCAGCGCGCCCCGCTGCCCGCCGAGGAGGACTGGGACACCCGCGCGTACCTGCGCCACCTGCCCGGGGTGTTCGAGGCCGTCCGCAACGAGTTCGGCCCCGAGCTGCCGCTGCTGCACGACGGGCACCACCGCATGACGCCGATCCAGGCCGCGCGCCTGGGCAAGGACCTCGAGCCGTACGACCTGTTCTGGCTCGAGGACTGCACGCCGGCCGAGAACCAGGACGCGCTCCGCCTGGTGCGCCAGCACACCGTGACTCCCCTGGCGATCGGCGAGGTCTTCAACACGGTGTGGGACTACCAGACCCTGATCCGCGAGCAGCTCATCGACTACGTGCGCTCCGCGGTGACCCACACCGGCGGCATCACCGCGCTGCGGCGCATCCTCGACCACGCCGCCCAGCACCAGATCAAGAGCGGCATCCACGGACCCACCGACATCTCCCCCGTCGGCATGGCGGCGGCGCTGCACCTGGACCTGGCGATCCACAACTTCGGCATCCAGGAGTACATGCCGCACTCGGCGGCGACGCTGGAGGTGTTCCGCACGTCGTTCACGTTCGCCGACGGGTACCTGCACCCGGGCGAGCAGCCCGGGCTGGGCGTCGAGTACGACGACGACGTGGCGGCGCACTTCCCGTACCAGGCGGCGTACCTGCCGTTCAACCGGCTCAAGGACGGCACGGTGCACGACTGGTGAGCGCCGCCGACCGCACCGAGCGCCCCGCCTGGCACCCCGCCTGGCTGCCCGAGGCCGCATTCGGCCCGCTCGGCGCGCGGCGGGTCCTCGTCGCCCCGGGCCCCGACGCCGGACCGGTCGGGCGGACGGTCGTCGACGAGCTCCGCGCGGCGACGGCGCAGCACGGCGGCACCCTCACCGTCCTCGACCCGCCCGCGGCGCCCAGCCCGGCGGACGTCCGGGCCCACGACCTCGTCCTGGTCGTCGGACCGGCCGACGCGCCGGCCGGCCCCGAGGCCTTCGACCACCGGCGCGAGGACGGCACGACCGTCGTCGTCGCCGGCGGGCCGGCCGGGCTGCTCTACGGGATGCACGCCGTGGTGCGGGACGGCGAGCGCGCCTTCGGGGCGGACCACGGGCCGCGGCACCACCGGCCGGTCGCCCCGGTGCGGATGCTCGACCACTGGGACAACGTCGACGTGCACCCCGTGATGGGGCAGGTCGAGCGCGGGTACGCCGGCGGGTCGCTGTTCTACGCCGACGGGCGCGTCCGCGACGACCTCACCCGCGTCGGCGCGTACGCGCGGCTGCTCGGCTCGATCGGTGTCAACGCGGTCGCGCTCAACAACGTCAACGTGCACGCCACCGAGGCCCGCCTGCTCACCGACGGGCTGGGCGACGTCGCCCGGCTGGCCGCCGCGTTCCGCCCGCACGGGGTGCGCGCGTACCTGTCGGTGTCGTTCGCCTCGCCCATGACCCTCGGCGGGCTGCCCACGGCCGACCCGCTCGACGCGGACGTGCAGCGGTGGTGGGCGCAGGCCGCCGACCGCGTGTGGGCGGCGGTGCCGGACTTCGGCGGGTTCCTGGTCAAGGCCGACTCCGAGGGGCAGCCCGGCCCGTTCGCGTACGGGCGCGACCACGCCGACGGTGCGAACCTGCTGGCGCGGGCGGTGGCCCCGCACGGTGGGACCGTGTTCTGGCGGGCGTTCGTGTACGACCACCACCAGGACTGGCGCGACCGGCGCACCGACCGGGCGCGAGCCGCCCACGACCACTTCACCCCGCTGGACGGTCGGTTCGACGCGAACGTCGTGCTGCAGGTCAAGCACGGCCCCCTGGACTTCCAGACCCGCGAGCCGGTCTCCCCCGTGCTGGCCTCGATGCCCCGCACCCGCGTGGCCGTCGAGCTCCAGGTCACCCAGGAGTACACCGGCCAGCAGCAGCACGTGTGCTACCTCGGCCCGTGGTGGAGCGAGATCCTGCGGTTCGGTCTGGCCGAGGACGGCACCCGCACGGTCGCGCAGATCGTGTCCGGCCTGCCGGGCTCCCCGGCCTCAGGTCCCCCCGACGCGGACCCGCTCCCGGCCGCGGGCGTCGTCGCGGTGTCGAACGTCGGCGACGACGTCTTCTGGACCGGGCACCCGCTGGCGCAGGCCAACCTGTACGCGTTCGGGCGACTCGCGTGGGACCCCGACGCCGACCCGGTCGCCCTGCTCGACGAGTGGGTCGACCTGACGTTCCCCGGCGCCGACCCGCGCGTGCGCGCCACCCTGCACGCGCTGATGGACGACTCGTGGCGCACCTACGAGGCCTACACGGCCCCGCTGGGCGTCGGCTTCATGGTCGACCCGCTGCGCGGGCACTACGGCCCGAACGTCGACGGCTACGAGTACTCCCGCTGGGGGACGTACCACTTCGCCGACCGCGACGGCATCGGCGTGGACCGCACGCGCGCGACCGGCACGGGCTTCACCGGCCAGTACCCGGCACCGTGGCGTGACCTCTACGAGGACGTCGCGACCTGCCCCGACGAGCTGCTGCTGTTCTTCCACCACGTGCCGTGGGAGCACCGCCTGCACTCCGGGACGACGGTCGTGCAGCACGTGTACGACTCGCGGGCGGACGCCGTGGACGTCGTCGAGCGCCTGCGTCAGCACTGGGCCGACGCCGCCGACGTGTTCCCCGCGGACTGGCACGCCCGGGTCGGCGAACGCCTGGACGAGCAGCTCCGCTCGGCCGTCGAGTGGCGCGACCAGGTCCGCACCTACGTCTACCGCAAGTCCGGCGTCCCCGACGCGCAGGGGCGGCCGATCTACTGACCGGCCGCCCCCACGGGGGTCACACCCGGGTCAGCGCCCGGTGCCGTCGACGGCGTGCTCCTCGATGCGCGCGAGCTCGTCGTCGGTCAGCGGGCCGGCCTCGAGGGCGGCGACGTTGTCCTCGAGCTGCGCCACGGACGACGCACCGATGAGGGCGGAGGTCACGCGCTCGTCGCGCAGCACCCACGACAGCGCGAGCTGGGCGAGGGTCTGCCCGCGGTCGGCAGCGATCTCGTTCAGCGCCCGCGCACGGGTCAGGTAGGACTCCGAGAGGGCCCGCGACGACAGGAACGGGCTCGCCCCCGCGGCCCGCGACCCGCTCGGGGCCTCGCCGCCGAGGTACTTGCCGGTGAGCAGACCCTGCGCGAGCGGGGAGAACACGATCATGCCGACGCCGAGTTCGCCGACGGCGTCGATCAGCGACTCGCGCTGCCCCTCGCCGACCATCTCGACGTGCCGGTTGAACATCGAGTAGCTGGGCTGGTGGATGAGCAGCCGGGTGCCCATCTCGGCGAGGATCGCGTGCGCCTCGCGCGTCTGGGCGGGCGTGTAGTTCGACACCCCCACGTACAGGGCCCTGCCGCTGGTCACGGCGTGGTGCAGCGCCCCCATCGTCTCCTCCAGCGGCGTGCTGGGGTCGGGACGGTGGTGGTAGAAGACGTCGACGTACTCCAGGCCCATGCGGTCGAGCGACGCGTCGAGGGACGACAGCAGGTACTTGCGCGAGCCGCCGTTCTGGTACGGGCCGGACCACATGTCGTAGCCGGCCTTCGTCGAGACGACGATCTCGTCGCGGTACGGGCGCAGGTCCCGCGCCAGGTGCCGGCCGAAGTTCTCCTCGGCCGCACCGGGCAGCGGGCCGTAGTTGTTGGCGAGGTCCATGTGCGTGACGCCCAGGTCGAACGCCCGGCGCAGGATCGCGCGCTGGGTGTCGAACGCGGACGTGTCGCCGAAGTTGTGCCACAGCCCCAGCGACAGCGCGGGCAGGTCCAGGCCGGAGCGGCCGGTGCGGCGGTAGGTCATGGTGTCGTACCGGTGGTCGTCGGCACGGTACGGCTGCAGGCTCGGCATCGATGACGTCCTCAGGAGGGGGAAGGGTCGCCGTCAGGCTACTGCTGCCCCGGGACGCGGAGAGCCGCACCCGTCGGGCGGGTGCGGCTCTCGCGGTGCTGCCGTGCGGTCAGTGCTGGCGGGCGGGGGGCTCGGCGACGTGGGCCGACTCCTCCGCGTCGCCGGTGCCGCCGCGGGTCGCGTACAGGCTCGTCGCGGTGACGATGCCGAGGATCGCGACGATCGCGAGCAGCGACCACAGCGTCGGGATCGTCGGGACGCCCGGCCAGACGCCGTGCGCCCAGTGCAGGACGAGCTTGACGCCGATGAAGCCGAGGATCGCGGCCAGGCCGTAGCCGAGGTGGACGAGCTTGCTCAGCGCGCCCTGGAGCACGAAGTAGAGGGCGCGCAGGCCCAGCAGCGCGAACGCGTTGGTCGCAAACACCAGGTACGGGTCGCCGGTGATGCCGTAGACGGCGGGCACGGAGTCGACGGCGAAGACGACGTCGGTGGCGAAGACGGCCACGACCACGACCGCGAGGGGCGTGAGCATCCGCCTGCCGTTCTCCACGACGCTCAGGCGCGGGCCCCGGTAGTCGTCGGTGACGGGCATGAACCGGCGGATCAGCCTGACCGAGCGCATGTTCGCGACGTCCACGTCGTGGCTGGCGCCGCTGGTCTGGTCGCGCAGGATCTTCACGGCCGTGGCCAGCAGGATCGCGCCGAAGATGAGGAACGCGAACGACAGGTTGGCGAGCACGGCCGCGCCGACGGCGATGAAGATGCCGCGCAGGACGAGCGCGCCGACGATCCCGAACAGCAGGACGCGCTGCTGGAGCACGGCGGGCACGGCGAACGCCGACAGCAGCAGCATGAAGACGAAGAGGTTGTCGACCGAGAGCGACTTCTCGACGAGGTACCCGGTGAGGTACTCCACGCCGGTCTGCTGGCCGAACTGCGACCAGATCCAGCCGCCGAACGCGAGCGGCAGCGCGATGTAGAACGTCGACCAGCCGATCGCCTCGCGCATCGACACCTCGTGCGGCTTGCGCGTCACGACGAAGTCCATGACGAGCAGCCCGATCACCGCGGCGATCGTGAGGCCCCACATGAGCGGGTCGGCGATCGTGGTGATGCCTTCGCCGGCGGGTGCCGTGGCCGTCGGCACGAGGGCAGAGAGGTACGGGGGCACGGAGTCTCCTGGTTCAGCAGTGGCTCCGAGGTCTCCTTCACCCTCCGTGGGGAGGGCCACCGCCCGAGGTCGCGGGTGCGCCGTACTGACCGGGTCGATGCGGGGAAGTACTCCCCTCGTCGGGTGCGAGCGTACGGCAAGGGACCGAGGTCCCGCATCGTGAGGTCCGCGACTGCACCCGATCAGGCGTCGGTCCGTCGGGCGCGCTGCCGGCCCGGTGCCGGACGGGCTGCGGCGGGCGCGGGCCCGGGCCGGCGCAGGACCAGGACCTCGGCGGGACCGAGGGCGAGCGGGTCGCCGGGGAGGACGACCCGGCCCGTGAGCAGGTCGGTGCCGCCGACCTGCGCGGTGACGGTGACCGGTGCGGTGCCGTGGTGCAGCACGAACCGGTACGTCGTGCCGTCGGGGGCGACGCGGTCGACGACCTCGACGTCGGGCTCGTCGGCGTGCGGGCCGGTCAGCCCGTGCCGGTCGAGCACGTGGCGCAGGACGCGGGCGACACCGTCGTCGTCGAGACCCGTGCCGACGCGCCACGCCTCGCCGCTCCCCCGCCGGGCCCGCGTGACGGCGGCGCGGCCGGCGTAGAAGTCGGCGCCGTACGTGCCGACCACGTCGGTGCCGTCGTCGGGGACGAGCAGCTCGAAGACGAGCGCGGCGTCGTGCGTCGTCGCCTCGCCGTCGAGCACGAGCGTCACGGGGTTGGACGCGCCGGGCACGCCGGAGTCGGTCTCCTCGACGCGGACGCCCAGCAGCGGGTCGAGCGGCGGGACGCCGAGGAACGCGTTGGTGCTCGCGTCGACGCGTCCGCCGTAGAACGTGGTGACGAGGGTGCCGCCGGCCTCGACGAACGCGGTCAGCCGGTCGGGGAGGTCGTCCTTGATCAGGTGCAGCACGGGGGCGACGACGACGTCGTACGGGGCGAGGTCGGCGGTGACGGGCACGACGTCGACGCCCGCGTTGGCCGACCACAGCGCCCGGTGGTGCTGCAGCAGGGTCTGCAGGTAGGAGACGTGCCGGTTGTAGCCGTCGGTCATCTCGACGGCCCACCACGCGTCCCAGTCGAGCAGCAGCGCGACCCGCGCGGGCGTGCGGGCGCCGAGCAGGGCGTCGCCGGTCGAGGCGAGCGCGGCGCCGAGGGCGGCGGCCTCGCAGAACACCCGGGTGTCGGTGCGCCCGGAGTGGTCGATCAGGGCGCCGTGGTACTTCTCGCACGCGCCGCGGGACTGCCGCATCTGGAAGAACAGGGTCGCGTCGGCGCCGTGCGCGACCGCCTGCCACGTCCACAGCGCGAGCACCCCGGGGCGCTTGACGGGGTTGACGTCGCGGCTCGCGGTGGTCGACGGCGTCTGCTCCATCACCCAGAACGGCTGCCCGGCCTTGAGCCCGCGCATGGCGGCGTGCGTGGCGGCCATGCGGGCGGCGGTGCGGCGCGGGTCGTCGGGCAGCGGCGGGTAGTTGTCCCAGGAGACGAAGTCCAGGTCGTCGGCCCAGCGGTGGTAGTCGACCGGCTGGTAGAAGCCCATGAGGTTCGTCGTCACGGGCGTCGTCGGCACGTGCGCGCGGATCGCGGCCTTCTCGGCGACGAAGCCCTCGCGCAGCCGGTCGGACATGTACCGGCGGTAGTCGAGCGTGATGCCCTGGAACGCGGTGTGGTTCGGGCTCCGCCAGTGCTCCGAGAGCATCGTGGGCGGCGGGACCTGGTCCCACGCGGTGAACGTGTGCGACCAGAACGTGGTGCTCCACGCGTCGTTGAGCATGTCGAGCGTGCCGTAGCGGGCGCGCAGCCAGTCGTGGAACCCCGCCGCGCACAGGTCGCAGTAGCACGCGCCCCCGTACTCGTTGCCGACGTGCCACGCGACGACCGCGGGGTGGTCGCCGTACCGGGCGGCGAGCCGGTCGGCCATCGCGACCGCGAGGCGCCGGAACGCCGGCGACGACGGGCAGTGGTTGTGGCGCTGCCCGTACACGTGCCGGCGGCCCTGGTCGTCGACCCGGCACGCGTCCGGGTGCGCGGCGGCCAGCCACGGCGGCATGGCGCCCGACGGCGTCGCGAGCACGACGTCGCGCCCCTGCGCGGCGGTGTGCTCGACGATCGCGTCGAGCCGCGAGAAGTCGTAGACGTCCGGCGCGGGCTGCAGGTGCGCCCACGCGAACACCCCGAGCGTCAGCGTCGTGACGTGCGCGAGGTCGAACGCGGCGTGGTCGGCGTCCCACACCTCGCGGGGCCACTGCTCGGGGTTGTGGTCGCCGCCGTAGCGGACGTGGTCGCCGGTCGGCAGGGGCATGCGGGGCACCTCGAGGGTCGGGGCAGGGGTCAGGACGGGGCCGCGCCCGCGCCGTCGCGCGTGAAGCGGTCGGCGGCGTCGCGCAGCACGGGCTCGGCGTTCACGGTGACGGCGAACGCGAGGGTGCCCGCGAGCGCGACGAGCACCCAGTCCGAGGTGAGGAGCACGACGCCGCCGCTGATCACCAGGTGGGAGAGGCTGCCGAGCGTGACCCGGGGCCGGGCGGCCAGGTAGTACGCGGCCAGGCGTGCGACGTCGCGGGTGCGCAGGCTGAGCGTCGCGGACAGCACGAGAGCGTTGGCGGCCCACAGCAGCAGGGCGACGGCGAGCAGGAGCAGCACGACGGCGTACGCGCCGGGCATGCCCGTGGCGTCGACGACGCCGATCCCCAGCACGAGCAGCGCCAGCACCGCGAGGGTCGGCACCCACCAGCGCAGGACGTCGACCGCGTCGAGCCGGTACCCGCGCCAGAAGTGCCGGGCGGGCTGCAGGTCGCGGTCGGCGAGGAAGCGCCGCCACGCGAAGACGGCGGCGGCCAGCGCGGGCCCGAGGGGCACGAACGCGGCGGCGATCAGGGGCGCGTTGCCGGGGTCCCAGGCGAGGACGACGAGGAGCCCGAGGGGCAGGCCGCCGGTGAGCACGACGAGCGCGGAGACGACGAGGAACCACCAGACGGCGGCGGACGCGCGGGCCAGCGGTCCGGTGCCGACCTCGTCGTCGGGGCGGGGGCGTCTGGGCGCCGGGGCCGGGGCCGCGGCGGGCGGGCGGGGTCCGTCGTGCCGGTCGACCGGCGGACGGTCGACGGGGCGGCGCCGGGGTCCGGCGTCGCGCGGGTCCTCGCGGTCGGGGCGCGCGTCGTGCGTCATGGCCGTCATGGTGCCGCACCGGTCCGCTCGTGGTCGGCGACGAGACGGTCGTCGTGCCCGCCGAGCAGGCGTCGGTCGTCGAGGCCTTCGTGGTGGGTGGGCCGCACGGGCAGGATCTCGACGAACGTCACCTCGTGCCGGGACAGCTCGAGGTCGAGGTCGACGCGGCCGTCGACGACGGGCAGGTGCCGGTGCTCGAGCGCGGGGCGGGCGCAGTCGTGCAGGTGCGCGAGCTCGCGGGCGGTCGGCGAGAACGGCCGGCCGAGCTCGCGCCACGCGGCGAACGCGTTGCCGTCGTGCTCGTTGACGCGCTCGCGCCGCACGAACACCGCGGGCGCGCCCGTGGGGACGGGCAGGGACAGGGCGAGCCGGTGGGTGGCGGGCGCGGGCGGCGCGTCGGTGCCGCCGACGGGCTGCCAGGCCAGCACGGTGACGCGCCCGTCGGGGTCGGCGCAGACCAGGTGGTCGGCGCCCCGGGCCAGCACGTCGCGGCCGGCCCGGGCCATGAACGCGTAGAGGTGGTAGGTCGGCTTGGGCACCTGCCGGTGCGTGAGCAGGCCGAACCCGCCGTGGAAGAACGACGTCGGCACGTCGGTCTCCTCGAAGACGTCGCAGAACGTCCAGTACGAGAAGGAGTCGACGAGGTCGCCGCCGCCGACCAGGACGGGCGCCAGGTAGGCCGCGTTGTAGGCGGTGTCGTGGACCGGGTTGTCGGGGCGGTAGGAGGTGTTGAACTCGGTGACGTGCACGGGCAGGCCCGCGAGGGGCGTGCCGGCCAGGTGCTGACGGGGGGCGCCGAGCTGGTCGAGCAGCGCCTGCGGCGGCTGCAGCGTCTGGTAGGTGCCGAACGGCACGTGCTGCGCCGGGCCGGACGTGTACGCGTGCCGGCTGACGAAGTCCACGGGCACGTCCCGGGAGGTCACGTGCTCGACGAACGGCGCCCACCAGTCGTCGGCGCCGGGCGAGATCGCGGGGCCGCCGACCTGCAGCGACGCGTCGACGTCCTTGATCGCCCGCGCGGTGACCTCGTAGAGGTGCAGGTAGGCGGCCTGGTCGGCGCCCTGCCAGAAGTCCGGCAGGTTGGGCTCGTTCCACACCTCGATCGGCCAGCGGCGCACCTCGTCGAGGCCGTACCGGTCGACGAGGTGCCGCACGAGCGCGGTCACCAGGTCGGTCCACTCGCGGTGGTCGCGCGGCGGGGTGACGTTGCCCTTCCACCAGAACACCGTCTGGTCGCCGGACGCGAGGGCGGTGGGCATGAACCCCAGCTCGACGAAGGGCCGCACGCCCAGCTCGAGGAACCGGTCGTGCACCTGGTCGACGTAGGTGAAGGAGTGCCGCACGTGGGTGCGGCCGTCGACCGTCGAGGTGCGGTGCACGCCCATGTCGTCGGAGAGGAGCCCGTGCCCGCGGAGGTGGCCGAAGCCGACGTCCTGCTGGACCCGGGCCAACGAGGCCTGGTGGTCGGCCCGCAGCGCGAGGTTCAGCCGCCCGGTGCCGACGCATGCGCGCCAGGCACCGGGCAGCGGACCCCGCGGGGAGGCGGGGACGACGGTGCGGACGGTCACCCGGCGTCCGCGTAGCGCTGCTGCGCCTCGTTGGCGACGTCGAGGTACTGCTGCAGGTTCATGCCCTCGAGCTCGGCGACGTAGGCGTCCCACTCGTCGAAGGACCGCTGGCCGAGGATGAACCGGGCGGTGTTCTGCATGACGTGGTCGCGCAGCGCGGTCTGCCACAGGGAGACCTGCTCGCGCTCGAGCTCGTCGAAGGGGCGCGGCGGGCCGTACTCCAGCGAGGTCTTGCCGGCCATCTGGTCGAGGAAGTCGAGGACCTCGGGGCGCAGCATCGACCGGTCGAGCTCGTCGGAGGAGCCGTGCTCGAGCATCCAGACGCCGTTGTGGTAGCCGTAGTCGGTGTTGAGCACGGTCGACGCGCCGGGGTTGAGGCCGTTGATGTCGATGTCCTCGGCGAGCGTGCGGGTGCCGTCGGCGGCCTTCGTGTAGGTCTCGCCCTCGACGCCCCACTTGGCGAACTCCAGGCCCTCGTCGGAGTAGTACAGCCAGTCGAGGAGCTGGAGGGTGGCGAGCAGGTGCTCGGACTCGGCGAGGTCGGCCGAGAGCATGAGGCCCGAGACGAGGCGTCCGCCCGCCGCGAGGTGGTCGCCGGCCGGACCGGCGGGGACGCGGAGCAGCGCGACCTCGGCGTCGGTGCCGAGCTCCTCGAACGTCGTGCGGTACCGCAGGATCTCCTGGTCGTTGGCGCCGATGGCCATGGACTGGCCCGAGCCGAGCTTCTGGATCGCCTGGTCGTCGTCCTGCGTGAGGCTCTCGGGGTCGAGCAGCCCGTCCTCGACGAGGCCGGCGAAGTACTCCAGCAGCTCGCGGTACTCGGACGTGGCACCGGTGTACACGTACTCGCCGGCGTCCTCGTCCCACCACAGGCCCTCGCCGTAGCCCCAGCCCGCGGCGGTGCCGAAGTTCGGCGCGGCCATGTTGAGCGTCGCCTCGAGGGGCCCGTTGGCGGACCACCGGTCGGACAGCGGCCACGCGTCGGGGTACGCCTCCTTGACGGTGCGCAGGTCGTCGGCGAACTCGTCGAAGGTCGCCGGCTCCAGGCTCAGGCCCAGCTCGGACCACACGTCGGAGCGCACCGCGAACGTGTACATGGGCCGCACGGACTCGCGCAGGCCGGGCAGGAGGTAGAACTTGCCGTCCTCCTGGCGCAGCTGGTCGAGGTCGGCCTCCAGGCCCCAGTCGGTGATCTTCTGCTGGAGGTTCGGCATGTGCTCCAGGTAGTCCGAGACGGGCAGGATCGCGCCTCCCGCGACGAACTGGACCTCCTGGCCCGGGTACGTCACGGAGATGACGTCGGGCGCGTCGCCGGCACCGATGAGCAGACCCTTGCGCTGGTCCCACTCGGCCAGCGGGGCGCTGACGATGTCGAACGTGACGTTCTGGTTCTCCTCGAGCTTCGTGAGGATGTCCCAGTCCTCCTGCAGGGGGTAGTTCGGGTGGTCGCGGTAGAGCAGGCCGATCTCGACCGGCTCCGTGGCGCGGAACGTCGTGCCGACGCCGTAGTCGGCCATGGCGCCGACGTCGCCGAGCTCGTCCGCGTCGGGGGCGTCCTCGCCCCCGCCGGAGCAGGCTGCGAGCGCCAGCACGAGCGCCGCGGCCGTGGCCGTCGTCGCGTACTTCCGGGTGGTCCGCATGGTGGGTCCTCCGTGAACCTCGTCGTCCGTGGGGGGTGGTGCGGGTGGTGCGTCGTGCGGGCGCGGGCCCGTCACTGCTTGACCGCGCCGAGCATCACGCCCGACACGAAGTACTTCTGGATGAAGGGGTAGAGGCAGATGATCGGCAGGACCGTGAGCAGCATCGTCACGGCCTTGACGTTGGAGGCGATCTGCGTGGACTCCCCCGAGCCGCCGCCCATGGCGTCGAGGCTGGTGGCGGCGGCGAGCAGGTTCCGCAGGTACACGGTGACCGGGTAGAGCTCGGCGCGGTCCATGTAGAGGAACGCGGAGAACCACGAGTTCCAGAAGGACACCGCGTAGAAGAGCACCATCGTGGCGATCACGGCCTTGCTCAGCGGCAGCACGATCCGGGCGAGCTTGCCGTACGTGCCCAGGCCGTCGATCTCGGCGGCCTCCTCGAGCTCGGTGGAGAAGTTCTCGAAGAACGACTTCATGACGAGCAGGTTGAAGACGCTGATGGCGTTGGGCAGCACGATCGCCCACAGGGTGTTCTTCAGGCCCAGCTCGTTGATGAGCACGTAGTTGGGCACGAGGCCGCCGTTGAAGAACATGGTGAACACGGCGATGCCGATGAACACCGACCGGCCCTTGAGGTGGTGCTTGGAGATCGCGTAGGCGAACGTCGTGGTCAGCACCATCGCGATCGCGGTGGCCACGACCGTGTAGACCACGGTGTTCTGGTAGTTGCGCCAGAACATGGGGTCGGCCATGACGACCTGGAACGTCGTGGTGTTGAACCCCTTGGGCCACAGGTTGACCTGGCCGGCGTTGATGTACCCCTCGGAGCTGAACGCCTGGGCGACCAGGTTGACGAACGGGTACAGCGTGACCGCGGCGATCAGCACGAGGGCGGCGGCGTTGACGGCGCGGAACACGGTGGTGCCGCGGGAGTCCTTGACGACGCGCGGCGCGGTGGCGGCCGGGCGCCGGTCGGTCCGGGCGGGGCTGTCGGTGGTCACCACAGGCTCGTCCCCACGGCTCGGCGCGAGATCGCGTTGGCGGACAGGATCAGCGTCAGGCCGATGAGCGCCTCGAAGAGGCCGATGGCCGTCGCGTAGGAGAAGTTCGACGAGAGGATCCCGACCCGGTACAGGTACGTGGAGATCACGTCGGCCGTCGGGTACAGCAGCGGGTTGTAGAGCAGCAGGATCTTCTCGAAGCCCACGGCCATGAACGTGCCGATGTTGAGGATGAGCAGCACGACCATCGTGGGCCGGATCCCGGGCAGCGTGACGTGCCAGGTCTGGCGCCAGCGGTTGGCGCCGTCGATGCGGGCGGCCTCGTACAGCTGCGGGTCGATGGTCGTCAGCGCGGCGAGGTAGAGGATCGTGCCCCACCCGACGGTCTGCCAGATCTCCGAGCCGATGTAGATGGTGCGGAACCACTCGGCGAGCTGCATGAACGGCACGGCCTCGCCGCCGAGCGCGGTGATCGCCTGGTTGACCGACCCGCGCACCGCGGTGAGCTGGAAGACGAGCCCGGCGACGATGACGACGGACATGAAGTGCGGCAGGTACGAGATGGTCTGGATGACGCGCTTGAAGCGGCGCGACCGCAGCTCGTTGAGCATGAGGGCGAGCACCACGGGCAGCGGGAAGATGATCAGCAGCGACAGGGCGCCGAGCGCGAGCGTGTTGCGGAACACCTGCCAGAACGCCGGGTCGGCGATGAACATCTGCACGTAGTGCAGGCCCACCCACTCCTCGCCGAAGATCGACCCGCCGGGCCGGAACCGGCGGAACGCGATGACGTTGCCGGCCATCGGCAGGTACCGGAACACGGCGAAGAAGACGACGGGCAGCACGAGCAGCGTGTAGAGCTGCCAGTCGCGGCGCAGCGCCTGCCGCCACGTGACCTTGCCGGCGGCGCGGCGGCGGGCGGCACGGTCGAGGGGGCCGCGCGGCGGGCCGCCGGGACCGCCGGCCGCGAGGCCGATCGCCGCCGCGGCCGCCGGGCCGGAGCCCGCCACGGGCGAGCCTGCCGCCGGCTGCCCGACGGGCAGGGGGTCGTGCACGGTCATGGGTCTCACCGCCCTCGGGTGGGGTCGAGCACGCGGGCCGTGCTCAGCAGGTGCCGGTCGTCGCCGACGACGCGGACGGGGCCGGTCATGCGCAGCGGCACGGCGTGCGAGGCGTCGGCGCTGTGCCGGGCCAGGCGCAGCTCGACGTCGCCCGGCTCGACGACGCGGGTGCCGTCGCGGCGCGTGAAGGACGCGAGGTCGGCGTGCACCTCGACCTCGACCGTGCGGGTCTGCCCCGGCTCGAGGTCGACGCGGGCGTGCCCGACGAGTCGGACGACGGGCCGGACGACGCTCGCGACCGGGTCGTGCAGGTACACCTGGACGACCTCGGTGCCCGCACGGTCTCCGCTGTTGGTGACGTCGACCGCGACCCGGGTGGTGCCGTCGACGGGCCAGGCGTCGCCGTCGAGGGCGCGGGCGTCCGACCACGCGAACGACGTGTACGCCAGGCCGTGCCCGAACGGGTGCAGGGGCGTGGGGTCGATGTTCGACACCCCGGACCGCGCCCCGAGGGGCTGCGTGAGGTAGGTGCCGGGCTGGCCCGAGGCGTGCCGCGGGAGGCTGACCGGCAGCCGCCCCGACGGGGCCACGGCACCGGTGAGCACCTCCGCGACCGCCTGCCCGCCGCGCTGGCCCGGGAAGAACGCCTGCACGAGCGCCGCGGCGCGGTCCGCGAACCCGCCGACCGCGTAGGGCCGCCCGGTGAGCAGGAGCACGACCACGGGGGTGCCGGTGGCGAGCACGGCGTCGACGAGATCCTCCTGGACGCCGGGCAGCTGCAGGTCGGTGACGTCGCAGCCCTCCCCGGACGTCCCGCGGCCGAACAGCCCGGCCCGGTCGCCGACCGCGACGACCACGACGTCGGCGTCGCGTGCGACCTCGACGGCCTCGGCGAACCCGGTGCGGTCGTCGGTGTCGACGTCGCAGCCGCGGGCGGTGGTCACCTCGCCGTGCAGCCGGCGCAGCTCGGTCACGACGCCGGGCACGTCGACCCCGCGCGGGACGTCGGGGTGGTGGCTGCCGACGTGGGCGGGGAACGTGTAGCAGCCGAGCATGGCGTCGGCGGCGTCGGCGAGCGGGCCGACCACCGCGACCCGGGTGCCCGGGGCCAGCGGCAGCACGCCGTCGTTGGCGACGAGGACGAGCGACTCGCGGGCCAGCCGCAGTGCGACGTCCTGGGCGGCGGCGTCGTCGAGCACGAGCTGCTCGACGTCGGCGGGCTCGGGCTGCCAGCCCGGGTCGAGCAGCCCGAGGGCGGCCTTCTGCGTCAGCACGCGGTGCAGGGCCCGGTCGACGAGGGCCTCGTCGACGTCGCCGGCGCGGACGGCCGCGACCAGCGGGGCGCCGTACGCGTCGAGCGACGGCAGCTCGACGTCGACCCCGGCGGCGAGCGCCAGGCCGGCGGCCTCGGCGCGCGACCCGGCCACGCCGTGCAGCGTCTGGAGGAACGCGATGCCGTAGTAGTCGGCGACGACGATCCCGTCGAAGCCCCACCGGTCGCGCAGCAGGTCGGTGAGCAGCCAGGGGTCGGCCGCGGCGGGGACGCCGTCGATCTCGGCGTAGGAGTGCATGACGGCGCGGGCGCCGCCGTGGCGCAGGGCGGTCTCGAACGGCGGCAGGATCACGTCGGCGAGCTCGGTCGGGCCCATCGAGACGGGTGCGAGGTTGCGCCCGGCGCGCGAGGCGGAGTACCCGGCGAAGTGCTTGAGCGTGGCGACGACGCCCGTGCTCTCCAGGCCGCGCACGTACGCGGCGCCGACCGTGCCGACGAGGTACGGGTCCTCGCCGATGGTCTCCTCGGTGCGGCCCCATCGGTAGTCGCGGGTCACGTCGAGCACGGGCGCGAGCCCCTGGTGCACGCCGGCGGCCCTCATGGACGTGCCGATGCGCACGGCCATCTCCTCGACGAGGTCGGGGTCGAACGTCGCGCCCCAGGCCAGCGGCGTCGGGTAGGTCGTGGCCTGCCAGGCCGCGAACCCGGTCAGGCACTCCTCGTGGACCTGCGCGGGGATGCCGAACCGGCTGGCGGCGACGATCTCGCGCTGCGAGGCGGCCAGCGAGCGCGCGGCCAGCACGGGGGCGACGGGCGCGGTGCCGAACGGCCGTGTGAGCTGCCCGAGGCCGTGGGCGATGACGTCGGGCCAGGCCGGCACGGACCCGGTCATGTCGGCCTGGTGCGGGGCGACGCCCCCGCCGGAGGCATCCGCGCCGACCCACAGGCCCACGAGCTGGGCGGCCTTCTCCTCGAGGGTCATCGCCGCGACGAGCTCGTCGACGCGGGCGGCGCGCTCCGCGGCGAGCCCCGGGTGCGCGTCGCCCGTCGCCTCGGCCAGCGTGCCCGCCGACCCGTGCAGTCCTGCCCCCATGAACGTCCCACATCCTCGTGGTGTCGGAAACTTTCGGCATCGTTGCCGAAAGGTGGTGGCGGTCACGTTAGGCAGTCCCCCGCCAGCCCGTCAAGCCTTCGCGTGACAGCGCCTTCCGCCGGGTCGGGCGCCCGGGGAGACGCGGACGGACGGACGCCGCGCGCACACGCCCCACCGGGCACCATCGGTGCTAGCGTCGGCGTCGAAAGTTGCGGACGGTCGCACCGGGCGGCCCGCCAGCCTGCGAGGAGACGCGTGGCCACATCCACCGACGGGACGCGCCAGGTGACGATCGCGCAGGTCGCGACCCTCGCCGGGGTGTCCGTGCCGACCGTCTCCAAGGTCCTCAACGGGCGCACCGACGTCGCACCCGCCACGCGCGCCCGCGTCGAGGCGCTGCTCGCCGAGCACGGCTACCGCCGTCGGCGCGCCCGCGTGTCGCAGGCACCCGGGCTGCTCGACCTCGTCTTCCACGAGCTGGACTCCGCGTGGGCGCAGGAGGTCATCAAGGGCGTCGAGGACACCGCGTCGCTGCACCGCGTCGGCGTGGTGCTGTCCGAGCTCGGCGGCGCCCACCGGCCGCCGCAGGAGCTCATCGACGACATCCTGGCCCGCAAGCCCCTCGGCGTGATCCTCGTGCTGTCGTCCCTCGACGCGACGCAGCGCCACCAGCTCGAGTCCCGGTCGATCCCCTTCGTCGTCGTCGACACCGCGGGCGAGCCGCCCGCCGGCGTGCCGACCGTGGGCTCCAACAACTGGAACGGCGGGCTCAGCGCCGTGCGGCACCTGCTCGCGCTCGGGCACCGGCGCATCGGCGTCGTGTCCGGCCCGCACGACGTGCTGTGCAGCCGGGCGCGCGTCGACGGGTACCGCTCCGCGCTCGAGGAGGCCGGGGTGCCGTGGGACCCGGACCTCGTGCGGTGGGGCGACTTCGCCGTCAACGGCGGGTACCGGCACGCCCGCGACCTGCTCGCGCTGCCCGAGCGCCCGACCGCGATCTTCGCGGGCTCGGACCTGCAGTCCCTCGGCGTCATGCGCGCCGCCCGCGAGGCCGGCCTGCGCATCCCCGAGGACCTGTCCGTCGTCGGCTACGACGACCTGCCGATCTCCCAGTGGCTCGGCCCGTCCCTGACGACCGTGCGCCAGCCGCTGCGCGAGATGGCCTCGACCGCCACGCAGATGCTCATGGACCTCGCCGGCGGCGCGACCCTGCCCAACCCGCGCATCGACCTGGCCACCGAGCTGGTGGTGCGCGAGTCCACCGCCCCGCCCGCCGACCCGCCCGCCTGAGGGCACCGCGCCCGCCCCGACCCGACCGCCCTGACGACCACGCCCGCAACGGAGCCGCCGTGCCCTTCGTCGACCTGCCGCTCGCCGAGCTCGAGCGCTACCACCCGCACGTGCCCGAGCCCGAGGGGCTGGACGCCTTCTGGTCCGGCACCCTCGCCGCCGCGCGTGCCGCCGCCGCACCCCCGCACGCCGCCCGGGTCACCACCGCGCTGGAGCTCGTCGACACGTGGGACGTGACGTTCACCGGCCACGGCGGCGACCGGGTGCGCGGCTGGTTCACGCGCCCCGCCGGCCGGGACGAGCCGCTGCCCGTGGTCGTCGAGTACCTCGGCTACGGCCGGGGCCGCGGCCAGGTGCACGAACGCCTGTGGTGGGCCGCGGCCGGGTATGCGCACCTGCTCATGGACACCCGCGGCCAGGGCGCCCAGCACGGCACCGGCGGCGACACCCCCGACCCGGTCGGCTCGGGCCCGGCCACGCCCGGCTTCCTCACCCGCGGCATCGACGACCCCGCGACCGCATACTGGACCCGCCTGGTCACCGACGCCGTCCGCGCCGTCGACACCGCCCGCACCCTGCCCGGCGTGGACCCCGGGCGCGTCGCCGTGTCCGGCACGTCGCAGGGCGGCGGCCTCGCCGTCGCCGTCGCGGGCCTGCACCCGCACGTGCGCGCCGCGATGGTGAACCTGCCGCTCATGTGCCACGTGGAGCGGGCGCTGGCGATCACCGACGCCGACCCGTACGGCGAGATCGCCCGCCACCTGTCCGTCCGCCGCGAGGACGCCGACCGCGTGCTGCGCACCCTCGCGCACCTCGACGGCGTGCACCTGGCCCGCCGCGCCGGCGCCGCCACCCTGTTCTCCGTCGGGCTGCGCGACGCCATCTGCCCGCCGTCGACCGTCTTCGCGGCCTACAACGCGTGGGGCGAGCACGTCGACGCCGAGGTCGACCGGGAGATCGTCGTGTACCCGTGGAACGGCCACGACGGCGGCGACGCCCTCCAGCTCACCCGCCAGCTCACCTGGCTCCGCGACCACCTCTGACCCGCGGTCGAGCGGACGACCCGCAGACCCGGGCGGTGTCACCGCTCGTGCACATCCAGGCGATGTCACCGTTCGTGCACCCGCGACGCTGCACGACTCTCTGAGGGGGCACAGCAGGGCCCCTCTGCTCGGTGGCGCGAGTGCCGGCGGGCGCGCAGGATCGTGGACGAGCCGCGCGCACCGCGGCACCCCGCCCCACCCCGACGAGGGAGAACCATGCCCACCACCGTCACCGCGTACGCCGCCCCCGCCGCCGACCAGCCGCTGGTCCGCACCACGATCGAGCGCCGCGACGTCGGCCCGCACGACGTACGCATCGAGATCCGCTACGCGGGCATCTGCCACTCCGACATCCACACCGCCCGCGGCGACTGGGGACCCGTCGCCTACCCGCTGGTCGTCGGCCACGAGATCGCCGGCGTCGTCGTCGAGGTCGGCGCCGAGGTCACCCGGCACGCCGTCGGGGACCGCGTCGGCGTGGGCTGCATGGTCAACTCCTGCCGCGAGTGCGCGCAGTGCCAGGCCGGCAACGAGCAGTACTGCCTCAACGGCATGACCGGCACGTACGCCGCGGTCGACCGCGACGGCAGCACCACGCAGGGCGGCTACTCCCAGCAGGTCGTCGTGGTCGAGGACTTCGTCGTGCGGATCCCCGACGCCCTCGAGCTCGACGTCGCCGCGCCGCTGCTGTGCGCCGGCATCACCACGTACTCCCCGCTGCGGCACTGGGGTGCCGGACCGGGCACCAAGGTCGCGGTCGTCGGCATGGGCGGGCTCGGGCACATGGCCGTCAAGCTCGCGCACGCGATGGGGGCCGAGGTCACCGTGCTGTCGCAGTCGCTGAAGAAGCAGGAGGACGGTCTGCGCCTGGGCGCCGACCACTACCACGCGACGTCGGACCCCGACACGTTCACGGCGCTGCGCGGCTCGTTCGACCTGATCATCAACACCGTCAGCGCGGTCGTGGACCTCGACGCGTACCTGTCGCTGCTGGCCGTCGACGGCACGCTCGTCAACGTCGGCGCGCCCGCCGAGCCCCTGCCCGTCCAGGTGTTCTCGCTGATCCCGGCCCGCCGGTCGTTCGCCGGGTCGTCGATCGGCTCGATCGCCGAGACCCAGGAGATGCTCGACTTCTGCGCCGAGCACGGCCTGGGCGCGGACGTCGAGGTGATCGGCGCGGACCAGGTGAACGAGGCGTGGGAGCGGGTGCTCGCGTCCGACGTGCGCTACCGCTTCGTGATCGACACCTCCACGCTGGCCTGATCGCCGAGGCGGGTGGTCGTGGGCGTCGACCCCACGACCACCCGTGCACGGTGGTCGTCCTCACGCACGACCACCGTGCACGGGGCTGGTGCGGTCAGCGCGACGTGCTCGACGCGGCCGTCGCGCCAGCGCAGGTCGACCAGGTGCAGACCCCCGCGCAGGCGCAGGCCCTGGACGCGGCCGGTCGGCCAGGCCGCGGGCAGCGCGGGCAGCAGGTGCACCTCGCGCGCACCGTCGGGGCCGACGCGGTGCGCCTGGACGAGCGCCTCCGCGATGCCGGCGGTGACGCCGAGGTTGCCGTCGACCTGGAACGGCGGGTGCGCGCACAGCAGCGACCGGTACACCCCGCCGCGGTGCGTGGGCTCCACGCCCGGCGGCGTCGGGGGCAGGTCCGCCGGGTCGGCGTCGACCGGGTGCAGGAACGCCGCGAGGTGCGCGGCCACGCCGTCCGCGTCGCGCAGCCGTGCGCGCAGCGCGAGGCGCCACGCCAGCGACCAGCCCGTGGAGTCGGGGCCGCGCGCGTCGAGCGTCGCCCGGGCCGCCGCGGCGAGCGCCGGGGCTGTGTCCGGGTCGATCGCCGTGCCGGGGTAGACGCGGAACAGGTGCGACTGGTGGCGGTGGTCGTGCTCGGCGTCGGGCACGTCGCCGGACCACTCCGCGAGGCGCCCGTCGGGCAGCACGCGCTCGGCGGGCAGGCGGTCGCGGGCCGCGGAGGCGCGGGTGAGCAGGTCGGTGTCGTCCTCGCCCACGACGGGCGCGAGGCGCAGCAGGTGGTCGAGCAGGTCGCGGGCCATGGCCAGGTCCGCGGTGGTCGACGTGCCGACGCTGGCGGCTGTGCCGTCGGGCAGCAGGTACTGGTGCTCCGGGCTCGTGGACGGCGCCGTGCCGAGGGTGCCGTCGGGCCGCTCGACGAGCCAGTCGAGCAGGAACGCCGCCGCGTCGCGCAGCACCGGCCAGTGCCGACGCAGGGCCTCGTCGTCGCCGGTCCAGTCGTGGTGGTCGGCGACGTGCGTGGCCAGCCAGACCCCGCCGAAGGGCCAGCACGACCAGCTCGGGGAGTCCTCCCCCAGCCCCGTGGGCGCGGAGAAGCCCCAGGCGTCGCTGTTGTGGTGGGCGACCCAGCCGCGCGCGCCGTACAGCTCGCGGGCGGTGCGCCGCCCGGAGACGGCCAGCCGGTCGAGCCAGTCCAGGAGCGGCTCGTGGCACTCGACGAGGTCGCCGACGAGCGCCGGCCAGGCGTTCATCTCGACGTTGATGTTGGTCGTGTAGTTCGCGTTCCACGGCGGCTGGTGCCACGGGTTCCAGATGCCCTGCAGGTTCATGGGCAGCGTGCCCGGGCGCGAGCCGGCGACCGTGAGGTACCGGCCGAGCTGGAACGCGAGCACGGCCAGGCCCGGGTCGGGGGCGCCGTGCGCGTGCCGGACCAGGCGGGCGTCGAGGGGCAGGTCGGGGGCGTCCCCGCCGAGGTCCAGGTGCACGCGGCCCATGAGGGCGCGGTGGTCCGCGCCGTGGCGGTCGCGCAGGTCGGCACGGACGTCGGCCGCGACCACCGTCGCCAGGGCCTCACCCACGACGCGCTCCGCGTCGCCGTGCAGCGTCCCGGTCCGGACGTCGTGGTCGGTGGCGGAGCCGAGCAGCACCTGCACGCGGGAGGCGCCGCGCACTGCCACCACGGGACCGTCGGGGCCGACGTCCACGCGGACCTCGCCGCCGTCGGCGCGGACCGCGAGCGCGACGGCGGCGAGCACGGACGGTCCGTCGCCCCGCTCGACGGCCTCGGCGACGCCCGCGTAGTCGGGCCACACGCGCGTGGGCATCCGCACCAGCCCGACGAGACGCACGGCGCCGTCGACCGTGCCGGGCGCCGACGAGCCGTCGCGGGCGGGCGCGAGGGCGCGGACCCAGGGGTGGGCGGCGGCGACCCTGACGTCGAGGTCGAGGGTCCCGTCGTCGGCGACGCGTTCGGCGACGAGGACCTGGTCGGGGTGCGAGGCGAGCACCGTCTGCCGCAGCCGGTGGCCGTCGGCCCGGGTCCACGCGGTGCGCACGACGCCGTCGTCGAGGTCGAGCTCGCGCCGGTACGCGGCCGGGGCGCCGAGATCCGCACGGGCGGCCACAACCCCGTCCACCTGCGCGTTCGCTCCCGGGAGATCGATGACTGACGGGTCGGTCAGCAGCAGGTCGACGAGCGGCTGGTAGGCCTGGCTGAACCCGCTCTGCAGCCGTCTCAGCTGCGTCTCCGCGGCCGGGACGTCGCCGACGTCGAGCAGCCGGCGCGCGTCCGCGAGCACGGCCTGCGGGCCCTCGGGTGCCGCCGCGGGCGCGAGGTCCGGGTCGCCGGGCGCCCCCGACCAGCACGTGTCGTCGTTCACCTGCAGCCGGTCGGTGCCCGTGCCGCCGAAGCACATCGCCCCGAGGCGCCCGTTGCCGACGGGGAACGCGTCGGTCCACTCCCGGGCGGGTGCGTCGAGGCGCAGCACCAGCCTCGCGCGGGCGGGCGCGGCGGCGGACGGGGAGGAGGACGTCACGTGCGGGCCTCTCGACGGCGGCGGAACGACGCCGCGAAGGTAGCAGCGCCGCCCTGCCCGGTCGGGCACCCGCGCGCACGGTGCGAGGATCGGCGCGTGCTGCACGTCGTCTTCTTCGAGCCCCGCATCCCCGGCAACACGGGGAGCGCGATCCGCCTGTGCGCCGGCACCGGTGCGACCCTGCACCTCGTCGAGCCCCTGGGCTTCGACATGTCCGAGGCCAAGCTGCGCCGCGCCGGGCTGGACTACCACGACCTCGCGCACGTGGTCGTGCACCCCGACCTCGACCACGCGCTCGACGCCCTGCCGGACGCCCGCCTGCTGGCGTTCACCACCCAGGCCACCCGCTGGCACACCGACGTCGACTGGCGCGACGGCGACGCTCTGCTCTTCGGCCCCGAGCCCACGGGCCTGCCCGCCGACGTCCTCGCGCACCCGCGCGTGACCGACCAGGTCCGCATCCCCATGCTCCCGGGCCGCCGCTCCATGAACCTCTCGAACGCCGCCGCGGTGGCCACCTACGAGGCCTGGCGCGTCCTGGGCTTCCCCGGCGGCAGCTGAGACCTGATCGGCCGGCCCACTCGGCGCCCCGGGCAGGTGGCTACGGTGGACGCGTGCCACCGCCCCGCGTCGCCCGCGCCTTCGACGGAGTCCTGCTCGACTGGCGCGGCACGCTCGTCGTCGCCCCGACGTGGCCGTGGCTGGTCCGTACGGCCCTCGCCCGGCTGGGCCGGGACGACGACCCGGCCGCCGTCGAGGTCGTCCTCGTCCGGCTCCGCGCCGCGGACGCCGCACGGGTGGAGTCGTCGGCGATCGACACGGACGCCGGCGAGCACCGCGCCGCGTACGCCGACTGGTTCCGCGCGGCAGGCATCGACGACGACCTGGCCTCGGCGATGTACGCGTGCGAGTCCACGCCCGCGCTCAACCCGTTCGCGGACGACGTGGGGCACCTGCTCGGCACGCTCGACGCCGCCGAGGTCCGGATCGGCGTGCTGAGCGACATCCACGTCGACCTGCGCCCGACGTTCGCCGCCCACCGTCTGCCGGACGGCCGCACGTGGGCAGACGTCGTCGCGGCCTGGTCGCTGTCGTTCGAGACGGGTGTCGCCAAGCCGGACCCTGCCGCGTTCGAGCACGCCCTCCATCTCCTGGGCCTACCGGCCTCCCGGGTGCTCATGGTCGGCGACCGCGGGGCATGGGACGGCGCGGCCGTCGACGTGGGGATGACTGCACTGATCCTGCCGCCGCTGCGCTCACCCGACGATCGGAGGCTCCACCGGGTCCTGGACGTCGCACTCCCTGGGTGGAGCCAGGCGTCGCTAGCCGACGCCGGGAACGCATGACGCCTGTTCATCATTGTTGAACGTACATTATTGATGTACGTTCACGGGGTGGACGACGCGCGCTTCGACGGCTCTCTGCCGCACCGGCTGGACGGTGTGCGTTCCGCCCTGCGCCGCTACGGCGTAGAGCTGGAGGTCCACGGCGACCTTGCGACCCTCCGGGTCGACGACGCGCTGCTGGAACGTCGGTGGCGATGGGTCGAGCAGCACGCCGAGCCGGACCAGGACGGGACAGACGGCGACAGGTGGTTGCTCCTCGCCGACCGGATCCCCCCGGCCCGCGCGGCATCTGCGCGAGATCGAGGCGACTGGTACGCCGACACGGCGGGACGCGCCTTCGTCCGCGCTCGCGGCGTGCTCGTCGACATCCGCGACCGCTCAGGGCCCGCCGCACGGCCCCGCCGTCCGGGCGCGCCCCGGGCGGCGCTGAACCCGATGAGCCCCAAGCGGGCTCAGGTCGTGTGCATGATGCTCGAGGAACCAGGCCTGGTCTCGGCCAGCATCAGGACGATCGCCGAGAGGTCGGGCGTGTCGGTCGGGATCGTGCAGCAGGTCCTGGCCGACCTGGGCGAGCGCCGCTTCCTCCTGCACGGCCGCACGGCCCTGAACCGCGTCGCCGAGCTCCTGGACCAGTGGACAGCGGCATTCGCGAGCGGGCTCGGCGCGCATCTTGAGCTCGGGCGGTTCAGCGGTGACGCCCAGCACCTCGGACCGTGGAGCACCGACGGGCGCGCCGTGTACGTGAGCGGCGAGGCCGCATCCGACGAGCTGCGCGGACCCGACGCGACCTTCTACGTCGCTCAGCTCGACATGTCGGCCGTCATCGCCTCGCGATGGCGGCCCGACGGCTCGAACCCCAACATCGTCGTCCGTCGCCAGTTCTGGCTCGACCCACGCCGCGAGGCAGGAGTGCACGACGCACCCGCAACGCTCCGCCTGGCGGACCTGCTCATCACGGACGACCCCCGCCACAGACTCGCGTCAGTGCCGCTGCGCGAGATGATCCTCGACCGTCATGCCCGTTGACCGGACGCTGCGCGACGTCGTCGAACCGGTGATCGCCGAGCTGGTGGCCCGCGCCCCGCATGCTGCAGGCCGGACCGTGCTCGTCGGAGCGCTGTGCCGGGACGTGCTGCACCGCGAGGCGGGGCACGACTTCCCCCTGCGCAGCACGAGCGACCTCGACCTCGCGCTTGCCGTCGACCGCTGGGACGGGTTCGGGGAGGTCGCGAGGATGCTCCCGCGACTTCGAACCTCCGCGCAGGTCCGGTTCCAGCTGGCCGGGACCAGGGTCGACCTCATCCCCTTCGGGGACATCGAGGATCCGGACGGGGCCGTCCCGCTCGAGGCGAGTGCCGACCCTCTCGACGTGCTCGGGTTCATCGACGTCTGGGAGACCGCACGGACGCTCGTCCTGAGCGACGGTCTCTCGGTCCGGATCCGGACGGTCGCGGGCTACGCGATGCTCAAGCTCGCGGCGTGGGCGACACGCTCCAGGGTGGGCGAGCACAAGGACGCTGGCGACCTGGCGTGCGCCATGTACTGGTACGAGCACTCGGCCGCGATCTCCGACCGGCTCTACGGCGAGGTGCAGGGGACGCAGATCCTGGAGCACGTGTGGACCCGCCCCGAGGACGCGTCGCTCGACGAGCACGCCGTCATGCTCGCTGTCGACGCGACGTCGCTGCTCTCACCCGCCCGCCGAGCCGCTCTGGCGGCCCGCTGGGTCGACGTGGACGATCGACTCCTCGCCACGTACCTGACGAACCGGTCGCTCCCAGGATGGTCCGCGCCCGGGCAACCGGGGCTGATCGAGCAAGCGCGGTCCCTGCGTGTCGGGATCGTCCTGGCCGCTACCGGCAGAGCGCCGTCCTGACAGAACGCCCAGGGCTAGGGTCGGGAGCATGCGCAGCTTCGCCTTCTTCCACGTGTTCGCCCTGCTCCTGTGGGTGCTGGTGCCGCTGGCCGCGGCCGGTCTGCTGTACCTGGTGGTCCGGTGGGGGATCCGCGACGGGCTGACGGACGCGCGTCGGCGGGAGGCCGCGGAGCGGCAAGCACCCCAGGGCCAGGTGCCGCCGGTGCAGGGCCCGCCGGCCGCGTGAGCGGGACGGTCGTCGCGCCGCAGCCCGCGCACGCGTCGGACCTCGACGCGATCGACGCCCTGCGCCGGTCGCTCGAGGACTGGATGGCCGAGACGGGGCTGGTGCAGTGGCCGCGCGGGTCGCTGCCGCGCGAGCGGATCGCCGCGCAGCTCGCGGGCGGCGAGTGGTGGGTCGTGCGGGACGCGGAGGTCGGTGTGGCGGGGTCGCTGCGGCTGCTGCGGGTCGACCCGGACTTCTGGGGCGACGACGCGACGCCCGCGGTGTACGTGCACGGGCTGATGGTCGACCGCCGCCGGGCGGGCACCGGGCTGGGGCGGGCGCTGCTGGACTGGTCGCTGGAGCGGGCGCGCGCGGCCGGCGTGGACGTCCTGCGCCTGGACTGCCGGACCACCAACCCGGCGCTGCGCGCGTACTACGAGGGCTACGGCTTCACGGCGGTGGGCGTGCGGGACTTCGCGACGTTCAGCGCGACGCTGCTGCAGATGCCCGTCGATGGGCGGCCGACGTCATCGTGACGGGCTGAGGACCGTCACGTCGAGGTGGCCGAACCCGCCGACGAGGGCGCGCAGCGCGTCGGCGTCGACCGGGTCGCCGTGCACGCCGCCGAACGTGACGGTGGTGCCCGTGCCGCCGCGCGGGGTGAGCGGCACGAGCGTGGAGTCGGGGACGCCGTGGCGGTACGTCTGCGACCAGGCACCGTCCGTGCGCCAGTTCTCGTGGACCAGCTCCGCGCTGAGCGCCGACACCACCGACATGCCCCGTCGCGGGTGCCCGTCGGGCAGCAGCGGGGCTCCGTCGACGTCGAAGAACCGGACGTCCTGCGTCGCCATGACGGGCTTGCGGACGACCGCGCCGTGCTCGTCGACGCGCGTGTCGGTGCCACGCCCGTCGTCGGCGACCGCGACGTGGCCGTCGCCGAGGACCACGTCGACCTGCCCGCGCCTGCCGGTGGCCGCGGCCTCCTCGTCGGCGTACGCGAGGACCTCGAGCACGAGGTGCAGGGCGCCGCCGGGCGCGAGCGCGTCGGCACGGGCGCGCACGTCGGCCAGGTGGTCCTCGTCCACGTCGGACGCCCACGCGTGGGTCGTCGTCCGCCAGGTGCTCCGTGGTCCCGTCACCCGCCCATCCTCGTCCTCCCAGCGCGCTGACGTGGGCGGACGGCCGGTCGAGGCGTAGGCCGAACGGGCGACACGCGCACGTCCGCGTCACCCGGTCGGGTGTGAGGATCGGGACGTGTTCACCACGCGCCCCGAGCTCACCGGCACCTTCGGCATGGTCGCCTCGACGCACTGGCTCGCCAGCGCCGTCGGGATGCGCGTCCTGGAGGCCGGCGGCAACGCGTTCGACGCCGCCGTGGCCGCCGGGTTCACGCTGAGCGTCGTCGAGCCGCACCTCAACGGCCCCGGCGGTGACGTGCCGATCATCGGGCACCGGGCGCGCGACGGGCACACGTTCGTCGTCTGCGGGCAGGGCACGGCGCCCGCCGCGGCGACCCTCGGCGCGTTCGGGGACCTGGGCGTCGAGGAGGTGCCGGGGACGGGGCACCTGGCAGCCGTCGTGCCGGGGGCGTTCGGCGCCTGGCTGGACCTGCTGACCCGGTACGGCACGCTGCCGCTGGCGGACGTGCTCGGCCCGGCCCTGGCGTACGCGCGCGACGGGTACCCGCTGCTGCCGTCGGCCGCCCGCACGGTCAGCACCGTGGCCGAGATGTTCGCCGCGCACTGGCCGACGAGCGCGGCCGTGTACCTGCCGGGCGGGCAGCCGCCCGCGGCCGGTGCACGGTTCACCAACCCGGACCTGGCGTGCACGTTCGAGCGGCTCCTGGCCGAGGCCGCAGCGGCCGGGCAGGACCGGGACGCGCAGGTGGAGGCGGCCCGGCGCGCGTTCTACGAGGGCTTCGTGGCCGAGGCCGTCGACACGTTCGTGCAGACGCCGGTCGTCGACGCGACGGGCCGCGCGCACGCGGGCCTGCTGCGCGGCGAGGACATGGCGGCGTGGCGGGCCACGGAGGAGCCCACGGTCTCGGCCGACGTGCTGGGCGTGCAGGTGCACAAGACCGCCGCGTGGGGCCAGGGCCCGGTGCTGCTCCAGCAGCTGCGGATGCTCGAGGCGCTCGACGTGGCCCCGCTCGTGCGCGACGCGGTGGCCCTCGAGGCGTCGGGCGTGGCGGACGACGGGACCGGCCCGGTGACGCGGCTCGTGCACCTGGTCACGCAGGTCGCGGCGCTCGCGTTCGCGGACCGCGAGGCCTACTACGGCGACGCCCCGGACGTCCCGCTCGACGCCCTGCTCTCGCGGGAGTACGCGGCCGAGCGGGCGCGGCTCGTCGGCGACGACGCGGACGCGACCCTGCGGCCGGGCTCCCCCGGCGGCCGGGCGCCCGTGCTGCCGTCGCGGGTGCTGGCGGACCGCGCGGGCGGCGGCGGGGTCTCGGCCTCCGCCGGCGGGCTGGGCGAGCCCACCGTCTCCCCCGTCGGGCTCACCCCCGGCGACACGTGCCACGTCGACGTCGTCGACCGCTGGGGCAACCGCGTCTCGGCGACCCCGTCGGGCGGCTGGCTGCAGTCGAGCCCCGTCGTGCCGGGGCTGGGGTTCGCGCTGCCGACGCGTGCGCAGATGTTCTGGCTCGAGCCCGGCCTGCCGTCGTCGCTGGTGCCGGGCCGGCGCCCGCGCACGACGCTGAGCCCGGCCATGGTGCTGGGTGCCGGGCACGGGTTCGCGTTCGGCACCCCGGGCGGCGACCAGCAGGACCAGTGGACGGTGCCGTTCCTGCTGCGTCACCTGCTGGGCGGGCTGGACCTGCAGGCCGCGATCGACGCGCCCTCGTGGCACTCGACGGCGGTGCAGTCCTCGTTCGCCCCCCGCACGCACACACCCCGCGGGCTGGTGGCCGAGTCGCGCCTGGGCGCCGGGGTGCTGGCGGGGCTCGCCGCGCGCGGTCACGCCGTGCAGGACGCGGGGCCCTGGTCGCTGGGGCGGATCAGCGCCGCGGGCGTACGGGCGGACGGTCTGCTCGTCGGCGCCGCGAACCCCCGCGGGCAGCAGGGGTACGCGGTCGGACGCTGACGGGTGCGTGACCGGCGCTGACCGCTGTCACTGCGCCGATCGGGTGAAAGTCATCGATTCTGTGACCCGCCCGTGAGGATTCCATGAGACTCCGGGGCCTGACGGGCTCGGACGTCGGCGCGGGGCATTACTGTCCGACCATGCCGTACGACGTCGTGGACTCTCACCTGCAGGTGTGGGACCCCGAGCACGTCCACTACCCGTGGATGGACGCCGACCACCTCCCGGTGGCTCGGCGCCTCGGCGACGTCGGGCACGACCTGCACGAGCACCGCGTGGACGGCGTGGTGCTCGTGCAGAGCGCCGACAACCCGGCCGACACCGAGCACCTGCTCTTCCAGGCGCTGTGCTCCCCGCGCGTCGTCGGCGTCATCGGCTGGGTGCCCCTCGCGCACGCCGCCGACGCCTCCGCCCGGCTCGACGCCTGGCGGTTCGAGCCCGTGGTCGGCGTCGCGCACCACGCGGCCGGGTCCGGCGGCTGGCTGCTGCGCCCGGACGTCGCCGAGGGGCTGACCCTGCTCACGGAGCGACGCCTGCCCCTCGACCTCCCCCGCACCACGCCCCGGATGCTCGACGAGGTCGCCCGCGTCGCCGAGCGGCACCCCAAGCTCACGCTGGTCCTCGGCCACCTCGCCTCCCCGCCGCTGGCCGCCCGCGCGGCCGGCGACACGGCCACCTGGGACGCCTGGGTGGCCGGGGTGCACCGCGTCGCGCAGGCCCAGCACGTCGTCGCCAAGGTCGCCGGGCTCGGCCACGCCGCAGGCCCGGGCTGGACGGCTGCGGACGTGCGCCCCGCCGTCGACGTCGCCCTGGAGGCCTTGGGGCCCGAGCGCCTCATGCTCGGCAGCGACTGGCCCGCGGCCCTCGACGGCCACGCCACCTGGTCGCAGACCTGGCAGGCGCTCTGCGCGACGCTCGACGGCCTGGACCCGGCCGCGCAGGCCCGGCTCCGCGGGGGCACCGCCGTCGACGTGTACGGGCTGCCGCCCGTGCCGGTCACCCCGTGATCGGCCCCCAGCGACCCCCTGCGCGCGTCCCCCTCACGCACGACGTGGTCGAGGACGTGCGCCGCATGGTGCTGGACGGCACCCTGCGCCCGGGCGACCGCCTGCCGTCGGAGAAGGACCTGGCGGTGCACCTCGGCGTCTCGCGCGGCTCGCTGCGCGAGGGCGTGCGCGCCCTGGCCGCGCTCGGCATCCTGCAGGCCCGGCACGGCGACGGCACGTACGTCACCGAGCTCGACGCCACCCGGCTCGTCGCCCCCCTGGCCTTCCTCGGCGACATGCCCGGCGACCGGACCGACGTGCTGGCCGTGCGCCGCACGCTCGAGACGGAGGCCGCCGCACTCGCCGCCCGGCACGCGAGCCCCGCCCTCCTCGAGCAGGCCCGCGCCTCGCTGGACGACATGGCGGGCGCGTTCGCGGAGCCCGTCCTCGACGCCGCCCGCGTCGCCGCCGCCGACGTCGCCTTCCACCGCACCGTCGCCGACGCGTCCGGCAACCGGGTGCTCGCCGCGCTCGTCGACGCCCTGGCCGCCCCGCGGGCCCGCGAGCGCGCGTGGCGCGACCTGCACGAGGACACCGCGACGCGCGTCGTCGGCGAGCACGCGGCGATCCTCGACGCGCTGACCGACGCCGACCCGGACCGCGCCCGCATCCTCATGGCGGCCCACCTCATCGGCGCCGAGCGCATCCTCACCGCCCACGGCGCCGCCCCGGCCTGACCGGCTGCACGACCGCGCCCCGTCCCGGCCGGGACCTTCTCGGACCGGCCCCGGCACCGGTCGCGCTACTGTCCGCGGCATGAGCGACCCGCACCAGCCCCCCGTCCCGGGCGACGCCCCGCAGCCGCACGCGGGCCAGCCCTACCCGGCGCAGCAGTACCCCCAGCAGTACCCGGCGCAGCCGCACCCCGGCCAGCCGTACCCGCCCCAGGCGTACGGGCACCCCTCCCCGTACGGGGCCTACGACCCGTCGGCCGGCGTGCCGTGGTCGGACAAGAGCCGGACGACCGCGGGCCTGCTGCAGCTGCTGCTCCCGCTCGTCGGGGTGTGCGGGGTGGGCCGGCTGTACGCCGGTCAGACGGCGATCGGCCTGGTGCAGCTCATCGGGTTCTTCGTCGCGTGCGTCCTCGTGGGCGTCATCATCGGGGTCTTCGTCGCGCCGGCGATCTGGCTCTGGGCGGTCGTCGACGGGATCGTCCTGCTCGCCAGCGGCGGCCGCGACGCCTACGGCCGGCCCCTGCGCTGAGGATCAGCCCGGGGGGGGCGCCCTGCTCCGCGTCCGCAGCGTCCCGCAGCCAGGCATCGAGGGCTTCGACGTCGTCGCGCCTCAGGCCCACGCGCGGCGCGACGCGAACCAGGAGCGCGCGGCCGGGGTGGTGCGCATGCACCCACTCCTCGTCGGCGTCGGCGATCTCGTCGTCGACCCAGACGAGGTCGCGGCCTGCGGCGTGACGGAGGATCGAGCGGGTCTTCCAGTGCAGCCGGAACCAGGTGTCCTCGGCGGACGGCTCGGCGGGATCGAGGACGGGCAGCGCCGACCATCCGAGCAGCGGAGCGAGGAGGTCGTTGGCATCCTGGCCCCAGGTCGTGGCCCACACCAGCTCGACAGGCAGTGCGCTGACAGCGCACGCCAGCCCGACGTCGAGCCGACTCGTCAGCGGGTTGCCCCTTGGTGCGGCGGGACGGGCTGGAGCCGACGGGGCGCCGAAGGGGAGCAGCACCCCGTCGACGTCGAGGTACAGGACCGTCACGGGTCGGCCGCCGCGGTGCAGGTGTCGACGACGAAGCGGTGGAGGGCGCCGAGGAGGTCGGGCGGGGAGACGACGTAGACGACGGGCTGCTCGACGCCGTCGACGAGGGCGCGGACGCCGAGGACCGTGCCGCGCTTGTCCTCGGCGATCGCGTGCAGGTCGCAGCGGGCGGGGACGACGGGCAGCGTGACGGGCTCGGCGTCGGCGCCGAGGGTGGCGGTGTCGACGTCGAGGGGCCAGGAGGAGGCGTCGGGGGCACGCAGGAGCGTGGTGCCGAGCACCTGCGTGAGCTGCACGCGCGGGCCGCCGGGCACGGCCCGGACCCGCAGCGTGACGTCGGCGACGGGGGCGCCGTCGAGGGTGCGGGTCGTGAGGGTCTCGTCGAGGGCCATCTCCAGCCCGGCCGCGACGGCGGCCGCGGCGCAGTCCTCGCCGCGCACACGGAGGAGGTCGTCGTCCTCGTCGGTGGGCTCGACCTGGAGCGTGGCGGCGGTGCCGTCAGCGGTGACGACGTCGAGCGCGACCGTCAGGTCGAGGTCGGCGACGGTGGTGGGGTCGCCCGCGCAGCGGGGCGCTGGCAGCGCGGCGCGCAGGCGGCGGGTGGCACCGGCCGGGACGTCGCGGCCCTGGAGCGTGACGACGTCGCCGTCGAGGGATCCGGCCGTGAGGCGCCCCTCGGTGACGGTGAGGTCGGTGGAGCCGTCGTTGCGGACCTGGAGCTCGACGACGCGCGCGACACGGTCGGTGCGGGCCTGCGCGACCTCGACCGCCACCGGTCCGGGCGGTGCTCCGGTGGCTGCCGTCTCGACCGGTGCCGGCCCGGGGGCGACGCACCCGGCGAGGATCGCGAGGACGCACGCACCCCCCAGCGCGGCGGCGGTCACGGCCGAGCGGGCGGGCGGGCGGGTCATCGGGTCAGGTGCGGTCCGGGGTGGAGGCCCGCAGCACGACCTCGGTGGCGACGGACGCGCGCCGCGGCGCCCCGGTGTGCTCCTCGAGCGCGAGCTGCGTGGCCAGCGCCCCGACCTCCTCCAGCGGCACCCGCACGGTGGTCAGCGGCGGGACGACGTCGCGCAGCGTGAAGATGTCGTCGAACCCCGCGAGCGCGAGGTCGTCGGGGACGCCCACGCCCAGGTCGCGGCACGCGGCGAGCGCGCCGAGCGCCATGACGTCGTTGACGGCGAAGACCACGTCGACGTCGGGGCCGGTGGCCCACAGCTCGCGCATGGCGGCCTCGCCGCCGTCGTGCGTGAACTCCCCGGTGACGACGTGCGCGGGCTGCACGGGCGAGCCGGCCTGCGCGAACGCGTCCATGAACGCCTCGCGCCGCTCGCGGGCGGTCAGGTGGTGCTCCGGACCGCCGAGCACGGCCGGGCGGCGGTAGCCGCGGTCGTGCAGGGCCCGGGCGAGGGCTGCGGCGCCGGCCGCGTTGTCGACGACGACGGTGTCGACGTCGAGCACGGGCTGGCCGACGAGGGTCACGGCACCGCCGGACTCGCGGTAGTCGGCGAGCGCGGCGCGCATGGCGGCGTTGGTCGGCTCGTCGTCGTACCGGCCGCCGGCGATGACGATGGCGCGGGCGCGCTGGCGCTGCAGGAGCCGGACCAGCGAGACCTCCCGCTCGGGGCGGTGCTGCGTGCTCGCGAGGGTGACCTGGAGGTCGGCGTCGTCGGCGGCGCGCGAGACGCCGGCGGCGATGGTCGAGAAGTACGGGTCGGCGATGTCGTGCACCACGAGCCCGAGGGACGTGGTGCGGCCGCGGGCCATGGCCTGGGCGTTCGCGTCGGGGGTGTACCGCAGCTTCTCGGCGGCGGCGAGCACGCGCTCGCGCAGGTCGGCGCGCACCGTGCGGTTGGCGCTGCCGTTGATCGCGCGGGAGGCGGTGGCGAGCGAGACGCCTGCCTCGCGCGCGACGTCGCTCAGGGTGACGCTCGTGGCCATGGGCCTGAGCGTAGGGGAACGGGCGCGGGAGCGTTCCCGCTGCGGCCAGGATCACCCGGTCCGATTGGAAAGCGATTCCCGGACGCGCCGGGAAACCGGTATCCTGACGCCCGACCCCGGGAGGACGACGATGACGACCGGCCACGCCCCGCTGCCCACCGCGCACGGCGGCCCCACCGACGCGCTCGATGGCGCCGTCCTCCTGCTGCGGCCCGACGACGACGTCGCCGTCGCGACCCGCGACCTGCCCCAGGGCGCGGTGGTGGCGGTAGCCGACCGGTTCGTCACCGTCACCCAGGGAGTCCCCCGCGGCCACAAGCTCGCGGTCGCCGACGTCGCCGCCGGGGTGCCGGTGCGCAAGTACGGGCAGTCCATCGGCCGCGCGACCCGCGACATCGCCGCCGGGCACCACGTGCACACCCACAACCTCGGCATGGACGACGCGGGCCGCGCGCACGAGGTCGGCACCCACCTCGTCGACCTGCCCGCACCCGCCGACCCGGGCCGCACGTTCGCCGGGTACCGCCGCGCCGACGGGCGCTGGGGCACGCGCAACTACGTCGGCATCGTCACGTCGGTGAACTGCTCGGCCTCGACCGCCCGGCTGATCGCCGACCAGTTCCGCGGCCGCGTGCTCGAGGCCTTCCCCGGCGTCGACGGCGTCGTCGCCCTGACGCACGACACCGGCTGCGGGCTCGTACCGACGTCCGAGGGCGCGCAGATCACCCGCCGCACCCTGCGCGGGTACGCCGACCACCCCAACGTCGCCGCCCTGCTCGTGCTGGGCCTGGGCTGCGAGATGCTGCCCGCGCAGACCCTCCTCGACGGCCTCGACCTGCCCGCCGACAAGCCCGTGCGCACCCTGGTCATCCAGGAGACCGGCGGCATCCGCGCCACCGTGCGCGCCGGCGTCGCCGCGATCGAGGAGATGCTGCCGCAGATCAGCGCCCTGCGCCGCGAACCCGCACCCGTCTCCGCGCTCGTGCTGGGCCTCAACTGCGGCGGCTCCGACGGCTACTCCGGCATCACCGCCAACCCCGCGCTCGGGCACGCCTCCGACCTGCTCGTCGCCCACGGCGGCACGTCCGTGCTGGCCGAGACCCCCGAGATCTTCGGCGCCGAGCACCTGCTGCTGCGCCGCGCCGTGAGCCAGGACGTCGCCGACCGTCTCCTCGCCCGCCTCGACTGGTGGCAGGAGTACATGGCGCACGGCGGCGGCACCCTGGACAACAACCCCTCCCCCGGCAACAAGGCCGGCGGGCTGACCACCATCCTGGAGAAGTCCCTCGGCGCCGTCGCCAAGGGCGGCACCGCACCGCTGCGCGCCGTCTACGAGTACGCCGAGCCGGTCCGCGAGCGCGGCTTCTGCTTCATGGACACCCCCGGGTACGACCCCGTCTCGGTCACCGGCCTGGTCGCGGGCGGCGCGACGGTCGTCGTCTTCACGACCGGGCGCGGCTCGGTGCTGGGCTGCAAGCCGACCCCGTCGATCAAGGTCGCCACCAACACCCCGACCTACCTGCGCATGCGCGAGGACATGGACCTCAACGCCGGCCGCATCGTCGACGGCACCGCCACCGTCGAGCAGGTCGGCGCCGAGCTGTTCGAGAAGATCGTCGCCGTCGCGTCCGGCGAGCAGACGGTCTCCGAGGACCTCGACCTCGGCACCGACGAGTTCATCCCCTGGCAGCTCGGCGCCGTCACCTGACCGGTCGCGGGCGAGGAGGTCAGGCGACAGGGGCGCCGTGGTTGGCGAGTCTCGTGGCGATCGCCGCGACATCGTCGAGGCTCCCGTCGGCGACTGCGAGGACGAGGTCGACGGCCGCGTCCTCATCCATCCGCAGGTCGTAGCCGTTGAGCTCGTAGAAGACGGCGGTAGCGACCCAGCCGAGCCGATTGTTGCCATCGCCGAGGGCATGGTTCATCACGAGGGTGGAGAAGAGCCGCAACCTTCTCGTCCAGACCGGGGTACGCGTCGACGCCGAACACGACGTGCTGCGGTCGCGCGAGGGCCGCCTGCAGGAGTCCGAGATCCCGGACCGGCGCGGGCTGCCCTAGAACGATCTCGGCGATCGTGAGCAGTCCGTCGAGGTCCAGGTACTCGGGTGCGTCGGCGTTCACGCCAAGCGGTTCAGGATGGCGCGGTCTCGTTCGACGATCCGCCGCGCCGCGTCGCTGATCCGCTGCTCGTGCCCTGACGTGGCCTTGGCGATCGCCTCGATGGCGACGGCCTGCTGAGACCGGTGCGTCCGCGCCGCGGTCGCCTCGAGGCTCGCCTTCACCTCGGGAGGCAGTCGCAAGGTCATCGAGACGGTCTTGGCCATGGACGGGACGAGACCGCGTGACACCACGTGATGCCACGGTCAGACGGCTGACCCACCAGGGTCAATCGCCGAGCACTCGCCGCGCCGCAGGGGGACGGGCGTGCGAGAGTGAATCGATGAGACTCTCGTCGTCGTCCTGCTGCTCGCCTGGCTCGCCCTGTCCGTGCTCGGCGCGATCATCGAGGGCCTGCTGTGGCTCACGGCGATCGGTGCCGTCCTGCTCGTCGCGACGGCGGTCTACGGGTGGTTCAAGCTCCGGTCCGCGACCACGAGCAGCACGCAGGCCTGACCTCGTCCTCACCTCGCGTGGGACCGCCGACCGGCGGTCCCACGCGTGCGTCAGCGGTCGACGCGGGCCGAGCCGCCGCCGGCGAGCTTGAGCACCTCGGCCTTGGTCGCCATGGTCGTGTCGCCGGGGGTCGTCATGGCCAGGGCACCGTGGGCGGCGCCGTAGTCGACGGCGGTCTGCAGGTCCTGGCCGTCGAGCAGGCCGAACGCCAGGCCCGAGGCGAAGGAGTCGCCGCCTCCGACGCGGTCGAGGATCTCCAGGCCCGGGCGGTGCGTGGACTGCACCAGGCCCGAGGCGCGCGACCACGCGATGGCGCCCCAGTCGTTGACGGTCGCGCTGTGGACCGTGCGCATGGTGGTCGCGATGACCCCGAAGTTCGGGTAGGTGGCGGCGACCTTCTCGATCATGGCCGCGAACGTGCCGACCTCCAGGTCGGAGAGGTTCTCGTCGACGCCCTCGACCTCGAACCCGAGCGAGGCGGTGAAGTCCTCCTCGTTGCCGATCATGACGTCGATGTGCGGGGCGATCGTGCGGTTGACCTCCTGGGCGCGGGCCTGCCCGCCGACGGCCTTCCACAGCGACGGCCGGTAGTTGAGGTCGTACGAGACGACGGTGCCGTGGCGGCGGGCGACCGTGACGGCCTCGATGACGGTCTCGGCGGCGGTGTCGGAGAGCGCGGCGAAGATGCCGCCGGTGTGGAACCAGCGCACGCCGAGCTCGCCGAACAGGTGCTCCCAGTCGACGTCGCCGGGCTTGAGCTGGGACGCGGCGGTGTGGCCGCGGTCGGAGACGCCGACGGCGCCGCGCACGCCGAAGCCGCGCTCGGTGAAGTTCAGGCCGTTGCGCACCGACCGGCCGACGCCGTCGTAGGGCACCCACCGCACGAACCGGGTGTCGAGGCCGCCGGTGAGGATCATGTCCTCCACCAGCCGGCCGACCTCGTTGTCGGCGAGCGCCGTGACGATCGCGGCGCGCAGCCCGAACGCGCGGCGCAGGCCGCGGGCGACGTTGTACTCCCCGCCGCCCTCCCAGGCGCGGAACTGCCGCGCGGTGCGGATGCGCCCCTCGCCGGGGTCGAGGCGGAGCATGACCTCGCCGAGGGACACGGCGTCGAAGGTCGTCTCGGACGCGGGGCGGATCGTCAGGTCGGGCATCGTCGGCTCCTTCGGGACGTGCGGGGTCTGGCGGTCGGGTGGGGCACGGCCCGCGCGGGGTCGCGCCGGGTCGGGGGCGTCGGTCAGGCGGCGTCGGGGCGCAGGGAGCGCGCGAGGGCGACGGCGTCGGCGACGAGCTGCTGGACGCCCGCGAGGTCGCCGGCGCGCACCAGGTCGCGCGGGACCATCCACGAGCCGCCGACCGCGGCCACGCACGCGAGCCCGAGGTAGTCGCCGAGGTTCTTCGGGCCGACGCCGCCGGTGGGCACGAACCGCACGCCGCCGAACGGGGCGGCGAGCGCCGCGATCGCCGGGGCGCCGCCGGAGGTGCCGGCCGGGAAGAACTTCACGGTGCTGACGCCGAGCTCGAGCGCGGCCTGCACCTCGGTCGCGGTCACGGCCCCGGGCAGCGCGAGGACGCCGCGCTCGGCGCAGCGCTCGATCACGGCACGGCTCGTGCCGGGCGAGACGACGTAGTCGGCACCGGCGTCGACGGCCGCGTCGACCTGGGCGGGTGTCAGCACGGTGCCGGCGCCGACGAGCACGTCGCCGCGGTCGCGCAGCACGCGGATCGCGTCGGCGGCGGCCGCGGTGCGGAAGGTCACCTCGGCGACGGGCAGGCCGCCGCCGACGAGCGCGGCGCCGAGGGCGTCGGCGTCCTTCGCGTCGTCGATGACGACGACGGGCACGAGCCGGTGCGCGGCGAGCCGGTCGAGGACGGTGGTGCGGGTGGTCGTGGCGGTCACGGCCGGGCCTCCTGGGGGACGGGATCCACCGCGTCGTCGCGGCGGAAAGCGCTTGCCTCGCTCCGAGCATACGCCTGCCGGGGCAGGTGCAGGGCCAGGTCCACCGCCGTCTCCACCGCCTCGTCCAGGTCGAGGCGGTGCTCGGCCACCAGCCGGGCCAGGTGGCCGGCGTCCACACGCCGCGCCAGGTCGTGCCGCGCGGGGATCGAGAGGAACGCGCGCGTGTCGTCCACGAAGCCCGTGGTGTTGAAGAACCCGGCCGTGTCGGTGACGGCCTCGCGGTAGCGCCGCATCCCGTCGGGGGTGTCGAGGAACCACCACGGCGCCCCCAGGCGCACCGCCGGGTACACGCCGGCCAGCGGGGCGAGCTCGCGGCTGAACACGTCCTCGTCGAGCGTGAACAGCACCAGCCGCAGCGCGGGGTGGTGCCCGAACGCCTCGAGCACCGGGCGCAGCGCGCGCACGTACTCCGTGGCGACCGGGATGTCGTAGCCGACGTCCGGGCCGCGCTCGGCGAAGACCCGCGGGTCGTGGTCGCGCAGCGAGCCCGGGTGCAGCTGCATCACCAGACCGTCCTGCGTGGACATCCGCGCCATCTCGAAGAGCATGTGCGCGCTGAACGCGTCCGCCTGGGCGGCCGTCGCCTCGCCGCGCAGCGCCGCCGCGACCACGGCCTCGGCGTCCGCGTCGTCGAGCGGCGTGGTGTCCGCGCGCAGGTGGCCGTGGTCCGTGGCGCGCGCACCGGCGTCGACGAACGCCCACCGCCGCAGCTCCAGCGCGCGCACGAGGTCGCGGTACCCGCCGATCTCGACGCCCGCGCGCGCCCCCAGCAGCGCGACGTCGTCCCGCCACGTGGGGCGGTCCACGTGCAGCACCGCGTCGGGCCGGAACGTCGGCACCACGCGCTCGCCCCAGCCGCGCGCGGCCAGGTCGGCGTGGTCGGCCAGCGTGGCGGTGGCCGGGTCGGTGGTCGCGATGATCTCGATGCCGAACCGGTCCAGCAGGGCCAGCGGCCGGAACCCCGGCTCGGCGAGGCGTGCCGCGATCGTGTCGTACGCGGCGTCGGCCGTGGCCGCCGAGAGCCGCTCGCGCACGCCGAGCACCTCGACGAGCACGTGCTCCATCCAGAACCGCGTCGGCGTGCCGCGGAACAGGTGCCAGTGCGCCGCGAACGTCCGCCAGATCTCGCGCGGGTCGGTCTCGACCGCGCCGCCGTCGCGCCGCGGCACGCCCAGCGCGTCGTGCGGCACGCCCTGCGAGACGAGCATGCGCACCAGGTAGTGGTCGGGCACGACCAGCAGCGACGCCGGGTCGCCGAAGGGCTCGTCGCGGGCGAAGACGCTCGCGTCGACGTGCCCGTGCATGGAGACGATCGGCAGGTCGCGCGTCGCGTCGAGGATCCGGCGCGCGAGCGGGCGCGTGACCGGGTCTGCGGGCAGGGCCCGGTCGGGGTGCAGGGTCCACGGGTCGGTCACGGTGCCGTCCTCCTCGTCGGCGGCACGCTCCCGCGGGGCCCGGGGGCTGACGGGACGTGCGATGAATGCGCGTGCAGCAGCGACCTTGCCACGCCGCGTCGCACGCCCACAAGGGGTCGTCAGGACCTTGATGTGCGCGGCAAGTGTGTGCTGCAATCGCATTCATCTGTTTCAGCCGACCGCAGGAGGACGCGTGCCCGTGACGCTGCGTGACGTCGCGGTGGCCGCCGGCGTCTCCCCCGCCACCGCCTCCCGCGCCCTCTCGGCGCCCGACGTCGTGGCCCCCGAGACCCGCGAGGCCGTGCTCCGCGCGGCGCAGGCGCTGGGGTACCGCCCCAACCGTGCGGCCCGCGCCCTGAGCACCGGGCGCTCGGGCCACCTGTGCCTCGTCGTGCCCGACCTGGGCAACCCGTTCTTCGCCGCCGTCGCCAAGGCCGTGCAGTCGCGCGCCCGCGCCGCCGGGTACGCGGTGATGATCGCGGACTCCGAGGAGGACCCCCGCCTGGAGGCCGATCTCGTCGCCCAGCTCGGCGCGCAGGCGGACGGGGTGCTGCTGTGCTCGCCGCGCATGAGCGCCGCCGCGCTCGCCGCCGTGGCGGCGGGCCCCACCCCCGTGCTGCTGGTCAACCGGGAGGGTGCCGACCTGCCGTCCGTCGTCATCGACGACCGCGACGGCATCCGCCAGACCCTGCGCCACCTGCACGCGCTCGGCCACCGACGGGTCGCGCACGTCGGCGGCCCCGACGGCTCGTGGTCGGACGCACGACGGCGCGAGGGGCTGGCGGACACGTCCCCCGCCGGGCTGGAGGTCGTCGAGCTCGGCCCGCACGCGCCCGTGTTCTCCGGCGGCGTCGCCGCGGCCGACCTCGCGCTGGCCGCGGGCGCCACGGCCGTCGTCGCGCACAACGACCTCGTGGCCCTCGGCGTGCTCGACCGCCTGCGCGCCCGCGGGGTCCGGGTGCCCGAGGACGTCTCGGTGGTCGGCTTCGACGACGGGCCCGTCGCCACGCTCGTGACCCCGCCGCTGACCACGGTCGCCGCGCCGCTCGCCCTGCTCGGCCGCACCGCCGTCGACCTGCTGCTCGACCCGCCCGACGTCACGCCGCACGTGGTGCTGCCCGTCGAGCTGGTGGTGCGCGGGTCGTCCGCGCAGGCCCCCGCCGACGCCGCGGCCCCGACCGCGCCGGGCACCTGACACCGCCGCGCCCCGCACCCCGCACCCGACCCGCCCGACCCGCCCGACGACCCACCGGAGCACCGATGACGCCGCCCCGCCTGTCCCTGGCCACCTGGCACGAGCGCCTGCGCAGCCCCCTGCCCGAGCAGGTGCGCGGCCCCGCCGTCGACCCCGCGGCCCTGACGGTCGGGCAGGTGCACCTCGGCCTGGGCGCGTTCCACCGGGCGCACCAGTCGGTGTACACCGAGGACGCGGCGGCCGCCACGGGCGAGACGGGCTGGGGCGTGCTCGGTGTGACGCAGCGCAGCGCACGCGTCGCCGAGCAGCTCGACCCCCAGGACGGCCTGTACGGCGTGCTGACCGCGGGCGCGGACGCGACGTCGTTGCGCCTGGTCGGCTCGCTCCGGCAGGTGGCCTTCCCCGGGCGGCAGACGCCGGTGGTCCTCGACGCCCTCGCGGCGCCGACCACGCACGTGGTGACCCTGACGGTGACGGAGAAGGGCTACCGGCGCGGGCCGGACGGCGGGCTCGACCTGGCCGACCCCGACGTGCAGGCGGACCTCGCCGCTGCCGCGGCCGACTCCGACGAGCCCGCCCGCACGCCCGTGGGCCTGCTGGTGCGCGGGCTGGTGCGCCGCGCGAAGGGCGCGGGCACGCCGCTGACGGTGGTGTGCTGCGACAACCTCGTCGACAACGGCCGCGTCCTGGCGCGCCTGGTGGGCCAGGCCCTGGACGCCTCGCCCGCACTGGTCCCGGTCGGCGCCTGGGCGCGCGACGCCGTGCGGTTCCCGTGCACGATGGTCGACCGGATCGTCCCGGCGACGACCGACGCGCACCGCGCGCGGGCCACCGACCTGCTCGGGCTGCACGACGAGGGCCTCGTGGTGGGCGAGCCGTTCACGCAGTGGGTCGTCGAGGACTCCTTCGCCGGGCCCCGCCCCGCGTGGGAGCGCGCGGGCGCGACGCTGACGCACGACGTCGCCCCGTACGAGCGCGCCAAGCTGCGCGTGCTCAACGGCACGCACTCGGCGCTGGCCTACCTGGGGGCGCTGCGCGGGCACGCGACGATCGCGCAGGCCGTCGCCGACCCGGACCTGGCCGAGCTGGCCCGCCGGTACGTCGACGACGACGTGCTGCCGACCCTCGTGGCGCCCGACGGCACGGACCTGGCCGCGTACCGCGACGACGTGCTCACCCGGTTCGCCAACCCCGCGACCGGGCACACGACGGTGCAGGTGGCGATGGACGGGTCGCAGAAGCTGCCGCTGCGCCTGCTCTCGACCGCCGCCGACCGGCTCGCCGCCGGTGCCGTGCCGCACGTGGCCGCGGTGGTGCTGGCCGGGTGGGTCGCGTACGTGCGTGCGGCGGCGGCCGGCGAGCTGGTCGTCGCGGGCCGCACCGTGCCGCTCGACGACCCGGCGGCCGCGGTGCTGGCCGAGGCCACCCGCGGCACCCCCGAGCAGGCGGTCGACGGGGTCCTCGCCCTGCGCGACGTCGTCCCGGCCGCCGTCGGCGAGCACCCGGGCTTCCGCGCCGAGGTCGTCTCCGCCCTGCACACGTTCACGCGCTGACCGGTCCGGCCGACCCCGTCGGCACCCGTGCGCACCGCATCCTGCGGGCGGGTGTTGACGGGGGTGGGCGGCCGTCGGCTACGCTGTCGGAAAGCGCATTCCCCGCCTCGCCGCGGGGCCCGGCGACGGAGCCGGGACGACGACAGGAGACACGATGACCACCCGCACGCTGCGCATCGCGATGAACGGCATCACCGGGCGCATGGGCTACCGCCAGCACCTCGTCCGCTCGATCCTGCCGATCCGCGAGCAGGGCGGCGTCACGCTGCCCGACGGCACGCGCGTGCAGGTCGAGCCCGTGCTCGTCGGCCGCAACGCCGAGAAGGTCCGCGAGCTCGCCGAGAAGCACGGCGTCGAGCACTGGACCACGGACCTGCAGGGCGCGATCCACGACCCCGCCACCGACATCGTCTTCGACGCGTCGATGACCAGCCTGCGCGCCGCCACCCTCACCGAGGCGATGAAGGCCGGCAAGCACGTCTACACCGAGAAGCCCACGGCCGAGACCCTCGAGGAGGCGATCGAGCTGGCGCGCCTGCGCGAGACCACGGGCGTCACCGCGGGCGTCGTGCACGACAAGCTCTACCTGCCGGGCCTGGTCAAGCTGCGCCGGCTCGTCGACGAGGGCTTCTTCGGCCGGATCCTCTCGCTGCGCGGCGAGTTCGGGTACTGGGTGTGGGAGGGCGACGTCCAGCCCGCGCAGCGCCCGTCGTGGAACTACCGCAAGGCCGACGGCGGCGGCATGACCGTCGACATGTACTGCCACTGGAACTACGTGCTCGAGGGCATCCTCGGCAAGGTCCGCACCGTCACCTCGCAGACCGCCACGCACATCGGCACCCGCTGGGACGAGCACGGCGAGCCCTACACGGCCACGGCCGACGACGCCGCGTACGGCATCTTCACGCTGGAGACCCCCGACGGCGACCCCGTGGTCGCGCAGATCAACTCCTCGTGGGCCGTGCGCGTGCACCGCGACGAGCTGGTCGAGTTCCAGGTCGACGGCACCGACGGCTCCGCGGTCGCCGGGCTGTTCCACTGCGTCGCCCAGCCGCGCTCGGCCACCCCCAAGCCCGTGTGGAACCCCGACCTGCCGACCACCGAGCGCTTCCGCGACCAGTGGATCGACATCCCGGCCAACGCCGAGCTCGACAACGGCTTCAAGGCGCAGTGGGAGGAGTTCCTCGTCGACGTGGCGCTGGGCCGCCCGCACCGGTTCGACCTGCTCTCGGCCGCCCGCGGCGTGCAGCTCGCCGAGCTGGGCCTGCGCTCGTCCGACGAGGGCCGGCGCCTGGACGTCCCCGAGATCGCGCTGTGAGCACCCCGACCGGCACCCGTGCGGCGCCCGTCGGGCAGGCCGCCGTCGGGCGTCGCCCCGAGCTCGCGCGGCTCTCGCTCAACACCGCGACGACGAAGCACCTGACGCTGCCCGAGGCGGCCGCGGCCGCGGCGGCGGCGGGGCTGTCGTCGATCGGGGTGTGGCGCGACCGCGTCCAGGAGGTCGGCGCCGAGCAGGCCGCCCGGATCGTCGCCGACCACGGCCTGCGCGTCTCGTCGCTGTGCCGCGGCGGCTTCCTCACGACGCCCGACGACGACGCCGCGCAGGTCGCGCTCGAGGACAACCGGCTCGCGATCCGCGAGGCCGCGACCCTCGGCACGCGCGAGCTCGTCATGGTCGTCGGCGGCCTGCCCGCATGCTCCGCCCCCGGCGGACCCGCCCTCCCCTACCCCGCGGGCACGCCCGCCGGCTCCGGCCCGGACGACCCGGCGCGCGACGTCCTGGCCGCCCGCGAGCGCGTGGCCGAGCGCATCGCCGAGCTCGCGCCGTACGCGGCGGGGCACGGGGTGCGGCTGGTGCTGGAGGCCCTGCACCCGATGTTCGCCGCGGACCGCGCGGTGATCTCGACGCTCGGGCAGGCGCTGGACCTGGCCGAGCCGTTCCCGGCGGACGTCGTCGGCGTCGTCGTCGACACGTACCACGTGTGGTGGGACCCGGACCTGCAGCGGCAGGTCGCGCGCGCCGGGGCGGCCGGGCGGATCGCCGGCTACCAGGTGTGCGACTGGGTGCTGCCGCTGGCGGCGGAGCCGCTGAACTCCCGCGGGCACGTGGGCGACGGGTACGTGGACTTCGCGACCGTCACCCGCTGGGTCCGCGACGCCGGGTACACCGGCGACGTGGAGGTGGAGATCTTCAACGAGCAGATCTGGGCGGCGCCCGCCGAGCAGACGCTCGCGACGATGGCCGAGCGGCACGTGCGGCACGTCCTGCCGCACCTGTGAGCCCCGCGCCGGGGCCGGTCACCTGCGACCGGCCCCGGCGCCACGGCGACAGCGCCGGGCCGGACCCTGTGCGTCAGCCGTGAGCGAGGTCACCGGTCGCACCACCCGCAAAGGTGATGACCTGCCTGGTCAGGCGCTGGTTGAGTACGCCGGTGACCTCCCCCGTGCGCCGTGCCGCGCTCCTGTCCGTGACCGCTCTCGCCCTCGTCGCCACCCTGTCGGGCTGCGGATCGATCCTCGACCAGGTGCTCGGCCAGGCGCCCCCGCCGGCCCAGCGCGACGAGCCGGGCGGCGAGGTCACCGCCTCCGCCGACGCCGACGTGTTCACCCTCGCCCTGGGCGACTGCCTCGACTACCGCGCCGTCGAGGAGCAGACCGAGCTGACGACGCTGCCGATCGTGCCGTGCGCGGACGAGCACGACTCCGAGGTCTACGCGGAGAAGACGCTCACGCAGGAGGAGTTCGACGACCTCGACACCGTCGCGGCGGAGTACTGCTACGACGAGTTCGCCCTCTTCGTGGGCGTCCCCCTGGAGGAGTCGGAGCTCACCTACTCCTACTTCTTCCCCACCCCCACGAGCTGGGAGCAGGGCGACGACGTCCTCCAGTGCCTGGTCATCACCCCCGACGGCAAGCCGACCACGGGCACCCTCGAGGGCGCCGCCCGCTGACGTTCCGACGTGCCCCGCGCGGAGGGTGTACCCGCGCCATCGTCGAAGCTGGCAGCGCGACGCGGCAGCCTGAGGGACCGGGGCTCGCCGCCGCACGGATGAGACGTCACCTAAGCCGGTCCCATTATGGCTACCTTCTTCGGCCGAACGACTTCCCAACCTGGATCACTGACCGGATCAGCACGTAGCCGCCAGGGCCGAGCGTCGACCCCGGGATATGGTCCTCGATGCTCTCGTGTCGCAGTCCACGCGAGAACGCGTATCGTTGACCACCGGCACAGCGTGGTTACTCATTGGGACTTCCCACCTGGGCCTCACGAAATCCCCCGGGGGGGCGGATGTCCAACGCAACACAAGACGCAAACGAGCTTGGCGAGAAACTCGTCCACGCGCTGGTCTTCGGTTTCGACTGGTCTCACAGGAAGGTCGAGTCGGTCGTACTGCTAGAAGGCGACCGCGCGAGGAGGCGCGTATCCGTAGACGTGACGGTTCCATCGCTTCCCTGGGCACCAGTGGGAGGTGCTCGGCAGACACTTCTCCCTTTAGGCACCTTCACAAAGAGCGACATGCGGCAGTTCGACGCTAGGGATGGGGCGGGAGCGAGCATCCCCGTACTAACCGCGGCAGACAACATCGATCTTGCGACCAAGTTCCTCGTCACTCTAATCGAAGCGGAGACGGATCAGGCACTTGATGCGCAGGACTGGGAGCAGATTCGACATTGCGTTGAGTCCACTCCCGAGGTAGGCATCCGAGCGGCAGAAGAACTCGTGGAACGCCTGAACCTAGAGGACACGCTGAGCCAGGTGCACCTCGAACAGCTCGCCACTGACTTCATTCTGTTCGCCTTACTCCCGGAAGAGACAGTCGGCCGTCGCACCGTGATCAAATTCGCATTCCATTGGACGGCCGCCCGCCGTCCAATATCAATTAGACACACCCTCTCCGACGCCACCCGTCGGTTCATTGCCGGGGTTGGACTATCTCCCTATCAGTTCGAGATTGAACTAGGTCGACCCGACATCGCGATGAGCCTACATCTGGAGGTGCAGGCTCCAGCGGGCGTTCACTGCTCAGCCCTGACGCTCTACGACGATGCGGGTGTGCCTGTCGCTCAGGACACCACGACCAGCACCGTGTCGCATACCCATGCATCTACGTTCGACGCGCCCGTGCGCGCGACAATACGTTTCGATCCCGACCTAGAAGGCATCCACCGTGTCGTCACGTGGGCCGCTTGGGGTGTCGGGCTGCTCTTGTTGGCCACTCGTTGGCGCCTCGACCTGGTAGCTGACGACCCTGGCACGCCGGTCGGGCTCCTCCTCTTCGGCCCAGCACTGCTCCTCACCTGGCTGGTACGCCCTGGCGAAAACTGGATCGTGTCTCAGGTTGTCGGCCCCCTGCGCGCCATCGCGCTGGGTCTCGCGGGAGCACTCTTCGCGGTCGCGTTCGGACTCAGCGTCGGGTTCGACGGTCCCCCACATGCCTCTCGCTGGGGCGAGGTGGCTGACGTAGGCTGGCAGTCCGCCATCGGCGTGTCGGTCGTGACCGGCGCGCTGCTGACGGTAGGAAGGTTCCAACTTCGGGCGAGGATGCGCAGGGAGGTCGATCACCATGACTGATCAGGACCCTCGTCGTCCCACGATCGTCATCCGAACCATCGAGGGGCACCGTCAGACGCGTCGCGCGGCGATGACGCCCTCGCGCTACCAGGAGCAAGTCGCGAAGTTGGCGAAGAAGGGTGTCTCCGTGCCGACGTCCGCCCTGCCGCGTCCTGTGAAGCATTCCCGCTGAACCAGCCAGCGACTCGCACCCACCTGCCCTGACGGCCAGGCCAGCGCGATCGCCCGCTCCGCGTGACACAGTCCGGAGTCACGCAACCTCGTGGCTGAACGTGTCTGGGCCGAGAGGAGAGGGCGACGGCTCGTCGTTCCTGGCCTGGCACGGTAGGCGGTCACGTGGGTAACCGCCTACGCCAGGCAGCGCTTCGTCGTTGAGGTGCGTCCCAGACTGCGCGCACGCAACCTACAGTTCGAAGCCGCAGACCACGCGGGTGACCGGGCGACGCAGCACGAGAACCTTCACCCTGACGCATCGGTGGCGGTGCGAGGCGGCATGAGGTCACCCGCCCTGCGGCGGCATGGCTACGCGGCGTCGGGCGCGGTGGGGTTCAGTGATGAGTTCCAGGAGCTCAGTGCCGAGCGGCTGCAGCTTCGGAGCGAAGGTCCCTGACTCCGTCATGAAGGAGTCGAGGTTGATGGTTACGAGCTTGTGGGTGTCCAGGTCCGCTATGAGCTTGTTCATGAGCGGCGGATCCGCAGCGATCTCGGGGTAGGCCATCTCGACGAGGACTGTGCGGTTGTCACTCGCCCCTGTACTTGAGGCGTCGGTGCTGTGCTCGACGAGCCATCGGTGGGGGTCGGCGAACAGGGCGAGCAGGCGCAGGTGCGATGCGGTCAGGGTGTCCAGCAGGTCGAGCAGGATCGCGGTGCGGTCGGCGGGCAGGTCGGGGCGCAGGGCGGCGTTCACGACGGCCGCGCGCAGGGCCGCGCGCTTCTCCTGGCTGCTGGTCTGGGTCGCCGAGCGGGTGGCGTGGGCGATCGCGTCGAGGAACCCCTCGTTGGTCTCGAGCGAGGCCCAGTCCTGACCGTGCGGTTCGAGGACGAGACGGTTGATGGCGTCGGACACCTCGGCCATCCACTCGTGGAACCGACGCTGGTACCCACGCTGGGTCGCGAACGTGAACGCCTCCACGACGGCACCGCCGGCGAACGGGATGACCGCCGCGGCCGCACGTACGACAGCCTCACCGACCTGACGTGAGACCGACTGGTCCGGGGGCGGCTCGATGGTCGTCATGAGGGCGGCAGCTCGGCCATCGCCTCGGCGAGCCCGGGGTAGGTGGAGTTCTCGGCGAGCACCTTCTCCAGGTCCTTGCGGGCCATCGCCCGCTTGTTCTCCGCCAGGTAGGTGTAGGCGCGCTCGATCAGTGCCCGGTGGCGCAACTCGGCTGGACGTGACCGCAGCCGCAGGGCCTCCTTGAGCGCCTCGCGTGCGGCGCCCGGGCTGCCCGTCTGCCGCAGGGCAGCGGCCCGCTGCACCAGCAAGAACATGGTCGCCTCGTCCTCGTTCGTGACCCCGTCCGTCAGCGCGATCACCTCCTGCCAACGTCCCTGCTCGGCGTACAGCTCGGCCAGCGACACCGCGGCGACGGTCGACGGGGTGACCTGCTCGACCACGTCGCACGCCGCGACCACGTCACCCGCGGACTGGTGCGCCTCAGCCAGCGCCAGACCGACGGCGTCCCGGGTCAGCGGCAGCTCGACGGTGATGCCCGGCGCGACCTCCAGAGCCAGACCCGCACCAGGCAGGTACCTGGTCATGAACACGTCGGCGGCGGGGTCGTACCCGCCGTCCCACAGCCAGCCCAGCAGCTGGCGCACACGCGCGACGTCATTCACCGGCAGCGCACCCATCAGGGTCTCCAGGAGGGCGGCGCTCTGCCGGGCTTCGGCGTGCTCGTTCGCCACAGCCCGCACGGCGTTGGCGTCGCGCTGCTGGATAGCAGCCCTGTGCAGGGCCTTCTCCCACTTCGGCGCGAACATGCCCGGCTTGGCTGGCTCCGGCGGCCGCGCAGGACCCGGCGCGCCGGCCCCGCGCGTCGGCTGACGGGTGCTGGCCCCGACGCGCGTGGTGCTGGTGTGCGAGATCCCCGACCCCGGGATCCCGACCGTGCGCGTCACCCGACCCGAGGAGTGCACGCTCACCCGCGCACCGCGCGTCCCGACCGACGTAGACACCCCACGCGGAGTGACCGTCATCCGCACCCCGGGCATCACCTTGAACGACCTACGCACCCGAAACCCCACGGCCGCCCCCTCCCACGGCGACCGTACCGCCACCCACCCGCCCGTCGACGGCGACCACGCTGGCCGCCCGATGACGGACGTCGACGTTCGAGCCGAGCTAGACCCCGTCGCCTCCGAGCAGCGGCACCGGGAGGCCGAGGTCGCCCGTGCCGGCCAGGAGGGCGGCGGCGCGGGTGCCGATGCGGCGGTGGGCGGCGGGGCCGGGGTGCATGCGGTCGGCCATGGGGAGCTCGGCCTCGTCGGCCTCGCCCCACAGGTCGCGGCCGTCGACGTAGGTGAGGGCCAGGTCGCCCTCGGCGCGGCGCTGGGCGACGACGGCGGCGAGCTCGTCGCGGATCGCCGTGAGGGTGAGGCGGCCGTCGGCGAGGTCCTCGGGGCGGCCGGCGGTGCGGAACACGGGGGCTCCGGGCGGGGACGCGGGGTCGATGGAGGTGGGGCCGGGGACGTCCTCGACGAGGGGGCACAGCAGCGGGGAGATGACGACGAGACGGGTCTGCGGGTGGCCCTCGCGGACGGTGTCGAGGAACCCGTGGACGGCGGGCGCGAAGGAGCGCCGCGTGAAGCAGTCGTGGTTGACCACGTTGATGCCGAGCTTGAGGGTGATGAGGTCGGCACGCTGGTCGCGGATGGCGCGGGCGACGCACGGGTCGAGCACGGCGTTGCCGGACATGCCGAGGTTGACCAGGTCGAGGCGGGCGGCGCGGGCGGCGGTGGCGACCCACGTGCCGGTGGGGCGGTCGGCGCTGGCGCCGTGGCTGATCGAGGAGCCGTGGTGCACCCAGCGGGGACGGTGGCGCGGCGGGCGGGGACGGGTCAGGGGTGCGTCGGCACGGACGGCGAGCAGGCGCACGGTCTCGCCGTGCGGGAGCCACACCTCGACGCGGCGCTCGTGGTCGGTGGGGCCGAGGTCCAGCAGCACGGTGGTCACGGGCGCGGGGTGCTCGGTGGTGGTGCCGCGCAGCGGGTCGAGGGCGATGACGCCGCACACGGGGGCGACGCCCCAGCCGGCGGGCTGCTCGACGACCTCGTCGTCGACGACCACGTCCCAGCGCTGCGGCGGGCCGACGGGCTGGGGGTCGACGGCGACGCGGTGCACGCGCACCTCGACGGCCAGGCGGGTCGCGGCCGTGCGCAGGCGCAGCCGCACACCGGCGGGCTGCTCGTCGCACAGGCGCACGAAGTCGTCGGGGAACCGGGGGCGCGCGGCGGCGGGCAGCCGGTGCGGGAGCAGCCCGCCCGTCGTCTCCTCCAGCCACGCGGCGCCGCGGACCTCGACCCGGGGGTCGGGCAGCGGGACGACCGCGTCGAGGCCGGCGTTCGCGTGGGCGGCGGCGGTCGCGGCGCTCACAGCACGTTCCCGTGCTCGCGGAACTCGCGCCACACGTTCTCGAAGAAGTCGTCGTCCTCCGGCAGGGGTCGGCGCGGGCGCCAGCGGAACACGGGGGTGCCGGCGGGGTCGTCGCCGTCGCGGGGCACGACCGGGGCCCAGGCGCCGTCGGGGGCGGTCTCGCCGGGCGCGAGCCACGCGGTCTCCTGGACCTCCTCGTCGAGGGCGCCGCCGTCGAGCGTGAAGCGGAAGATCTCCGGCAGGTCGAGCTCGGTGGCGGCGTCCGGGCCGTGCCCGACGTGCGGGAGGGACCCGGCGGCGTCGGTGTAGAGCACGGAGCCGCGCGAGCGCCCGCCGTGCGCGACGTAGTCGGCCATGGCCGACAGGTACACGTAGGCGCTGGTGAGGATGTCGCGGACGAGGAAGGTGCGGTTGACGGCGCGGCGGGAGCCCGCGTCGGCGGTCACCAGGTCGTCGTAGTCGCGCAGCCACGCGTGCACCTGCACGAGCGCCTCGTGGATCGACTCGGCGGAGCGCACCGGGCCGGCCTTGGCGCTCATGAGCACCTGGACCTCGCGCAGCAGGTCGCCGGTGTTGTCCGGCACCCCCGCGGCGGCGCGGCCGGTCGCGCGGGCCGTCAGGTCGAGCGCGGCACCCAGCACCGGGCCCGCGGCCGCGGCGAACGCGGCGTCGTCGAGCGGCGGGGTGGTGCCGTGCGCGGCGACGTGCTGGGCCGCGCGGGTCGCCCCGACCTGCCCGCTGTTGAGGGCGGCACCGCCGGGCCGGTAGACGCCGTGCGCCCCGCCGGCCTCGCCCACCGGGTAGAAGCCCGTGACGTTGGACTGCCACCAGGCGTCGACGACGAGGCCGCCGTTGTTGTGCTGCGCGCACACGTCGACCTCGAGCATGTCCTTCTCGAGGTCCACGTACGGGTTCTTGTCCAGGTAGAACTGGTACGCGGGCTCGTTCATGCGCCGCAGCCGCTGCACGGGGGTGCCGAAGAGCACGTCGGCCTTCTCCAGGTACGCGTACGCCTCGGGGCTCAGCGCGCTCGGGTCGAACGCGTCCTGGACGGGGTTGCGGCGGAAGTCGAGGAACACACGCCGCCCGCGCAGCACCGTCTCGCGGTACACCAGCAGGTCGATCAGCGAGGACCCGTCGAGGGCCTTGCGGATGTCGAACGGCCACTGGTAGCCCTTGAGGAAGACCAGCGACAGGAGCCGCCCGTAGTCGGGGACCGCCTCCGTGAGGAACTCGCGCTCGTCGCCGCCGTCCGCGTCGGTCGAGACGAACCGCGGCACCACCTGCATGTACGTGCCCGAGACGTTCCACCGCGGCTTGGTCGACGCGAGCCCGAACTGCCACTCGGTGAGGTTCTTGCCGTGCACGCCCGCGCGGTACGCCGCCCCCGACGCGCCCCACTGCCCGTTGGGGAACACCCGGGTCGCGTACATGCCCGCCGGGCCGCCGGTCGCGTAGACGAGGTTGGTGCAGCGGAACAGCAGCCACGGGCTCGCGGCGCCGTCGTGGGGCACGTCGGTGCGCAGCACGAGCAGGCCCGCCACCCGGCGCGCGCCCGGACCGCCGTCGGGGTCGGGCACGGTGACGACGTCGACGACGCGGCACTCGTCGAAGACCCGGGTGCCGTCGCGCTGCACCTTGGCCTCGAGCTTCTCGACCATCGTCCGGCTCGTGTACGGCCCGACGGACGTCGCCCGCCGGCGCGGGTCGTGGTCGGTCTTGTAGCCGATGAACTCCCCGTACCGGTTCTGCGGGAACGGCACACCCAGATCGACCAGGTGCAGGAACCCGCGCGCGGACAGCGCGGCCTCGGCGAGCGCGTTGTCGCCGTCCATCGCACCGCCGGAGTACAGCGTCTGCGCCATCTCGCGCACGGAGTCGTCGTCGCCGCCCGAGAGCGTGAGCTTGTAGTACGTCTGCTTGTCCGAGCCCGCGTTGCGGGACGCGCCGGCGCCGATCTTGTCGGCGACCATGACGACGTCGTCGTGGCCCGCCTGCACGAGGCGGTCGGCCGCGCAGTACCCGGCCGAGCCGGTGCCGACGACGACGGTCTGGGCGGTCACGACCGGCACGAGGTGCCCGTCGATGCGCAGGTCCTGGGGGTCGTGGTGCGTCACGTCGGCTCCGGTGCAGGCGTCAGGGGTGGGGGCGGGTCGGGCTCAGAGGGTGGGGATGTGCATGCCGCCGTCGACGTGGAAGACCTCGCCCGTCGAGTACGGCGTCTGGCCCGAGGCCAGGATCGCGACGGCGCCCGCGACGTCGGCCGGGCGGCCCCAGCGGTTGACGGGGGCCAGGCCCTGCTCGATGAGCGCGTCGTACTTGCCCGTCACGCCCGCGGTCATGTCGGTGGCGATGACGCCGGGGCGGACCTCGTAGACGACGACGCCCTCGGGGCCCAGGCGCGCGGCCCACAGCTGGGTGGCCATGCCGACGCCCGCCTTGGAGATGCAGTAGTCGCCGCGGTTGGTCGAGACGGTCGTGGCCGAGATCGACGAGACGTTGACGATCGTGGCGACCGGGCCGGCGGGCGGCTCGGGCAGGTGCTCCAGCGGGCCGCGCAGCGCGATGACGCGGCGCGCGAACTCCTGCGTGAGGAAGTACGGGCCGCGCAGGTTGATGCCGAGCACGCGGTCGAAGGACTCGGCGTCGGCGTCGAGCAGGTCGGCGCGCACGCTGGGCGCGACGCCGGCGTTGTTGACCAGCAGGTCGAGCCGGCCCCACGCGTCCACGGCGTCGTCGACGTAGCGGCGGTGGTCGTCGAGGTCGGCGACGGACCCGCGCACGTACCGGACCAGCGCCGGGTCGCCGGCGGCGTCGCGCAGCTCGGCGAGCACGTCGACGGGCTCCTCGCGGGTGGCGAGGATCGAGACGGCGTACCCGTCGGCGACGAGGCGGCGGCTGATGCCGAGTCCGATCCCGCGGTTGCCTCCGGTGACCAGTGCGACTGCGGGCATCGGTGCCTTCCTCCGTGCGAGGTGCCGCCGACGCGTGCCGTCGGCGGTGACGGTGCCGCGCGCAGCGGCGGCAGGGCGATCGTGCCACGGTCCCGCCGTGGTTGGCAAGCGCTTTCCCCTCGCTCGGACCCGTGGGAGGATCGGCCGGTGACCAGGACGCGCCGCTGATGGGAGCCGTGCTCAGCGCGCTCGGCACCCTCGGCGCCGTGATCGCCGTCGGCTGGCTGCTCGGCCGCACCGGCACCCTGGGCGAGCGGGCCGCGCCCGTGCTCGCGCGCGTCGTGTTCGCCGTCGCCACCCCGGCGCTGCTGCTGGTCACCGTGGCCCACGCCGACCTGCACCTGCTGCTCTCGCGCACGGCCGTGGTGACCTGGTCCTCGACCGTGCTCGTCGCGCTCACCGCGGTGCTCGTGCTGCGGCTGGTCTGGCGCCGGGGCGCGGCCGAGGTGACGGTCGGTACGCTCGCCTCGTCCTACGTCAACGCGGGCAACCTCGGGCTGCCGCTCGCGGTGTACCTGCTGGGCGACGCGGTCGCGGTCGTGCCCGCCCTGCTCTTCCAGCTCCTCGTGCTCGCACCCGTGGCGTTCGCGGTGCTCGACGCCCGTGCCACCGCGGCCGCACCGGACGAGGACCCGCGGTCCGGGCGCGCCTGGACGCTGCGGGTCCGGGCGGTCGTCCGCCGGACGCTGTCGAACCCGATCATCGTCGGCACCCTGACCGGGCTGGTGCTGGCCGCCCTGCCGTGGCGGCTGCCCGAGGTCGTGTACCAGCCCTTCGCCCTGGTGGGCGCGGCCGCGGCCCCGCTCGCGCTGCTGACGTTCGGCATGTCGCTCGCGGTGCCGCGCACGGCCGCCTCCCGGGCGCCGCGCCGCGAGCTCGCCCTGGCCGTGGGGCTGCGCAGCGTCGCGCACCCCGTGCTGGCCTGGGCGCTGGGCGCGGCGCTCGGGCTGCCCGCGCCCGCGCTGCTCGCCGTCGTCGCGATGGCGTCGCTGCCCACCGCGCAGAACGTGCTGGTCTACGCCATGCAGTACGGACGCGGCGAGGCGCTGGCCCGCGACGCGGGGCTGGTCACCACCGTGCTCTGCGTGCCGGTGCTGCTGGTCGTGACCGCCACGCTCGGCTGAGCGGACGTCCCGGCCGGGACCCCTCAGCCCAGGTCGAGGAGCCGCTTGGCGACCGTCACCCCGCGCTCCGGGTCGAGGTCGGGCAGCTCGCCCCACTGCGCCACCGTGAGCGTGACCTCGGCGTGCGGCACCGTCACGGTGACGGTCACCTCGTCCGCGGCGTCGGTCTCGGACGTCAGGGTGTACGCCACCCCGTCGGCCGCGTCGACGTCGGCGTCGGGGATCTCCTCCACCCCCGCCGTGCCCATCTCGTCGGCCGTCAGGACCCCCGTGCTGAGGTCGCCGACAGCCCCGGTGACGGTGACCTGCACGAGGTCCGAGCGGCGGGACACCTCGTCGTCGCCCCACACGCACACGAACCGCGACTCCTCGAACTGCGACGCCGACCGCACCAGCGGCAGGTCCTCGACGAGCGCCCCCACGACCTTCGCGACCTCGCCGCACGTGCCGACGTCCCGCATGTGGCGCGCGATCGGCACCCCGGACGTCACGGCGTCCGTCGGCGCCTCGAGCACGTCGCCCGCGTCCGGCACCACCGCCGCGGCCGTGCTCGTGGTGCCGTCCGACGCCCCCGGGCCGGCGCTCGCGCACCCGGCCAGGACGAGCGTGAGGACGAGGGCGGCCGGCACGACGGCGGGCAGGCGGTTCGTCATGCCGGCGAAGCCTACGACCGGGCCGGCGGCCGACCGCCCGGACCCCGGACGGGGCCGGGCGGTCTGCACACCGGCTGCACGGGACCGTCACAGGATCGAGCGGTACAGCTCCTCGATCTCGTCGACCGACGCCGGGCGGGGGTTGCCGCCGGCGCACACGTCCGCGGCCGCGGCCTCCGCGAGCGCGCGCAGGTCGCCCTCGGTCGCGCCGACGTCCCGCAGGCGGGTGGGGTTGCCGAGGTCCGCGGTCAGACGGGCGACGGCGCCGACGGCGGCGGCCCGCGCCTCGTCGAGGGGCATCGCGGAGGTGTCGACGCCGAAGGCCGCGGCCACGTCGCGGTACTTCTCCCCCGTCGCCGGGGCGTTGAAGGCCATCACCGGGGCGAGCAGGATGCCGTTGGCGACGCCGTGCGGGGCGCCGTAGAACGCGCCGAGCGGGTGCGCCATGGCGTGCACGAGGCCCAGGCCCACGTTGGAGTAGCCCATCCCGGCCACGTACTGCGCGAGGGCCATGCGGTCGGCCGCGTCGGCGTCGCCGTCGGCGGACGCCTGCAGCGAGGACGCGATCACCTGGACCGCCTTGAGGTGGAACAGGTCGGACAGCTCCCAGGCGCCGGCGGTGACGTACCCCTCGATGGCGTGCGTGAGAGCGTCCAGGCCGGTCGCGACCTTGAGCGCGCGCGGCGCCGAGGCCATCATCTGCGGGTCGACGACCGCGAGGACGGGGATGTCGTGCGGGTCGACGCAGACGAACTTGCGCTGGTTCTCGGTGTCGGTGATGACGTAGTTGATCGTCGTCTCCGAGGCGGTGCCCGCGGTGGTGGGGATCGCGACGATCGGCACCGACGGGTTCCGCGTGGCGGCGACGCCCTCGAGCGAGCGGACGTCCGCGAACTCGGGGTTGGCCGTGATGATGCCGACGGCCTTGCACGTGTCCTGCGGGGAGCCGCCCCCGACCGCGACGAGCACGTCCGCGCCGGCGGCGGCGAACGCGGCGACACCGGCCTGGACGTTCTCGATCGGCGGGTTGGGCGCGACGTCGGAGAAGACCTCGTAGGGGAAGCCGGCGGCGTCGAGCAGGTCGGTGACGCGGGCCGTGACGCCCGCGTCGACGAGCACCTGGTCGGACACGACGAGGGCCTTGGTGAACCCGCGGCGGGTCAGCTCGTCGGGGACGACGTCGACGGCCCCGGGGCCGAAGTACGCCGTCTGGTTCCAGATCATGCGGTGGACCATGTCGCCTCCTCGCGACGCGCCGCAGCCGCGGCGCGGGTGGTCGGGGCCCGGGCGGGCCCGGTGGACGGGCCGCGGGCGCACCCGTGCAGCAGGGGCCCCCGCGGTCGGCATCAGGGCAGGCGGGCGCCCTCGGGGATCACGATGTCGGCGAGCTCGAGCAGGCGGGGCGTGCCCAGCTGGAGGGCGCCGAAGAGCACCTGGGCGTTGGCCTCGACGGCGACGGCCACCTTGAAGGCGCCGGCGAGGTCCTGCCCGACGGACAGCAGCCCGTGGTTGGCCCACACGACCGCGTTGACGTCGTCGCCCATGGTCGCGGCGCTGCGCGCGCCGAAGTCGGCGTTGGTGGAGAACTCGAACGGCATGACAGGCACGGCGCCCTTGGCGTAGAGCACCATGTTGAGCAGCACGGGGTCGATGGGCCGGCCGACGGCGCCGAACATGTTCACGTACGGGGACTCGGTGTGCACGATCGCGTGCACGTCGGGGCGGGCGCGGTAGTGCGCGAGGTGCACGTCCGTCTCGGTGGAGGGGAACAGGTCGCCCTCGACGACGCGCCCGTCGTAGCCGACGACGACCATCTGCTCGGGGGTCAGGACGTCGTACCGGACGCCCGACGGCGTGATGACTATCGCCTCGTGCTCGGGCAGGCGGACGCTGATGTTGCCCTGGGTGTTGAAGTTCAGCCCGGTGCGCACGGACTCGCGGCACCAGTAGAGGATCTCCTCGCGCAGCTGGTGGTCCGCGCGGTGGGCGGTCGACGTCGTCATCGGTGGCCTTCCTCGGTTTGAATCCTTTCAACACAGCGTCCTCCCCCGGCGGGCCGTCGTCGCGGGACGTTCGTCCCCAGGTCGCGCACGGGTCGGGCTCGCATCGGTCGCCGATGCCGGGATCCCCCGGGCCGCGTCGTACGTTGGGGACCAGGAGCGGCCGCACCGGCCGCGCACGCCGACCCACGAGAGCAGCCACCGCATGAGCAGCACCCCCGCCGTCCTCCAGGCCACCGACGTCTGGGCGGGCTACGGCGGCCCGCCCGTGCTCGCGGGCGTCGACCTCACGCTGCGCCCCGGCGACGCCGTCGGGCTGGTCGGCCGCTCCGGCGTCGGCAAGTCCACGCTCGTCGAGGTCCTCGGCGGCGGGCTGCGCCCCGGCCGCGGGCACGTGACCTTCGCCGGCATCCCCGTCGGCCGCACCCCGATGCGGCACCGCAAGGCCGTGCGCGCGCGGCTGCGCACCGTCCACCAGAACGGCCTGGCGGGCATCGACCCCGACCGCAGCGTCGAGCAGACCATGAACGACGCGTTCGGCGAGGCCCGCAAGGCCGGCCGGTCCACCAACCACGACGTCGAGGCCGCGCTCGGCGTGGTCGGCCTGCCCGTGCGCTTCGTGACGCGCCGCGTCGGCTCCCTGTCCGGGGGCGAGCGGCAGCGCGTCGCCATCGCCCGCGCCCTGGCCGCCCGGCCCGACCTGCTGCTGCTCGACGAGCCGCTGACCGCCGTCGACGCCGGCATGCGCGACGAGGTCGTCGCCGACATCCGCGCGCTCGTGCACGCCGAGGGCATCGGCCTGCTCGTCGCCTCGCACGACCTGCGCCTGCTCGACCGGCTCACCACCCACGTGCACGTGCTCGCCGACGGCACGCTCATCGAGAGCGGCCCGCTGCGCGACGTGCTGCGCGACCCGCAGCACGCGCACACGCGCGAGCTCGCCGACGCCCTGCCCGACGCCGTCGCCGGGTCCCGCGCCCTCGACGCCTGACGGCCGCAGCCGCCGGCGCGCGGGCCTCAGTGCCCCCGCGCCGGCAGCTGCCCGGTCGCGGGCGGCGACCCGTGCGGCGTCGAGCGCAGCCCGCGCTCGACCTCCATGAGCAGCAGGTCGGGGTCCGCCCACCCGGCGAGCGACGCCGACGTGGCCGCCCGGACCCGCGGGCCCACGCCCGCGCACGCCTCGACGGCCCGGTCCCGCAGCGCCGACGTCAGCTCCACCGCCCGGTCGTCGTACACCGCCGGCAGCAGCACCAGCACCGCGAACGCGTCGCCGTCGAGCCGCGCGACCACCGAGCCGTTCGGCATCGTGCCCCGCAGGCGCGCCGCCACGCCCCGCAGCACCTCGTCGCCCGCGGCGAACCCCGCCGACGCGTTCAGGTCGGCCATCGCGACCACGTCCAGCCCCACCAGCAGCAGGCGCCGCCGCGTCCCCGCGACCGCCTCGGCCGCCCAGCGCGTCATCGTCGCCAGCAGGTGCGCCCGCGTCAGCAGGCCCGTCAGCGGGTCGCGCGCGGCCCGGTCGGCCAGCGCCGCCGTCAGCGCGGACACCAGGTCGGCGGTGCTGGCGGCCGACCACGACGGGCCCGGCACGAGCACGTCGTCGTGCCGGCGGGCCGCGTCCCGGGCCATCGCGGTGCGCGCGGCGTCGACCACCGTCGTCGACGGGTCGAGCACGAGCGCGTCCCAGTCCGCGACCTGGCCGACCTCGCGGCGCGTCATCACGGCCCGCCCGTACCCGAGCCGCCCGGTCATCACCTCGGTGTACCGGTGCCGGGTGAGCAGACCGACCCGGCCCTGCGCGGCGTCGTGCACCGCGACCGCGTCCAGCCGTGGCGCGCGGAACAGCACCTCGACGTCGCTCATCGCGTCCTGCGCCCGGACCACCTGGACCGGCACGGCGACCTCCCGCAGCAGGGTGGGCGCGACCGTCGTGACGGGGGCGGAGGGCATCGACGTGGTCACGGTGCCATCGTCGACCCGCGCACCCGGACGCCCGTCCGGCTCGTGACGGTCGCGGCCCAGCGTTCGCGAAGAGTTCACCGCCCGGCGGCCGGTCCGTCACCTCGCGCGGCCGCGGCGCGGCACCGGGCCGGCACGGGGCCGGCACGGGGCCGGCACCGGGCAGGCACCGGCCGGTCAGCGCAGCAGCGGGAGGGCCAGCGGCACCGCGACGAGGCGGCCGGTCGACGCCCGCGCCGCGCCCAGCACGCAGAGCACGGCGTTGTAGACCAGCAGCCCCAGGGCCGTGAGGATCACGAGCCCGAACGGCAGGAACGACGCGCCCTCGACCGCGCCGCTCGCCAGCACGACCACGTGCACGGTGATCAGCACGGTGACGTACAGCAGCAGGCTCAGCTGCCAGTTCGCCGCGCGCCGGACCACCTCCGCACCCGTCGGCGTCAGCCGCTCGCGCGCGGCCGAGCGGTAGACGAGCACCGCGACCACCGCGACGACGTTGCTGAGCACGGGGATGCACAGCAGCGTCACGAGCCCGCACCACCAGGCGGGCGACCCGTCGAGCGCCGCCGGTGCGCCCGGCACGCCCGCCGGGGGCGTGCGGCGGGCGTGCGGGGCCGGCAGGGGGCCCGGGTCGGCGGGGTCGGCGGGACGGTCGGCGTCGTCGAGGCTCACGACCGACCATCCCACCACGGCGTCACGGCGTCGTCAGGTCGAACCTCTCGACCGTGACCGCCCCGCCCAGGGACTGGGTCGCGTAGCTGAAGATGCCGTAGCGGTAGCCGAGGAAGAACTGCCACTGGTTCTTCAGCGTGAAGCCCGGGCCGAGGCGCGTGAACGTCCGGCCGTCGGTGCTGTATGAGAACAGCGCCTGCCGGCCCGCCCCGGGGCGGATGTCGGCCGTGGCGCGCAGCCAGACCTTCGTGCCGGGCAGGTCGACGCCCGCGACCTCCGCACCCGTCGACGTGGTCTGCCAGGAGCTGTTCATCTCCATGCCGCTGGCCATGACGACGCGCAGCCGGCCGCCGTCGTTCTTCACCCCCACCCACGCCGAGGAGTCGCGCAGCATCGCCAGCCCCGCCCGGTCGCCGGGCCGCATCTGGGACACGTCCATCTCGATCGTGGCCGTCGACTGCGGGCCGACCGTGCGGTGGGTGAGGGTGTTGCGGGCGCGGTAGAGGTCGGTCGTCACGGTCGCCGTCTGCAGGCGCAGGCCGTCGCCCGTGGAGAACCGGGTCGTGTCCGGGTCGTGGTTCCACTCCCACCGGTGCGACAGGGTCGGCGTGCTGAACGTGTCCGGGCCGACCATCGGCGTCACCTGGCGCGGCGCCGGGGGCAGGTCCGCCGCCGGGTACTGGGCGGCCCAGCGCCCGCCCACCGTGGTGACCTGCGGCCACCCGTCCGCGGTCCACGTGATGGGGGCGATGACGGGCACGCGCCCGCCCGGGTACGCGTCGACGAACGCCTGGTAGTACCAGTCGCCCTTCTGCGTCTGCACGAGGCCGCCCTGGTGCGGCACGCCGCCGCCGCTGATCGGCCCGGGCAGGTCGAGCAGCACCTGGCGCACCGTGTACGGGCCGAAGGGGCCGTTCGTCGAGCGCAGCACGTACTGCCCGTTCGCCGGGCGCGTCAGCCAGATGTAGTAGCTGCCGTCCTTCTTGTACATCCGCGCACCCTCGAGGGTGCCGATGCTCGACGGCGTCTGGAAGACCTGCTGGTTGCGGACCTCGCGGGTGCCGTCCGCGGAGAGCTGGGCCACCGAGATGCTCGTGTTGCCGTGGGCGACGTACATCGTGTCGTCGGTGTCGACCAGGGCGCCGGCGTCGTAGTAGCACCGGTCGATCGTCGTGTGCCGCTGCCACGTGTCGCCGACCTGGCGGGCCCGGTACACGTACGTCCGGCCGTCGATGCAGCCGCCCCAGTAGAACGTCTGGTTGCTGGGCCGGTACGTGAAGAACGACGCCCAGATGCCCTTGACGTACGCGGTGCCGCCGTTCATGTCGTACCGGTCGCCGAAGTCCAGCGTCGGCACCGAGTGCCCGGCCACCTCCCAGTTCGCCAGGTCGTACGAGCGCAGCACGGGCGCACCGGGCGAGAGGTGGAAGCTCGACGCGGACGAGTAGTAGGTGTCGCCGACCCGGACGATGTCGAGGTCCGGGTAGTCCTGCCAGACCAGCGGGTTCGTCAGCGGCGGGCGGCTCGCCGTGGGCGTCGGCGTCGGCGACGACGTCGGGCTCGGCGTGCTCGTGGGGGTGGGCGTCGGCGTGGTGCCCGGCGTCGGGGTGGCCGTCGGGCCGACGGACCCCGTGCACGCGGTCCCGTTGAGCCGGAACGCCGTCGGCGCGGTGTTCGCACCCGCCCACGTGCCGTTGAACCCGAGCTGCGCCCGACCGCCCGTCGGAAGGCTGCCGTTCCACGCGGCGTTCGACGCGCTCACCTGGCTCCCCGTCTGCGTGAGCGTCGCGTTCCAGTGCTGCGTGACCGTCTGCCCCGCCGGGAAGGACCACTCCAGGGCCCACCGGGTCAGCGGGTCACCGAGGTTGGTGACGGCGACCTCGGCGCCGAACCCCCCGGACCACTGCGACGTCACGGTGTACGTGACCGCGCACCCGGCGGCGGCCTGCGCCGCGGGCGGTGCGACGAGGCCCACGGCCCCGAGCGCGAGGGCCGCGGTGACGAGCCCCGCGAGCGACGGACGGCGACGGTTCGGCATGGACGTTCCTTCCGAGCGGGCGGACGAGCGGTGGGTCGCACCCCGCGCCGGCCTGAGGCGGGGCCGGCGCGGGGTGCGGGACGGGAGCGCCGGTCAGCAGGCGACGCCGTTGAGCGTGAACGCCGTGGGTGCGGGGTTGGACCCCGAGAACCCGCCGTTGAAGCCGATCTCGACCGTGCCGCCGGTGGGCACGGTGCCGTTGTACGAGGCGTTGCGGATCGTCACCTGGTTGCCCGCCTGGGTGGCGACGCCGTTCCACGCCTGCTGCACGGTCTGGTTGCCGGGGAACGTGAACGCCAGCGCCCACGAGCTGACGGCTGGGCCGCGGTTGGTGATGCGGATGTTGGCGGTGAACCCGCCGCCCCACTGGGACGGGACGGAGTACGCGACCTGGCAGGCGCCGGTGCCGGAGGTCGGTGTCGGCGTGGGGGTCGGCGTCGGCGTCCGGGTGGGCGTGGGGGTGGGCGTGGGGGTCGGCGACGGGCTCGCCGCGTTGAGGGCGTCGAGCACCGCGGTGTACGCCGGCTTCTTGTTGCCCGACGCGTCGAAGAGCAGGGGGTTCGCGCCCGTGCGCCACGAGTCGGAGTCCCGCACGCCCCACACGGTGATGCCCGTGCAGCGGCTCACGGCCAGGCACGCCTGCGTGACCTGGCGGTAGGCGTTGGCCTGGTTGGAGCCCTGCTCGATGTCGAGCTCGGTGATCTGCACGTCGACGCCCAGGTCGGCGAACCGCTGCAGGTTCGCGCGGTAGTCGCCGGGGATCGTGGTGCCGAAGTGCGACTGGAACCCGACGCAGTCGATCGGCACGCCCCGCGCCTTGAAGTCACGGACCATGCTGTAGACGCCCGTGGACTTCGGGTTGATCGAGTCGATGTTGTAGTCGTTGTAGCAGAGCTTGGCGCCCGGGTCGGCGGCTCGGGCGGCGCGGAACGCGGCCTCGATCCAGTCGTTGCCCGTGCGCTGCAGGTTCGAGTCCCGGCGCCCGCCGGAGGAGCCGTCGGCGAAGGCCTCGTTGACCACGTCCCAGGAGTGGATCTTGCCCCGGTAGTGCGCGGCGACCTGCGTGACGTGGTTGAGCATCGCGCTGCGCAGCGCGCTTCCGGACATCCCCTGCATCCAGGCGGGCTGCTGCGCGTGCCACGCGAGGGTGTGGCCGCGCACCTGCTTGCCCCGGCTCTGCGCGTAGCTGACCAGCCGGTCGCCGGCGGTGAAGCTGAACTGGTTCTGCCGGGGCTCGGTGGCGTCCATCTTCATCTCGTTCTCGGCCACGACCGAGCTGAACTCGCGGTCGACGATCGCCATGTAGGCCGTGTCGTTCATGCGGCCCCCGGCGATCGCGGCACCGAAGTACCGGCCGCTCTGCGCGGCGGCGGCACCGAGCGTGCTCGCGGCGGCCTGGGCCGGCAGCGCGGCGAGCACCCCGGTGAACGTCATGGCGGCGACGGCGACCGTGGCGACGAGGGTCGCCCGCCGTCCTCTGCGCACTGGGTTCTGCATGTCCACCCTCTCGACGGCCACCCGTCGCACGGCGGGTGGGGCGGCGTCGGGTCGGGGCGCCCGGACGCAGGCGCGCACGCCCCCGGGCACGGGTGCGGGCACGCTGCGCGGGACGTCCGGCGCCGCGTCGGCGGGCGGTCGTCGTCGACCGTCCGGCGGCGTCGGACTGGGCGGGAACCGCTCCGATCCGGCGATGTGTACGTTCACACTCGCACAGCACGGGCGCCGCGCGAAGGCCGGACGGGCCGCAGAATCGTTTAGCCGTGCGCCTCGGGCGCGCGCGCCCTCAGCGCGCGAGGGCGACCGCGGCGCCGGCGAGGCGCTGCTCGGCGGCACGCCACCGCGCCTCCGCCTGCGGGTCGGGCTCGTACCGGGTCAGCGCGAGCCCGCGGGCCCCGACGGCTCGCAGGGCCGCGAGGTCACCGTCGAGCACGCCCGCGGCCCGCGCCTGGACCAGCACGTTGCCCAGCGCGGCACCCTCGACGGGCCCGGCCACGACCGGCAGCCCCGTCGCGTCCGCCGTCAGCCGGCACAGCAGCGTGTTGCGCACCCCGCCGCCGACGAGGTGCACGACCCGCACCTCACGGTCGGCCAGCGCGGACGCCTGCCGCACGGCCCGCCGGTACGCCAGCGCGAGGGAGTCGAGGATGCACCGCACCGTCTCGGCCTGCGACTGCGGGGGCGTCTGCCCGGTCGCGTCCGCGGCGGCGGCGATGCGGGCCGGCATGTCCCCCGGCGGCAGGAACGCCGGGTCGTCGAGGTCGACCACCGTCGTCAGCCCGGGGACGCGGGCGGCGGCCGCCAGCAGGTCGGGCAGCTCCGCGGGCAGCCCGGCCTCGTGCCACGTGCGCACCGACTCCGAGAGCACCCACAGGCCCATGACGTTCTTCAGGTACCGGACCGTGCCGTCGACACCGGCCTCGTTGGTGAAGTTCGCGGTGCGCGACTCCTCGGAGAGCACCGGGGCGGGCAGCTCCAGGCCGACCAGCGACCACGTGCCGCAGGAGACGTACGCGAAGTCCTCGCCCTGCGCGGGCACGGCGACCACGGCCGACGCGGTGTCGTGCGAGCCGACCGTCCACACCGGCAGCGGCGTGTGGTGCCCGAGGTCCGCCGCCAGGTCGGGGCGCACGTGCCCGAGCAGGCGCCCCGGGTCGCGCAGCGGCGGCAGCAGGGCGGTGTCGACACCCAGCCGCACGGCCAGGTCCGTCGCCCACGTGCGGGTGGAGGCGTCGAGCAGCCCGGTGGTCGACGCGTTGGTGACCTCCGCGACCTGCTCGCCGGTGAGCCACGCCCCCAGCAGGTCGGGCACCAGCAGCAGGCGGCGCGCGGCCGCGAGCTGGGCCTCGCCCTGCGCGGCGACCAGCTGGAAGACCGTGTTGAAGGGCTGCACCTGCAGGCCCGTGCGCGCGTACAGCTCGGCGGCCGGGACGGTCGCGAACACGCGCTCGGGCACGCCGGCGGTGCGGGCGTCGCGGTAGTGCACGGGGTTGCCCAGCAGGGCGCCGTCCGCGTCGAGCAGCCCGTGGTCGACGGCCCAGGAGTCGACACCGACCCCCGCGAGGGCGCCGGCCTCCCGGTTCGCGGCGCGCAGACCGTCGAGCACGCCGCGCCACAGGGCCAGCACGTCCCAGTGCAGGCGGGTGCCCCCGTCGGGCCCGCCGCGCGGCACCCCGACGGGCCCGTTGCCGAACCGCGTGACCTCGTGCAGGTCGACCCGCGCCCCGTCCGTGCCGGCGTCGAGCACGCGCCCGACGATGACGCGCCCGCTGGACGCGCCCAGGTCGACGGCCGCGAAGGCCGGCACGGGCGGGGTGGTGGTCACGGGGTCCTCCTGGGTGGGGGCGTCAGCGCAGGAACGCCGCGGCGACGCCGGAGTCGACGGGCACGTGCAGGCCGGTGGTCTGCACGAGGTCGGGGCCGGTGAGCGCGACGACGGCGGCCGCGACGTGCTCGGGCAGCACCTCCTTCTTCAGCAGGGTGCGCTGCGCGTAGTACTCGCCGAGCTTCTCCTCGGGCACGCCGTACGTCGCGGCGCGCTGGGCGCCCCAGCCGGCGGCGAAGATCCCCGAGCCGCGGACCACGCCGTCGGGGTTGACCCCGTTGACGCGGATGCCGTGCTCGCCGAGCTCGGCGGCCAGCAGCCGCACCTGGTGCGCCTGGTCGGCCTTCGTCGCCGAGTACGCGATGTTGTTGGGCCCCGCGAACAGCGAGTTCTTCGACGCGATGTAGACGACGTCGCCGCCCATGCCCTGCGCGATCATCGCGCGGGCGGCCTCGCGGGCCACGAGGAACGAGCCGCGGGCCATCACGTCGTGCTGCAGGTCCCAGTCCCGGGCCGTCGTCTCCAGCAGCGGCTTGGAGATCGACAGGCCGGCGTTGTTGACCACGAGGTCGACGCCGCCGAACGCCAGGCACGTCGCCCGGACGAGGTCGGCGACCGCGTCCTCGTCGGTGACGTCCGCGCGCACCGCGACGGCCACGTCGGGCCCGCCCAGCTCGGCGGCGACCTGCTCGGCGCCCTCGAGGTTGACGTCGGCGACGACGACGCAGGCGCCCTCGGCCGCCAGCCGCTGCGCGATCGCCCGGCCGATGCCCGACCCGGCACCCGTGACGAGCGCGACCCGCGTGGCCAGGGGCTTCGGGGCGGGCATCCGCGCGAGCTTGGCCTCCTCCAGCGCCCAGTACTCGATGCGGAACTTCTCGGCCTCGTCGATCGGCGCGTACGTGCTGATGGCCTCGGCGCCCCGCATGACGTTGATGGCGTTGACGTAGAACTCGCCGGCCACGCGCGCGGTCTGCTTGTCCTTGCCGAACGAGAACATGCCGACACCGGGCACGAGCACCACGGCCGGGTCGGCGCCGCGCATCGCGGGGCTGCCGGGCGTCGCGTGACGCGCATAGTACGCGGCGTAGTCCTCGCGGTAGGCGGCGTGCAGCTCGCGCAGCCGGGCGACGACGTCGTCGAGCGGGGCGTCCGCCGGCAGGTCCACGACCAGCGGCTTGACCTTGGTCCGCAGGAAGTGGTCGGGGCAGGACGTGCCGAGCGCCGCGAGGTGCGCGAGCTTCTCGCGGGCCAGCAGGTCGAGCACGACGTCGGAGTCGGTCAGGTGCCCCACCTGCGGGCGGTCCGTCGACGCCAGGCCCCGGACCACCGGGGCGAGCGCGGCCGCGCGGGCCCGCCGCTCGGCCTCCGGGAGCGCCTCGTACCCGGGGCGCACGGCCCCGAACGGGTGGCGGCCCTGCGCGGCCAGGGCCGCCGTGCGCTCCCCGACGAACGCCTCCGCGGTGCGGACGATCTCGAGCGAGCGGGCCTCGGCCTCCTCGGAGGTGTCGCCCCAGGCGGTGATGCCGTGCCCGCCGAGCACGCACCCGATCGCCTGCGGGTTCTTCTCCTTGACCTGCGCGATGTCGAGCCCGAGCTGGAAGCCCGGGCGCCGCCACGGCACCCACACCACCCGGTCGCCGAAGACCTCGGCCGTCAGCGACTCGCCGTCGGCCGCGGTCGCGAGCGCGATGCCCGCGTCGGGGTGCAGGTGGTCCACGTGCGCCGCGTCGACCAGGCCGTGCATGGCCGTGTCGATCGACGGTGCCGCGCCGCCACGCCCGTGCAGGCAGTAGTCGAACGCGGCGACCATCTCGTCCTCGCGGTCCACGCCCGGGTAGACGTCGACCAGCGAGCGCAGGCGGTCCAGGCGCAGCACGGCCAGGTTCTTCTCCGTGAGCGTGCCCAGGTCCCCGCCCGAGCCCTTGACCCACAGGAGCTCCACGTCGCGCCCCGTGACCGGGTCGGTCGCGGTCCCCTTGGCGGACGTGTTGCCCCCGGCGTAGTTCGTCACGCGCGGGTCGGAGCCCAGGCGGTTGGACCGGGCGATGAGCTGCTCGGCAGGCGTCGACGGGCTGGAGTTCGTCGGCGTCGTCATGGTCTCTAGGCTCCCCATCCGGCCTGCGCGCCGCCCACGCGCCCGGCCACGATCGTGTCGGCGTAGCCGCTGCGCGCGTACGCGCCCAGCGGGTCGGGGTCGAGCCCCTGCTGCTCGCGCAGGCGCGCCAGCAGCGGACGGACGTCGGTCGCGTACGCGTCCATCAGCAGGCCGTTGGCCCCGAGGACGTCACCGGACTGCTGGGCCACGAGCAGCGCGTCGGGGTCGACGAGCAGGGCCTTCGCCGTGGCCTCCTGCACGTTCATCACGGACCGGATCTGCCCGGGGATCTTCGGCTCGATGTTGTGGCACTGGTCGAGCATGAAGTTGACGCCCGAGTCGGGCGCCAGGGCCCCGGACTGCACGATCTCGTGCATGATCCGGAACAGCTGGAACGGGTCGGCCGCGCCGACCATGAGGTCGTCGTCGGCGTAGAACCGGCTGTTGAAGTCGAACGCCCCCAGGCGCCCCACGCGCAGGAGCTGGGCCACGATGAACTCGATGTTCGTGTTGGGCGCGTGGTGGCCCGTGTCGAGCACGACCATCGCGCGGTCCCCGAGCGCGAGGCAGTGCAGCAGCGAGGTGCCCCAGTCCGGCACGTCCATCGTGTAGAAGTACGGCTCGAAGAACTTGTACTCCAGGATCAGCCGGTGGTCCGGGTCGGCCGCGGTCAGCGCCGCGTAGATCTGCTGGAGGGAGTCGGCCAGGCGGTCCTGCCGGGCCCGGATCGAGTCCTGGCCGGGGTAGTTGAGCCCGTCCGGCAACCAGATCTTCAGGTCGTGCGAGCCCGTGGCGCCCATGACGTCGATGCACTCGAGGTGGTGCGCGACCGCCTTCTTGCGCACCGCGGCGTCGGGGTGCGTGAGCGAGCCGAGCATGTACTCGTCGTCCTGGAACAGGTTCGAGTTGATGCCGCCGATGCTCACCCCCAGGTCACGGGCGTGCGCGGACAGGGCGTCGAAGTCGTCGACCTTGTCCCACGGGATGTGCAGGGACACGCGGGGCGCGACGCCGGTGAAGCGGTGCACCTGGGCCGCGTCGGCGATCTTCTCGAAGGGGTCGCGCGGCACGCCGGCCTGCCCGAACACCTTGAACCGGGTGCCGGAGTTCCCGAACGCCCAGGACGGCAGCTCGATGGTCTGCTGGGCGAGCGCGGCCAGCGCGCGCTCCTCCCGCGTGCCGGCGTCCTGCCCGGCGGGTGTCTGGCTCATGCCTGCTCCTGGTGGTCGTGCGGGTGCCGTGCGGCGGGGGTCGGGGGCTGCGCCGCGACGACGTCGGCGTCGGTCGGGGCGGCGGGTGCTGCAGGGGCGGTCGGCAGGCCCGCGGCGGCGAGCTGGGCCTCGAGGTGGAAGACCTCCTCGACGACGACGAACCCCTCGTCGGGGTTGCCGTCGTCGACGAAGAACTCGCTCATCTCGGCCTGCCAGCGGGCGTTCACGCCGGTCGCGGCCATGGCGGCCTGCGCGGCGGCGAGGTCGGGTGTCTCGACGAAGCCGAGGAGCTGCCCGTCCGGGGTGAGGTAGAGGTGGTAGTCCCGCCAGCCGCTGTCCCGCAGCGCCTCGAGCATCTCCGGCCACACGGCGGCGTGCCGGCGGCGGTACTCGTCGAGGCGGTCGGGGCGCACACGCGAGACGAAGCACACGCGGGTCATCGTCGACCTCCGCTTTCGTCCATGAAACGATTCATGATCACTGTAGGGAGCAGCGGGACGCCGTGTCAACGAGGCGGCGTCGCTGCCGGATCGCGCTTTCCGCCATCATGGCACCCCGCGCCGTGGCACGTGCCGCCGCCCCGGGCGCGGGCTGGTTACGATCACGAGGTCCGCGCAGCGACGGGCGCGGACGAAGGAGGACGGTCGATGGCGACGCAGCAGAACGGCCGCGCACGCAGGCCGTCGATCACCGACGTCGCCAAGCGCGCCGGCGTCTCGGTCGGCACGGTGTCCAACGTGCTCAACCGGCCCGACCAGGTCACGCCCGCCACCCGCGAGCGCGTCCAGGCCGCGATCGAGGAGATGAGCTTCGTCCGCAACGCGTCGGCCCGGCAGCTGCGCGCCGGCACCATCCGCACCGTCGGCGCGATCGTGCTCGACATCGCGAACCCGTTCTTCACCGAGGTCGCCCGGGGCATCGAGGACCGGCTCGCGCCCGACGAGTACACGCTGATGCTGTCGTCGTCGGACGAGGACCCGGAGCGCGAGGCCCGCTACCTGCGCCTGTACGAGGAGCACGGCGTGCAGGGCGTGCTGGTGACGCCGTCGCAGGGCTCGCTCGACGTCATCCTCGCGATGCGGGACCGCGGGGTGGGCGTGGTCCTGCTCGACGCGACGAGCGAGGTCGAGGACGTGTCCAGCGTCGGCGTCGACGACGTGCGCGGCGGGCAGCTCGCCGTGGAGCACCTGCTCGCCCTCGGGCACGAGCGCCTGGCGTTCGTCAACGGCCCCGACACCATCCGCCAGTGCGTGGACCGCCGCGCCGGCGTGGTCGCGGCCCTCGTCGCCGCCGGGCGGGACCCCGAGGACGTGCTGACCGAGGTCACGGTCGGCTCGCTCAACGCCGACGCCGGCGAGCAGGCGATGAACGAGATCCTCGCGATGGGGTCGGACCGCCGGCCGACCGCGACGTTCTGCGTCAACGACCTCACCGCGCTGGGTGCGCTGCGGGCGCTGCGCCGCGCCGACGTGCCCGTGCCGGCGTCCATGGCCGTGGTCGGGTACGACGACGTCGCGATCGCGCCGATGCTGACGGTGCCGCTGACCAGCGTGCACCAGCCGACGCACACCCTGGGGTGGACCGCGGCGGACCTGCTGCTGCGCGAGGCGGCGGCGGGCGACGGCGCCGAGCACCAGCGGGTGCTGTTCCAGCCCGAGCTCGTCGTGCGCGCGAGCACCGCCGGCTACTGACCTCGACCCGGGGCGGCGCCCGCGACGGGAAGCGCTTGCCGGATGTCGTACGCTGTCCGCGACCGGCAACCAGCGAGCGCGAGGGAGCGTCGTCGTGAGCCACCAGGACGGGCATCAGCAGGACCCCGGACGGGCGCCGCTGCGCGCCGCGATCGTCGGCACGGGTGCGGTCGCGCACCTGCACGCGCAGGCGGTCGAGGCCGACCCGCGCATCGAGCTCGTCGCGGTGTCGAACCGCAGCGAGGCCCGGCGCACCGAGTTCGCCGACCGGTACGGCGTGCCGGGCCGGTACGCCACGCACACCGAGCTGCTGGCCGCCGAGCGCCTCGACCTGGTGATCCTGTGCACCCCGCCCGACCTGCACCGGCAGCAGACCCTCGACGCGTACGCCGCGGGCGTGCACGTGCTGTGCGAGAAGCCGCCGGCCCTGTCGCTGGCCGAGCTGGACGACATGCAGCAGGCCGCCGACGCCGCCGGGCTCGCGTTCGCGATCGTGTTCCAGCAGCGCACCGGCACCGCGGCGGCGCACGTCAAGCACCTGCTCGACTCGGGCGCCCTGGGGCGTCCGCTGCTCGCCCAGTGCCAGACGCTGTGGCTGCGCGGCGACGACTACTACGCGGTCGACTGGCGCGGCACGTGGGACGGCGAGGGCGGCGGCACGACGCTCGGCCACGGCATCCACCAGATGGACCTGCTCGCGCACCTGCTCGGCGACTGGGCCGAGGTGGACGCCCGGCTGTGGCGCGTCGCGCGGGACATCGAGATGGAGGACGTGTCGACCGCCGTGGTGCGGTTCGCGAACGGCGTGGTCGCGCAGGCCGTGTCGAGCGTCCTCAGCCCGCGCGAGGCCTCGGTCGTGCGCATCGACTGCGAGCTGGCGACCGTCGAGGTGGAGCACCTGTACGGCCACGCGGGCCCGAACTGGCGGATCACGCCCGCGCGCGGGGTGGCTGAGGACGTGGCGGCCGGCTGGGCGTTCCCGGCCGAGGACGAGCCGAGCGGCCACGAGCCCCTCGTGCGGGCCGTGGTCGACGCGCTGTGGGCCGGTGAGCCGATGCCGGACCTGGTGACGCACGCGCGCCGCCCGCTGGAGCTGGTCACGGCGATCTACGCGTCGGCCACGTACGGCAAGCCGGTCACCCCGTCGGACCTCGACGGCGACGAGCGCTTCCGCACGTCCCTGCAGGCGACGATCACCGACATCCGCCCCTGACCCTGCCGGGCCCGACCACCCCGCCGACCCCGTCGTCCGTGGCGCCGCCGGGTGCGGGGGCGGCAGGGATGACGGGGTCGGCGAGGGGGCGATCCGTCAGGGGAGGACCGTGAACGGGGTGCGCAGGAGGTCGGCGGCGCGGGACGAGCGGCCCACCAGGAGCTCGAAGTCGCCGGGCTCGACGACGCGGCGCTCGTGGGCGTCGACGATCGTGCACGCCGACACCGGCACTGCGACGTCGACGACGACGGACCCGCCGGCGGGCACGTCCACGTGCACGAACGACTTGAGCTCCTTGTCCGTCCAGGTGGCGGACGTGACGAGGTCGCTGATGTAGACCTGCACGACCTCGTGCGAGGGCCGCGCACCGGTGTTCGTCAGCGTGACGCGCCCCCGGACGGTGCCGTCGGCCGTCAGCTGCGTCTGGTCGAGCGTCAGGCCCGAGTACTCGACCGTCGAGTAGGTCAGCCCCTCGCCGAACGCGAACGCCGGGTCCTGCGTCAGGTCGGCGTACCGCGCGCCGTGCTGCCCGCGGACCTGGTTGTAGTACACCGGCTGCTGGCCCACGTGCCGGGCGAACGTCAGCGGCAGGCGGCCGGCGGGCTCGACGAGCCCGAGCAGCAGCTCGGCGATCGCGCGCCCGCCGCGCATGCCGGGGTTCGCGGCCCACACGATCGCGTCGGCGTCGAGCGCCGACTGCGGCAGCACCAGCGGCTTGGACGCGATGAGCACCACCGTCATGGGCGTCCCGGTCGCGGCCAGCGCGTCGAGGAGGGCGACCTGCCCGCCGACGAGCTCGAGCGTCGCGGTGGAGCGGGTCTCCCCCATCAGGCCGATGGTGTCGCCGACGACCGCCACGACGTGGTCGGAGCCGCGCGCGGCGGCGACGGCCTCGGCGATCATCGCCGCGTCGGGCTCGGCCGCGTGCAGGATCGGCATGCGCGGCTGCCCGTCGGGGTGGAACTCGCCCTCCGGGTCGGGGCCGAGCTCGCCGATCTCGGCGCCCTGCGCGTACGCGACGGTCCAGCCCGCCGGCGCGAGCGCACGCAGGCCGTCGAGCACGGTCTCGGTCATCTCGCGCGGGTGGCCCTCCTCGCGCATCCAGTCGACCTGCCCGGAGCGGCCGGCCCAGTCGCCGAGCTGGGCGTCGACGTCGTCCGCGTTGGGCCCGACGACCGCGATGGTGCGCGGCTCAGGGTCGCCGGCCGGCCCGGTGGCACGGCCGTCGGCGCCCGCGACGAGGTCGCCGCCGAGCGGCAGCACGCCGGAGTTGCGCAGCAGCACCAGGCTCTTGCGCGTGACCTGCAGGTTGATCTCCTGGTGCGCGGCGGAGCCGATGACCTCGGCCTGCCGTGCCGGGTCGGGGCGGCGCGGGTCCTCGAAGAGGCCGAGCTCGAACTTCACGGTGAGGATGCGCGCGACGGCCGCGTCGAGCTGGGACTCGTCGAGGAGCCCGTCGGCGACGGCCTTCTGCGCACCCTCGAAGAAGCCGGGCGTGGTCATGACCATGTCGTTGCCGGCGGCGACGGCGCGCGCGGCGGCGTGCGCGTGGTCGGGGGCGATCTTCTGCTCCCAGATCATGCGGCCGACGTTGTCCCAGTCGGTGATGAGGGTGCCGGTCCAGCCCCACTCGCCGCGCAGGACCTCCTTGAGCAGCCACTCGTTGACGACGATCGGGACGCCGTCGGTGGACTGGTACCCGATCATGAAGGTGCGTGCCCCGGCGCGGGCGACACGCTCGAACGGCGGCAGGAACCACGACCGCAGCTTGCGGCGCGAGATGTCGGCCTCGGAGGCGTCGCGCCCGCCCTGCGTCTCGGAGTACCCGGCGAAGTGCTTGGCGCACGCGAGGATCGCGGTGGGGTCGTCGAGGCCGTCGCCCTGGTAGCCGCGCACCATGGCCGCGGCGAGCTCGCCGAGCAGGTACGGGTCCTCGCCGAAGGTCTCGGTGACGCGGCCCCAGCGCAGGTCGCGGGTGATGCAGACGACGGGCGAGAACGTCCAGTGCAGCCCGGTGGAGGCGACCTCGACGGCCGTGACGCGGGCCATCTGCTCGGCCGCGGCCGGGTCCCAGGACGACGCGGCGCCCAGCTGGGTGGGGAAGATCGTCGCGCCGCGCCAGAACGAGTAGCCGTGGATGGCGTCGTCGGCGATGAGCAGCGGGATCTTCAGCCGCGTGCGCTCGACGGCGTCGAGGGCCTCGAGCACGCGCTGCGGCGAGGCGTGCAGGATCGACCCGACGTGGATGTCCTCGACGAGGTCGTCCACGCCCGGCTGGGCGTCGAGCTGGAGCATCTGCCCGACCTTCTCGGGCAGGGTCATGCGGGCGATCAGGTCGCCGACGCGCTCGGGGACGGGCAGCGTCGGGTCCTGGTACGGGAGCGTTTCCACGGAAGTCCTCTTCGACGTTCGCAACGATTCGACCGGTCCGGCCACGCTACCGGACCGGTCCCGCCGCGCACGACCCTGCGCGGCTCAGACGGGCAGCTCGTGCAGGGCCGCCGGCGCCAGGTCGAGGGTGGCCAGGGCGACCCCGTCCCGCAGCACCTGCACGGTCCTCGGCTCGAGGGTGTCGTTGCTGACCAGCACGACGCCGCCGATCTCGACGGCGGTCGCACCGGGGTCGGACGTCGTCAGGCCCGTGCGCTCCCGGCCGGACGCCCACCACAGCGCGTCCTCCAGGCGGCGTGCCGACGCGGGGCCGTGGCGGTGCCCGGACAGGTACACGGCCCGCCCCCGGCCGACCTGCGCGGCCGTCGCGACGGGCACCCCGTCGGCGGCCGCGAGCACGCGGACGTCGTCGCGCAGCACGTGCAGCCCGGGCAGCGGCGGCAGGTCGTCGGCCGCACCCGCCGCGGCGAGGACGGGGTGGTCCGGGTCGACCACGAACCGGCGGCGGGCGAGCACGTGGCGGTCGCCGCCGTCCTGGTCGACGCCCAGCACCTCGGCCAGCTGGAAGCGGTGCAGCCGCCCCGGCACGTCGGCGGCCGACGGCTGCTCGACGCCCAGCAGCCCGCCCCCGCCGCGCACGAAGGTGGTGATCGCGGCGACCAGGCGCGGGTCGGCCCACCCGTCCCCGCCCGACCACGCGGTGCCCTGCGGGCCGGCGTTGACGAGGACGTCGACGCCCGCGGGCACGCCGTGCTCGGCGACCTCGTCGAGCCGGTGGAAGCTGACGTCGAACCCGAGCCCGGCGAGGGACTCCAGCACGTGCAGGAGCGACAGGTCGGGGTTCTCGTGCAGGTGGCCCGAGCACGTCCAGGACCGCAGCGCGCCCCACGCGGTGAGCACGCCGACGCGCACGGGCGCCGCGACGGGACCGCCGGCCCGGTGCAGCGCGAGGATCCGCCGGTGCTGGTCCGCGACCTGCGCGACCTCGTCCTGGAAGTCGGCGAACGGCTCGACGAGCGAGAGGTACCCGCCCAGCCCGATCCGGTCGATCCGCGCCCGCAGCAGCGCCCGGCGCAGCGTGACCCAGTAGCGGCGGAGGTCCGCGGTCGGGTCGGCGCCCTCGACCCCGGGCTGGAAGGTCGGCCGCCCCTCGAGGTCGACGGGGAACAGGTAGGGGTGCAGCCGCAGCTCGCGGACGGGCACGTCGACACCGGCGCACAGCCGCGCCTCGTAGCCGGAGAACACCGCCTTGATGAGCCCGTCGAAGCCCATCTCGGCGAACCGGCCGGAGTACGGCTCGAGGCCGATCCAGGAGTCGTCGTAGAAGACGTAGGCCTTCTTGCCGTGCCGGTGGACGACGTCGACGCAGCGCCGGCCGAGGTCCCGGACGAAGTCGCCGACGAACGCGGTCCAGCGGCGGTAGACGTCCGACGGCGGGTTGTGCGTCGAGGTGTAGCGCCCCGCGTTGACGAAGTCCTCGGACGTGATCGTCAGACCCGTCTCCTCGCGGAACGCGCGCAGCGCCACGGGGTTGACGGTGAAGTCGTACGAGCCCCAGTCGGCGTACACGTGGGGCAGGTTCGCGTCCGACCCCCAGAACCACGCGAAGTTGTAGAACAGCGACGTGAACCGCACCACGGTGGTGGCGGGGTGCTCCACGCACCACCGGTCGAGCCAGTCGAGGATGTGCTCGGCCACCTCGGGGTACCGGGGCTCGACGGCCATGAGGTGCTCACGGTCGCCCCAGTCGTTGGTCACGTGGTTGTACATCGAGATCTCTTCCCAGACGCGCATGACCAGGAAGTTCACGGTGTACGTGTGGCCGGGCACCGCGCCGGCGACCGTGACGACGCCGTCGGCGAGCGCCCAGCGCCCGGCGGGGACCTCGGTGCCGGTGGTGCGGTCGTGGACCTGCCAGAACTCCTCGACGCCGTCCCAGTCGTTGAGGACGAACTGGTCGGTGGAGTAGCCGTCGAGGAGGCGGATCTCGACGCGGTCGCCGTCGGCGGTCACGGGGCGGGACATGAGGAAGTTCTGCTGCATGAGCCGCGGGTGCGCCTTCGCCCAGGCGTTGTCCTCCCGGATGAGGCACAGCGTGGAGTAGATGCCGTGGCCGGAGCCCAGGATCTCGTCCGAGAGCTGCGTGCCGTCGGAGTCGCGGATGACGTCCGCGCCCCACCGCTGCGCCATCGCGAGCGTGAAGGCCTCGTGGCCCGCCTCTCCCGGCAGCGTGAACCCACCCGTGGTCGTCATCGAGCCCTCCCGCGTCGTCCTTGACCGTGAATCGGTTCAACCCTAGCGGAAAACGCCTTCCGCGCGGATCTCCCGGGACGCGAGGACGATCGGACGTATCTGGACGAGGCTTCGATGCTCCTGTCCGATCGGGGGGACCCGACCGGCGCGGCCCTGGGGAGGACGCCGCGCCGGTCGCTCCACCGATCATCCGACGGACGAGCGAGGTGGCACCGATGCCCAGTCGAACCCTGCCGGCGCTGACGGGGGCGTCCTGCGTCCTCCTGGCGACGGGACGCACCCTGACCGCGACCCTGCACCTGGAGGACGACGCGCTCGTCGTCCACCTCATCGAGCCGGCCGGCCTCACGCGCCACGCCTGGCCGCAGACGGTCGTGCTCGACGCCATGCTCGAGCCGGGCGTCACGCAGGTCGTCCCCGACGTCGCCGTGCACGTCGACGAGACCACGGGCGACGTCCTCGTCACGCTCGACGGGGCCGGCGGCGACGACGTGCTGGCGGTTCCCGCCGGGGCGGTCCGCAGCGCGCTGACGCACTGACAGCGCGCTGACGCGCTGACGCACTGACGACGCGCGGACGGCGGTGCGGCCCGGCGCTGTGGGCGGCGGGGGCGAGCATGGGGTGTGCCCGCGTTCGTGCTGCTCGACCACGACGAGCACGCGCGCACCGTCACGCTGACCGACCTCGACGACGGTGCCCACGTGCTCGGCACCCGCACGGTGCCGGCGGACGGGCTCCCGGCCGAGGTCGCGCGCGTCGAGGCGGGCGCCGCACCCGGCCCGGGCACGTCGGGCGGCGCACCGGTGCGCTGGGTCTGGGACGACACGCGGCGCCGCTACCCGCCGCTGCTCGCCGCGGGCGTGCGGGTCGAGCGGTGCCACGACCTGCGGCTGTGCCGGACGCTCCTGCGGCACGCGGTGGCCGCGGCCGGGTCGGCGCTGGCCGGGCAGCCGCGGGCCGCGTGGGAGGACCCGCCCGTCCCGGAACCCGCGCACGTCCCGTCCCTGTTCGACCTGCTGGACGAGGCGCCTGCGGCACCGACCCGCCAGGACGCGCACCCGGCGGGCTCCCCCGTCGACCTGCTCGCCGAGCTGCGCACCCAGCTCGACGCCGTCGCGGGGTCCACGGCGCCCAGACGGCTGCGCCTGCTGCTCGCCGCGGAGTCCGGCGGGGCGCTCGTCGCGGAGGAGATGCACCACGACGGGCTGCCCTGGGACCCCGTCGTGCACGACGCGCTGCTCACCGAGCTGCTGGGGCCGCGGCCGGCGGCGGGCCGGCCGCAGCGGCTGGAGGACCTCGCGGCGCAGGTGCGCGCAGCGCTGGTGGCACCCCGGCTGAACCCGGACTCCCCGCCCGACCTGCTGCGCGCGCTGCGCCTGCAGGGCTTCGACCTCGCCTCGACGAGCAAGTGGGAGATCGGGGCGCTCGACCACCCCGTCGTCGAGCCGCTGCTGGAGTACAAGCGCCTGTCGCGGCTGCTGTCCGCCAACGGGTGGGCGTGGCTCGACGCGTGGGTGCACGACGGCCGGTTCCGGCCCACCTACGTCGTCGGCGGCGTGGTCACCGGGCGGTGGGCCACCGACGGCGGCGGGGCGCTGCAGCTGCCCGCCGCGCTGCGGGCCGCGGCCCGCGCCGACCCGGGCTGGCGGCTCGTGGTCGCCGACGCGGCCCAGCTCGAGCCGCGGGTGCTCGCGGCCATGTCCGGCGACGACGCGATGGCGGCCGCCGCCCGCGCGAGCGACCTGTACCAGGGCATCGCCGACGCGGGCATCGTGCCCACCCGCAAGGACGCCAAGTACGCGCTGCTCGGTGCGATCTACGGCGCGACGACCGGTGCGAGCGCGATGCTCATGCCCCGCCTGACGGCCGCGTACCCGCGGGCGGTCGCCCTCGTCGAGGAGGCCGCGCGCGCCGGAGAGCGCGGGGAGGTGGTCTCGACGTGGCTCGGGCGCTCGTCGCCGCCGGGCGCTCAGGCGCTGCTCGACGACCTCGCCGCCGCCCGGTCCGAGGGCGCCAGCGCGCAGGACGTGCGCGAGGCGCGGCGGCGGGCGCGCGACCGGGGCCGGTTCACCCGCAACTTCGTCGTGCAGGGCACCGCGGCGGAGTGGGCGCTGTGCTGGCTCGCGTCGTTGCGGCGGCGGCTGCACGCGCTGCCGGGGCGCCCGCACCTGGTGTACTTCCTGCACGACGAGGTCGTGGTGCACACCCCCGAGGAGGTCGCCGACGACGTGGCCGTCGCGGTGCGCGAGTCGGCGGCGGAGGCGGGGCGGCTGCTGTTCGGCGACCGGCCCGTGGAGTTCGCGCTGGACCTGGCGGTCGTCGGCTCGTACGCGGACGCGGGGTGAGCGGCTCGGCGTGGCGGACCGGCGCGTCGCTAGGGTGTGCCGCGTGACGACCCCGCACGCCGACGCGCACCCCTCCGCCGCGTGGGGCACCACCCCTGCGGCAGCACCGGGACCGATGGGCGCCGGCGCGGTGCCGACGTCGTGGCCGGGCGGCACGCGCCGCACGAGCGCGTGGACCGACGTCGTGACGGTCCTCGGCCTGACGGTCGTGGGCCTCGCGGCCCTGGCCGGGCTGGGCGTGGTGCTGCTCGAGGTCGGCATGGGGCCGGGCACGGTGGGCCTGCTCCTGGCGCTCGTGCCGCTGGCGCTGGTGCTCGCGGGCGTGCGGTGGCTCGACACGTGGGAGCCGGAGCCGCGCGGGGCCCTGCTGTTCGGGCTGCTGTGGGGCGCGGGCGTCGCGGTGCTGCTGGCGGTGACCGTCAACGACCTGACGATGTGGTTCGTCGCGCACGCGACCGGTGACCCCGACGCCGCCTACCGCACGACCGCGCTGGTCTCGGCGCCGGTCGTCGAGGAGATCGGCAAGGGGCTCGGCGTGCTGGTGATCTACCTGGCGCGGCGCCGGTACTTCGACGGGGTCGTCGACGGGATCGTCTACGCGGGCGTCGTGGCGGCGGGCTTCGCGTTCACCGAGAACGTCCTGTACTTCGGCCAGGCGGGCGAGCTGCTGCCGCAGACGTTCGCGATGCGCGGCCTGGCGACCCCCTTCGCGCACCTGCTGTTCACCGCGTGCACGGGTGCGGCGATCGGGTGGGCGGCCCGGTCGCGGTCGCGGGGCGCCGTGCTGTGGGCCACGCCGCTCGGGCTCGTGGCCGCGATGGCGCTGCACTCGGCGTGGAACGCGACGGCGCTGCTCGCCGGGCCGGCGTTCCTGGCCCTCTACCTGGTGGTGCAGGTACCCGTCTTCGTCGGCGTGGTCGCGCTGGCGTTCGGGCTGCGCCGGCGCGAGCGCGACATCATCGCCGGACGGCTCGACGAGTACGGGCGGGCCGGCTGGTTCGCGCCGCACGAGGTGCAGATGCTGACGTCGATCCGGCTGCGGACCCAGGCGCGCCGGTGGGCCGCGCGCACCGGCGGTGCGGCGGCTGGCGCGGCCATGCACGCGTTCCAGCGGGACGCGACGACCCTGGCGCTGCGCCGGCAGATCGCGCTGACGGGCCGGGCGGACCTGCGCACGTACGCCACCACCGAGCGCGACCTGCTGGGCTCGGTGGTGGCGCACCGGCACCGTGTGCTGACGACCGTCGGCGGCTGACGCAGCCCTCCGGCCCAGAAATCAGCCGTCGGGGCTGCGCCCTCAGCCGTCGAGCAGCGCCCGGCCCCGGGCCGCGAGCGCCGCGGCCCCGTCGGCGTCGGCCGGGCCCTGCGCGACCACGAGCGCGTACCGGAACCGCAGGGTCGCCCCGGTGTCGAACGGCACCTCCTCGCTGAAGAAGGGCGCAGGGTTGACCCCGGCGAACCACTCGGTGCGGGCGAACCACTGCGGCGGGTGCGAGGGGTTGGTCGCACCGTCGACGACGACGACCGTCGACTGCCGGCCGCTGCCGTCGTGCGCGCCTGTGAAGCCCATCCACGGCGCGCGCGTGCCGCGCACCTCCTCGCCGCCGGCGAACCCGGGGGCCAGCAGGGTGCCGCCGGTGAAGTCGCGCGGCCCGCGCCAGAACAGCCCGCCGTACCCGGCGTTCTCCCGCCCGCGGGTGGTGGGCGAGCCCAGCGGCAGCGCCCGGTCGCTGACGTTCGTCATGGACGTGTCGAAGAGCAGGAACCACACGTCGTCGCGGTCGGCGGGCACGACGGCGGCCAGGGCGCGCTCCTCGTCGACGACGTGCTCGCCGTCCTGGGTGTGCCAGGCGAGGGTGTGCACGAGGTCCACACGCTCGGCGTCGGGGCCGCTGGTGACGTCGAGGCGCACGATCGCCTGGTGGTCCATCGACCCGTCGTTGTCGAGCTGGACGTAGCCCTGGTCGCGCACGTACGTGGGCCCGCCCCAGAAGTTCTCGTCGCCGACCACGGGCAGCGACCACGCGACGCCCTTGTGCCACACGTGGTCGTGCGGGCGCAGCGCGGTGACGACGTCGCCGCGGCGGGTGCGCAGCGGGTGCAGGTAGGGCCGCGGGGACTCCAGCTGGACGTCGTCGGGCACATACACGTACCGCAGCAGCGTGGTGCCGTCGTGCTCGACGTCGACGCCGCGCCCCACGTCGTGCAGGGCGCGCGCGGCGGGCCGCGGGTCGAGCCGCGGCCGGCGGGTGGTGCCCGCGCCGGGGGTCACCGGGCGCCCGTCGTCGCGTCGGCACGGTCGGGGTCGGCACGGTCGGGGTCGGCACGGTCGGCGGCGTCCGCCCGGCCGGTGGTCTGCGGGGCGTCGAGGGTCAGGTCGGTGCCGAGCCCGAGGTCCTCGACGAGCACGGCCTGGCCGGTCTCCAGGGAGCGGTTGGCGGCGATGCCGACGGCGACGGCGCGCAGCCCGTCCTTGTAGCCCGCGGCGCGGCCGAGGGGGTCGGGCGCGAGCCGCAGGTCGCGCCGGAACACGTCCATGAGCAGGATCGCGTCGCCGCCGCCGTGCCCGCCGATCCCGGCGGGGATGGGCCAGCGCTGCGCGGCCTCCCAGTGCCGCTGGACCACGAGGCGCTCGCCCTCCGCGCGCACCGAGCCCTCGAGCGCGGCGGCGGCCGCGGCGTCGGGGGTCGCGGACGGGTCGAGCACCGCGTTGCCCTCGGCGTCGAGGACGACGGCGCCGCGCTCGACGACCTCGAGCTCGGCGCGCCCCTCGGTGCCGTTGACCGTGACCCGGTACCCCTCCCAGGGGCTGTGCGCGTTGAGGGAGTAGGTGAGGGTCGCCCCGCCGCGGTAGTCGACGACGAGCGAGAGGTTGTCCTCGATGGTGATGCCGGGCGCGAAGACGTCCTGGTCGCGGCGGTAGCCGTCGTGGTGCTCGGCGTCGAGGTACAGGGAGCGCAGCCGGGGGTCGCGCGTGAGGTCGAGGGTCCACGGGTCGCCGACGGTGCCGGTGCCGCGCTCGGGCCGGGGGCCCATGCCGCGGGCGGCGGCGTTGGTGTCGCCGTAGAACCGCAGCCCGCCCGAGGCGTACACGCGGGCGGGCACGTCGTGCAGCCACCAGTTGACGAGGTCGAAGTGGTGGCTGGACTTGTGCACGAGCAGGCCGCCGGAGGTGCGCTTCTCGCGGTGCCAGCGGCGGAAGTAGTCGGCGCCGTGCACGGTGTCGAGCGCCCACTCGAAGTGCACGGAGGTGACCGTGCCGATCGCGCCGGACGCGACGACCTCGCGCAGCGTGGAGTTGCGGGGGGCGTACCGGTAGTTGAACGTCATGACGAGGTCGCGGCCGGTGCGCTCGACGGCCTCGACGATGGTGCGGCAGCCCTCGACCGTGGTGGTCAGGGGCTTCTCGACGACGACGTCGGCGCCGGCGTCGAGGGCGCGCGCCACGAGCGCGGCGTGGGTGGCGTCGGGGGTGGTGACGACGACGACGTCGACACGCTCCTCGTCGACCATGCGCTCGAGGTCGTCGGGCCCGTGCTGCGGCAGCCCGGCGGGGCCGTCGAGGCCGAGCGCGGCGCCGACCTCGCGGTCGTAGTGGTCCATGCGCCCGGGGTTGGTGTCGCACCAGGCGACGAGCTCGGCGACGTCGGCGTGGTCCCCGGTGACGGCACCGACGTACATGCCCGCACGGTGCCCGGTGCCGACCACGGCGTGCCGGCGCCGGCGCCGGCCGGGCGGCGGGGCGGCGAAGGCGGGGACGACGCGCGGGTCGGCGGTCGTGCCGCGGCTGGACGCGGGTCGGGGCGCGGTGGGGTTCTGGTCGAGCTGCTCGGTCACGAGAGTCCTTCGACGACATCGGCGAACGGGGACGGCGCACGCACCGCCGACCACCGGTGGCGACCGACGGAAAGCGCGTTCCGCGACGCGACCAGACTAGACCACCGGTGTGGCGCACGTCGCTGCGGACGCCGTTCGCGTCGTATGCTGCAGTCGTTTCTACAACGTTGTGCATCGCCGTGCACCGCCGCACGGCCCGACCAGGAGCACCGATGACCCAGCGCGCCACCGTCCTGCTGCACCCCGACTTCCGCACCGGCACGATCGACCGCCGGGTGTTCGGCTCCTTCGTCGAGCACCTCGGCCGCGCCGTGTACACGGGCATCTACGAGCCCGGCCACACGACCGCCGACGAGCACGGGTTCCGCCAGGACGTCGCCGCGCTCACCCGCGAGCTCGGCGTCTCGATGGTCCGGTACCCCGGCGGGAACTTCGTGTCGAACTACGTGTGGGAGGACGCGGTCGGCCCCGTCGAGGACCGCAAGCCGTTCATCGACCTCGCGTGGCGCACCATCGAGCCCAACACGGTCGGCACCGACGAGTTCCTGCAGTGGGCCGAGCGCGAGGGCGTCGAGCCGATGATGGCCGTCAACCTCGGCACCCGCGGTGTCGCCGAGGCGGCCGCGCTCGTCGAGTACTGCAACGGCGAGGCCGGCTCGCGGTGGGCCGACCTGCGCATCGCGAACGGCCGCGAGAAGCCCTACGGCGTGAAGCTCTGGTGCCTGGGCAACGAGATGGACGGCCCGTGGCAGATCGGCCACAAGGACGCCCACGAGTACGGCAAGCTCGCCGCCGAGGCCGGCAAGGCCATGAAGCTGGTCGACCCGACCATCTCCCTCGTCGTGTGCGGGTCGTCGTCGATGGGCATGGCCACCTTCGGCGAGTGGGAGCAGACCGTGCTCTCCTACACCTACGACCTCGTCGACCACATCTCGATGCACGCGTACTACGAGGAGCGCCACGGGGACCGCGCGTCCTTCCTCGGGTCGGGCACGTCGATGGACCGCTTCATCGACCGCGTCGTCGCGTCGGCCGACGCCGTGGGCGCGCGCAGGCGGTCCGACAAGAAGATCACCATCTCGTTCGACGAGTGGAACGTCTGGTACCTCGACACCCGCTTCCAGGGCGAGGCCGCGATCCCGCTGCGCACCGCGCCGCAGCGCATCATCGAGGACGTCTACTCCGGCCTCGACGCCGTCGTCGTCGGCGACCTGCTCGTCACGCTGCTCAACCACGCCGACCGCGTGCCCGTGGCGTGCCTGGCCCAGCTCGTCAACGTGATCGCGCCGATCATGACCGAGCCCGGCGGCCCGGCGTGGAAGCAGCCGACGTTCCACCCGTTCGCAGCCACGGCCCGTCTCGCCCAGGGCGACAGCCTCGACGTGCGCGTCGACGCCGCGACCATGCCCACGAAGGAGCACGGCGACGTGCCGACGGTCACCGCCGCGGTCACGTGGGACGGCCCGCGCGAGGCCGGCTCGCTCGGCGTCTTCCTGGTCAACCGGACCGCCGAGCCCGTCGAGGTCGAGCTGCGCCACCCCGGTGTGGCGCTGACGCTCGGCGGCGGCGTGCAGGTGACGGCCGACCACGAGCCGGCCGCGCACGGCCCGGAGCACGCGGCGCAGGTCGAGGCCACGCACGTCAGCGAGCTCGCGACCGCCCCGGTCACGGGCACGGGTGCCGGCACCACGACCCTGACGCTGGCGCCGGAGTCCTGGACCGCCCTGGCGGGCACCGCGACGCAGGCCTGACGAACCCACCCCCCGCACCCCTCCGAGGAGTGTGCGCCGGTTGCGACGATCCGTCGCACCTTGAGCACATTCCTCGGAGGGGTGAACGGGTCCGGGCGGGCTGGAGAGAGGGTGGGATGGGCGACGGGTTCGGGTACCTGCTGGTGCACCACGTGGAGGACCCCGACGGGTGGGGCGAGCGGATCTTCTTCTCGCTGTCCGACGGGGACACCCCTCTGCGCTGGTGGCGGGCGAACGGCGGCCGCCCCGTGCTCGCGTCCGGCCTCGGCACCACCGGGGTGCGCGACCCGTACCTGGTGGCCGGCGACGGCGAGTGGTTCGTGCTGGCCACGGACCTGCGGATCTACGGCGGCGACGACGCCGGCTGGGACGCCTGGACCCGGCACGGCAGCCGGTCGCTCGTGGTCTGGCGGTCGACGGACCTGGTGACGTGGTCCGCGCCGTGGCTGCTCGAGGTCGCACCGCCGACGGCCGGCATGGCCTGGGCGCCCGAGGCGACGTACGACCCCGGCACCGGCGCCTTCGCCGTCACGTTCTCGGCGTCCCTGTACGACGAGGACGACCCCGGGCACGCCGGCGCGTCCTACCCGCGCGTCCTCGTCGCGACCACGCGTGACTTCCGGACGGTGTCGGCCCCGCGCGTGCTGATCGACCGCGGCACGGGCGTCATCGACACCACGGTGACCGTCCACGAGGGACGCGTGCACCGGTTCTCCAAGCAGGACGCCGACGTGCCCGGCTCGCTGCGCCTCTTCCACGAGGTCGGCTCCGCGCTCGACGCCGACGACTTCACCGTGGTCGCGTCCCGCATCGCCGACGACCTGTACGCGCACGTCGAGGCGCCGCTGGTCTTCCGCGACCACCGCGACGGCACCTGGTACCTGTGGGTCGACCAGTACTCGACCCGCCCGCAGGGGTACGTGCCGCTGCGCGCCGACGACCTCGCCTCGGGCGACTGGCGGCCGGTGCCGCGCGAGGAGCTGGTGCTGCCGCCGAACACCAAGCACGGGGTCGTCGTCCCGCTCGTGGGCGACCAGTGGCACCGGCTCGCGGCGGCCTACCCCGCCTGACGGGGCGCCCCGGTGGTGTGCCGCCGGGCCCGGCACCTCCCCGCGGGCCCGACGGCACGTCTCAGCGCCGGCGCACGGCGAGCACGCGCTGCAGCACGACGAACGCGAGCAGCACGGCACCGATGAACACCCGCGTCCACCAGGAGTCCAGACCCTCGCGGGCGATGAGCACCTGGATCAGCCCGTAGACCATCACCCCCGCCCCGGTGCCGAGCACGAAGCCCGTGCCGCCGGACAGCAGGGTGCCGCCGATGACGACGGCGGCGATCGCGTCGAGCTCCATGCCGATGCCCGTGAGGTTGAACCCGGACTTGGTGTACAGCGCGAACAGCACGCCCGCGACGCCCGCGCAGGTGCCGGAGATCGTGTAGACCCACACGCGGGTGCGCGCCGGGCGCAGGCCCATGAGGTTGATCGCCGCGCCCTGGTCGCCCGCGCCCAGGCCGTACACGGAGCGCCCGAACCGCGTGTGGTGCAGCACGACGAACGCGATGACCAGCACGGCGAGCGCGACGAGCATGCTCGCGTTGATCCGCCAGGACGTGCGCCCCTCGCCGAACGTGATGTTCCACGCGGCGAGCGCCGAGAACCCGGGGTCGTCGATCTTGAGGGAGTTGACGCTGACGACGTTCGCCAGCCCGCGCGCGAGGAACATCACGGCGAGCGAGGCGATGAAGGGTTGGATGTCGAACACCTGCACCATGACGCCGATCAGCAGCCCGCAGATCGTGCCGATGAGCACGCCGGCGACGAGCACCACGGCCAGCGGCAGCCCGGCCGTGAACATCTGCGCGATGGCCAGGCCGACGAGCGCGACGACGGCGCCGACGGACAGGTCGATCCCACCGGTGAGGATGACGAACGTCATGCCGACGGCCAGCACCAGCAGGTAGGAGTTGTCGACCAGGAGGTTCGACAGCAGTTTCATGCTGACGAAGTCCACGCGGTCGGTGGAGTACCGCTCCTGCCCGACGCCCAGCATGATCGCCAGGGTCAGCAGCGTGCCCAGCACGGGCAGCATCCGCCGGTCGAACCCGCCCAGCGCCCGGCGGGCCCGGTGGACGACGGACGTGGCGGGCCGCTCGGGGCGGACCAGCTGGTCGGCGCTCATGCGGCCACCTGCTCGGCGGGCGCGGGGGCGGCGACGACGGCGCGGCGGGTGCGCCGGAGCATGGCGCGCAGCGTGGGCGAGGCCGCCACGCACACGGCGATGAGGACGACGGCCTTGAACAGCGGGGTCGTCTGCGACGGCAGCTGGAAGATGATGACCGCGCGTTCGAGCGTGCTGAGCAGCATCGCGCCGACGAGCAGGCCGCCGAGGTAGAACCGCCCGCCGTCGAGCTTGGTGCCCCCGAGGACCACCACCATGATCGCGTCGAGCTCCTTCATCAGGCCGATGTTGTTGGCGTCGGCGGCCATGGTCGGCGCGCCGTACACGAGGCCGGCGAGCGCGGCGAGCGCGCCGGCGATGACGTAGACGGTCCACGTGGTGCGCCGCGAGCGGACGCCGGCGAGCCGGCTGGCCTCGCGGTTGATGCCGATCGACTCGAGGAACATGCCGAGCGCGGTGCGGCGCACGACCACGGCGACGACGACGAACGTGACGAGCGCGATGACCACGGGCATGGGGATGCCGAGCACGTACCCGGACCCGATGGTCTTGAACGGCGGGCTGGAGACGGTGGTGATCTGCCCCTGCGTGACGAGCATCGCGATGCCGCGGCCGGCGACCATGAGGATCATCGTCGCGATGAACGGCTGGATGCCCAGCACCGCGACCATCGCCCCGTTGAACGCCCCGCCGAGCGCGCCGACCGCGAGGCCCAGCGCCACCGCGGTGAGCACCGTGCCCAGGTCGGAGGGGTCGGCGGCGGCGTCGAGGTAGGTCAGCGACACGGCCAGCGCGATCGCCATGACGGCCCCGACGGACAGGTCGATGCCGCCGGTCGCGATGACCAGGCACATGCCCAGGGCCAGCAGCAGCGGGGTGGCGCTGTTGCGGGCGAGGTCGACGAGCTGGCCGAACAGGTGGCCGTCGCGGACGGTGACGTCGAGGAACCCCGGGCTGGCGGCCCCGCACGCGAGGAGGAGGCCGACGAGCGCGACGACCGGCCAGAACAGCCCGTGGTGGGTCACCTCCCGCCAGATCTCGGCGCCCCGCGAGGCGGTGGTGCGCCCCGGTGCTGCGGTCATGCTCATGCGTGGGCCCCGCTCTCGGCGATGGTCTCGAGGATGGTCGCGGTCGTGACGTCGTCGGCGTTGACGAGCTCGTCGACCTTCTCGCGGTCGCGCATGACGACGAGGCGCTGGCTCAGGCGCAGGACCTCGTCGAGCTCGGAGGAGATGAAGACGACGGACATGCCGTCCTGGGCGAGCTCGGTGACGAGCTTCTGGATCTCGGCCTTGGCGCCGACGTCGATCCCGCGGGTCGGCTCGTCGAGGATGAGCAGGCGCGGCGCCGTGGCGAGCCAGCGGGCGAGGAGCACCTTCTGCTGGTTGCCGCCCGACAGGTTCCGGATGAGGGCGTTCGGGTTCGGCGGGCTGATCTGCAGCGCGGTGATGTACCGGTCGACGACGTCGTCGAGCTGGCGGCGCGGCACGGGCCGCCAGGCGCCGCGGCGGGCCTGCATCGCGAGCGCGATGTTCTCGCGCACGGTGAGGTCGCCGACGATGCCCTCCTTCTTGCGGTCCTCCGTGGAGTAGGCGATGCCGCGGGCGAGCGCGACGAGCGGGGACGTCAGCCGGGTCAGCGTGCTCTGGACGCGGACCTCGCCGGTGTCGGGGCGGTCCGCGCCGGCGAGCAGGCGGGCCATCTCGGTACGGCCGGAGCCCAGCAGACCGGCGACGCCGAGGATCTCGCCGGCGTACAGGTCGACGTCGAAGGGCCGCACGGACCCGTTCTTGCCGAGCCCGACGACGCTGAGGAACGGCGTCTCCTTCTCGGAGTGGATCGTGATGGTCGAGCGGGCCTTCTCCTCGATCCCGGCGAGCGCGTCGCGGGACTTGCCGATCATGGCGGCGACGAGGTCGCGGCGGGGCAGCTCGTCGATGCGGTGCTCGCCGACGAACCGGCCGTTGCGCAGCACGGTGACGCGGTCGCAGAGCTCGTAGACCTGGTCGAGGAAGTGCGAGACGAACAGGACGGCGACGCCGTCGTCGCGCAGGCGCCGCACGACCCGGAACAGCTCGGCGACCTCGGCGTTGTCGAGGGACGACGTCGGCTCGTCGAGGATGAGCACCTTGGCGTCGACGACGAGCGCGCGGGCGATCGCGCACAGCTGCTGCACGGCGATGGTGTGCGAGCCCAGCATGGAGCGCGGGTCGATGTCGAGGTTGAGGCGCCGCAGGTACTCGGCGGCGGTGCGGCGGGTCGCGCGCCAGTCGATGAAGGGCCCGCGGCGCGGCTCGTGGCCGAGCATGACGTTCTCGGCCACCGTGAGGTTCGCGCAGAGGTTGACCTCCTGGTACACGGTCGAGATGCCGGCGGCCTGCGCCTGGTCGGGGCCGTCGAAGCGCTGCTCGCGCCCGTCGACCTCGATCTGCCCCGAGTCGGTGGCGTAGACGCCCGTGAGCGCCTTGATGAGGGTCGACTTGCCGGCGCCGTTCTCCCCCATGAGCGCGTGGACCTCGCCCGGGAAGAGGCGGAAGGACACGTCGTCGAGGGCCTTGACGCCGGGGAAGGCGATGGAGATGCCGCTCATCTGGACGACGGGGGCGGCGGGTGGTGCGGACATCGGTGTCCTTCCTGCGGGCGGTCCCGGGCGGCCGGTGCGCGGGGCACCGGCCGCCCGGGGGCGTCGCTCGGGCGTCAGTACAGCCGGGCGTCGACGTCGGCCTGGGTGATCGTCTGGTCGAAGGCCGCGTCGATGACGATGGTCTCCTTCGGCACGTCCGCACCGTCGGCGACCTGCGTGATGAGCTCGGCCAGCTGGTCGCCGAACACCGGGTTGCACTCCACCACGTAGTTGAACTTCTTGTCGACGAGCGCCTGCAGGCCGTCGCGGACACCGTCGATGGACACGATCTGGATGTCCTCGCCGGGGACCTTGCCGGCCGCCTCGATGGCCTCGATGGCACCGAGACCCATGTCGTCGTTGTGCGTGAAGATCATCGTCATCTCCGGGTACGCCTGGAGGGCGGCCTCGACGGCCGTCTTGCCCTCGGCACGCGTGAAGTTGCCGGACGCCTTGCCGATGATCTGGTCGCCCACGACCTCGCCGAAGCCCTCCTCGCGGTCGACCTGGGCACCGGAGCCGAGCGTGCCCTGCAGCTCGAAGATCTTGGCGTCGGGCGCGTTCTCCGCGACCCACTCCCCCGCGGTGGTGCCCTCCTGCTTGAAGTCGGCGCCGATCCACGTGACGAACGGGTCCTCGACCGTGGTGTCGACCGTGCGGTCGACGAGCACGACGGGGATGCCGGAGTCCTTGATCTCCTGGAGCACCTCGTCCCAGCCGGTCTCGATGACCGGGGAGAACGCGATGACGTCGACGTCCTGGGCGATGAAGTCGCGCAGGGCCTTGATCTGGTTCTCCTGCTTCTGCTGGGCGTCGACGAACGTGAGGTCGAAGCCGTTCTCCTCGCTGAGGCTGGCCTTGACGGACTCGGTGTTGGCGGTGCGCCAGCCCGACTCCGCGCCGAGCTGGGAGAAGCCCACGCGGATGAGGTCGCCGCCGTCGTCGCTGCTCCCGGTGTCCGTGCTGCCCCCGCCGCAGGCGGCCAGGGCCAGGACGGTGACCGCCGTGAGCGCACCGGCGATGCGGGTGCGGGTGCGGGTGATGCCCATCATGCAACTCCTCCTTGAGCGCAGGGCCGACGTCCTCGTCGGTTGTCCAGCAAGCGTGACGACGACGATTGTGAACGTTCTCATCGGGCGCCGTCAACGGTCCCCCGGTCACGAGGAGGTCTCGGTGTCGTCGCAGGCCAACGACGCCCGACGGCCGGTGTGAGCGGTCACACCGGCGGCGGCGCACCGGGCCGCCGGCGCGGGTCGCCGGCGGGTCAGCCCGGCGCGAGCACCGGCTCGTGACGCCGGGGCGCAGCCGTGCTCTCGCGCACGAGGAGCCGCGGCGAGACCGACACCGACGTCGAGGCGGGCACGCCGTCGCGCGCCGCCAGCAGCAGCTCCACGCACCGGTAGCCCAGCTCGTCGAGCTCCTGGGCGACCGTCGTCAGCGGCGGCACGAAGTGGGCGGCGCCGTCGCCGTCGTCGTAGCCGACCACCGAGACGTCGTCGGGCACCCGCAGGCGCGCGTCGGCGAGGGCGTGCACCACGCCGAGGGCGAGCAGGTCGTTGGCCGCGAAGACCGCGGTCGGCAGCACGCTGCGCCGCCGTCGCACCCGGCTCACGAGCTCCTGACCCACCCGGTAGCCCGTCTCGGCGTCCCACCCGTCGGCCCACAGGGTGCGCGGCGCCAGCCCGGCGGCCGCCATGGTCTCGCGGAAGCCGACCGCGCGGGCGCGGGCGTCGACCCACGGCGACGGGCCGGCCAGGTGCAGCACGTCGCGGTGGCCGAGCTCGAGCAGGTGCCGGGTGGCGATCGTCGCACCGGCCTCCTGGTCGACCGCGACCGCCAGGACCCCCTCGCGGCCCGGCCGCCCCGCGACCACGACGGGGACCGTCGCGTTGGCCTCCAGGACGGCCGTCGCGGCCTCGTCGTGCGAGGCGATGACCACGATGCCGTCGACGCCCTGGTCGAGCAGGTGCTCGATGGCCGCGCCGACCTCGGACTTGCTCTGCAGGTCCACGGTGGTGAGGCTGACGAAGACCCCGCGGGCCCGGGCGGCCTGCTCGATGGCCACGAGGGTGCGGGTCGGCCCGAACAGGTTGGAGCCCGTCGCGACGACCCCGACCACGCCGGTCCGTCGCGTCTTGAGGGCTGCGGCCGCGATGTTGCGGCGGTACCCGAGCCGCTGCACCGCGTCGAGCACCCGCGCACGCGTCTCGCGGGCCACGTTCGGGTGGTCGTTGAGCACGCGCGAGACGGTCTGGTAGGAGACCCCGGCCGCGCTGGCGACGTCGGTGATGGCGGGCGGACGGGGGCGGGCCCGCCCGGGGGCGGAGGTCGCGCCCGGCGCGACGGCCGAGACGTCGTCGACGCCCACGTCACCACCTCCGCCGGTCACCCGCGGGCCCCCCGCAGGCGCCCGGACGAGCCTAGCCGCTGGACCTGCGCGGCGACGCGGACGTCCGGCCCGCGGCGGTCAGGCGTCCTGGCCGCCGCGGGGCGCGCCGGGGCGGCAGCCGGGGTGCAGGTGGTCGAGCAGCCGCGAGCCGATGTGCTCGAGCTGACGGACCTGGGCCGCGGTGAGCTGGTCGAAGACGCAGGTGCGCACCGCCTCGACGTGACCGGGAGCCGTGGCCACCACCTTGTCCCAGCCCTCCTCGGTGAGCAGCGCGAGCGTGTAGCGGCCGTCGTCGGGATCGGGCGTGCGCCGCACCCAGCCGCGCCCCTCGAGCCGGGCGACGATGCGGGACAGGTGCGAGAGCGTGACGTTCGAGGACTCGGCGAGCTCGCTCATGCGGCGCGTGCGCCCCTCGCTCATCGACAGCCACGAGAGCACCTGGTACTCGGCGTGGCTGATGCCGGCGTCGCGCTGCAGCTGGGCGTCGAGCGCGGCCGGCAGCCAGATGAGCGTGCCGGCGAGCGCGATCCAGGCACGCTGCTCGTCGGCGGTGAGCCAGCGGGGGTCGGTCTCGGCCATGCGACCCACCCTACCGCTCGATGACTTGACACGGAAAGTGATCAGGCGCAGGATCACTTTCCACATCAAGTCATCGAGGCCGCACGACGCGGCCGGCCCCAGGAGGAGACCCATGCGTGCAGCGCGCTTCCACGAGTTCGGCGGCCCCGAGGTCCTCGTCGTCGAGGACGCCCCCGAGCCCCGCGCCGGCGCCGGCGAGGTGCGCGTCCGCGTCGCCGCGGCCAGCGTCAACCCGATCGACTGGAAGGTCCGTGCCGGGTACCTCAAGGACGCCATGCCCGTGACGTTCCCCGCGATCCCCGGGCGGGACGCGGCCGGCGTCGTCGACGAGGTCGGCGAGGGCGTCACCGGCGTGCAGGTCGGCGACCGCGTCTGGGGCCTGGGCGGCCTCGGCGGCGCCACCGCGGAGCTCGCGGTGCTGTCGGCGTTCGCCCCCGTCCCGTCCACCTGGACCCTCGAGCAGGCCGCCGCCGCCGGCCTCGCCACCGCGACCGCGACCGCAGCCCTCGACGCGCTCGGGGACCTGGCCGGCCGCACGCTGCTGGTCGAGGGCGCCGCCGGCGGCGTGGGCAGCGCGGCGGTCGAGATCGCCGTCGCCCGTGGCGCCACGGTCGTCGGCACCGCGAGCGAGCGCAACCACGACTTCCTGCGCGAGCTCGGCGCCGTGCCGACCACCTACGGCGAGGGCCTGGCCGACCGCGTCGCGCAGGTCGCGCCGCAGGGCGTCGACGCGGTGTTCGACACCGCCGGCTCGGGCTCGCTGGCCGACCTCGTCGCGATCGTCGGTGACGCGTCGCGCGTCGCGACCGTCGCCGACTACAGCGCGCCGTCCCTCGGCGCGCAGCTGGTCGGCGCCCAGAACGACTCCGCGCAGCTCGTGGCCGCCGCGGCGCTCGGCGAGCAGGGCGCGTACACGCCCCGCGTCGAGCGCACGTTCGGCCTCGACGCGGTCGCCGAGGCGCACGCGTACGTCCAGCAGGGCCACACCCGGGGCAAGGTCGTCGTCACCCTCTGAGCCCGCCCGGCCCGCCCCGCGCCTCCCGAAGGAGTCCCCCGTGCACGTCGCCCTCTGGGTCGTCCAGGCCCTGCTCGCCCTCGCCTTCCTCGCCGCCGGCGGCATGAAGCTCACCCGGCCCAAGGACGCGCTCGCCACCGCCCTGCCGTGGAGCGCCTCGTGGTCCACGCCCGCCCTGCGCGCGCTCGGCGCGGTCGAGGTGCTCGGCGCCCTGGGCCTGGTGCTGCCGGGCCTGACCGGGATCGCCACCGTGCTCACGCCCGTGGCCGCCGTCGGACTCGCCGTCACGATGGCCGGCGCCGTCGTGCTGCACCTGCGCCGCGGGGAGACGTCGGGCGCGGCGCCGAGCCTCGTGCTCCTGCTGCTCGCCGCGCTCGTCGCGTGGGGACGGCTGGGGCCGTGGCCGCTGTGACCGGCCGCTGACGGGGCCCGTCAGATGCCCGCCTGATGCCCGTTCAGGGGGCCGGCGGCACCTGACGGGCCCGGGCCCGGTGCTCGACCGCCACCACCGCCAGGGCGAGCAGCCCCGGCACGAGCACGGCCAGGGGCGCGAGCATCCACACGATGACGCCGCACAGGCCGACGGCCACGAGCAGCAGCCCGCTGCCGACCAGGTCGTCGCCCGTGCGGCGTCCGGCGTCGCGCATGACGTCGCGCCACACCGCGCCCCGGGTCCAGCCGCCGGACGCGCGCAGCAGCACCACGACGAGCAGGACGGCGACGAGCGTGGACACCACGCGCACGCCGGTGCCGCCGGGCAGGTCGCCGGTGCTCGCCAGCACGAGGTTGAACCACAGCAGCACCAGCAGCAGCACCGAGCCGAGGGCGTAGGGCCACACCCCGCGCAGCGTCGCGACGAAGTCGTGCCAGAGGTCCACGACGCGGTCTGTCTCGCCGTTCAGGTGGCGGCGCACGTGCGCCGCGCCGGCGGCCAGCGCGGGCAGGGTCGTCACCACGGGCAGCGCGAGCACGGAGACGCCGAGACCCACCATCAGCACCTCGCTGAACAGCCCGAAGCGTCCGCCGCCGAACGCGGGCCGCAGCTCGGGCGGCGTGGGGGCGCGCGGGGCGTCGGGCTCGCGGTCCTCGGGATCGCTCATGGTCACAGCCTCACACGGTCGACGACGGCGGGACGCACGACGGCCGGCCGGGGTGCCACCACGCACCCGGGCCGGCCGTCCGTGCGGAGGGCGTCAGCCCTTGAGGCCCTGGGTCGCGACGCCCTCGACGAGGTAGCGCTGGAACACCAGGAAGAACAGCAGGACGGGCAGCAGCGCCAGGACGGCCATGGCCATCTGGGCGCCGTAGTCCGACGTGGTGGTCTGGTCGACGAACAGGCGCAGCGCCAGCGGCAGCGGGAACGTGCTCGGCGACGACAGGTAGATCAGCGGCCCGAAGAAGTCGTTCCACGACCAGATGAACGCGAAGATCGAGCTCGTCACGAGCGCGGGCTTCATGAGCGGCAGCATGATCGACCCGAAGATCCGCACGTGCCCGGCGCCGTCGATGCGCGCCGCCTCGTCGAGCTCGCGCGGCAGGTTGCGCATGAACTGGACCATGAGGAAGACGAAGAACGCCTCGGAGGCGAGGAACTTGCCGATGAGCAGCGGGACGTACGTGCCGACCAGGCCGAGCTGGTTGAACACGATGTACTGCGGGATGATCACGACGTGGAACGGCAGCAGCAGCGTGCCGATCATCAGCGCGAAGAAGACGTTGCGCCCGGGGAACTCGATGCGGGCGAACGCGTAGGCGCTCACCGAGCACGAGATCGTGATGCCCACGACCGACCCGACCGCCAGCAGCAGCGAGTTGAGGAAGAACGTCCAGAACGAGACGCCCGCGATGCCCTCGAACGCCGTGACGAAGTTGTCGAACGACGGGTTCGTCGGGATGAGCGAGACCGAGCCGATGATCTCGGCGCTGGGCTTGAGCGTCGAGACACCCATCCAGACCGCCGGGTAGAGGATCACCGCGACGACGGCGAGCGAGACGGTGTGGAACACCACCGACCGCACGCGGCTCGCGGCCACGTGCCTGCGCCGCAGCGCGAGCGAGTCGGCCTCGCTGGGGACGTGCGGACGGTCGGTCACGGTCGGCGCGTCCGCCGGCGTCATCGTGGGGCTCACTTGCCCTCCCCGGAGTAGTGCACCCACCGGTTCTGGGTGCGGAACAGGACGAAGCTGATGGCACCGACGACGAGCACGAGGATCCAGGCCATCGCCGAGGCGTAGCCCATCTGGAAGTCCCGGAAGCCGCGGAAGTACAGGTACAGCGTGTAGAAGAGCGTCGAGCGCGCGGGCCCGCCCGTGCCGGACGAGATGATGAACGCCGACGCGAAGATCTGGAACGCGTGGATGGTCTCGAGCAGCAGGTTGAAGAACAGCACCGGCGAGAGCATCGGCAGCGTGATCTTGACGAACTTGCGCACCGGGCCGGCGCCGTCGACCGACGCCGCCTCGTAGAGCTCGGTGGGGACCTGCTTGAGACCCGCGAGGAAGATGACCATCGGTGCGCCGAACTGCCACACGGTCAGCAGGACGAGCATCGGCATGGTGCGCGAGGGGTCGCCCACCCAGCCGCCGGCCGGCAGGCCGAGCACCTGGCCGACCTGGTCGACGATGCCGTTGTCGATGAACATCGCCTTCCAGACGATGGCGATCGAGACGCTGGCACCGATGAGCGACGGGGCGTAGAACGCGGACCGGTAGAAGCCCTGGCCGCGGCGGCTGTTGTTGAGCAGCATGGCCACCGCGAGCGCGGAGATCAGCTTCAGCGGGGTGCCGAGCAGCACGTACGTGCCCGTGACCTTCCACGCCTGGATGTAGTTCGGGTCCTGGAAGAGGCGGACGAAGTTGTCCAGCCCGACCCACTCCGGGGCGTTGAACAGGTTGTAGTTGGTGAACGCCAGGTAGAGCGAGGCGAGCATCGGGCCGGCGGTGAGCAGGAAGAACCCGACGAGCCAGGGGCTCAGGAAGGCGTAGCCGGCGCGGGTCTCGGCGGCTCTGCGACGGCGCATGCCGGCCTGGGACGCGGGTGTCCCGGTCGTGCGTGCCTCGGCGGTGAGGGTCACGGTGGTGTCCGATCGTCCGGGGGTGCGGCCCGGGCAGCGTCGCCCGGGCCGCACCGGGTGTCACATGATCGCGAGGTCGGCCTCGGCGAACCACTCCTCGGCGAACTGCTCCGGGGTGATGGTGCCGTAGCCCAGGTTCTCGCCGAGCTCGAGCCACTTGGCCTCGATGGTGCCGAAGCCCTTGACGGGGATCGGCGTCGTCTCGGTGACCTGCTCAGCGACGGCCTCCTCGTACGCGATGACCTTCGCGTCGACCGAGCCCTCCTCGGTCTCGACGGCGGCACGCTGGTCCGCGTCGGCCGGGACGCCCTTGGAGGTGCCGAAGATGCGGCCGACCTCGGGGTCGGTGAGCAGGAAGTTCACCAGCGTGGCGGACGCCGCGGCGGCCTCGGTGTTCGCGCCGATGGAGTAGAGCATCGACGGCTTGAGGAAGAGCGCCTTCTCGCCGGGCTCGACCGACGGGATCTGGGTGATCTCGATGGTCTCGGTGCCCGAGTCGGCGACGTAGCCGGCGAGGAAGTTGTCCCAGCTCATCTCGGACGCGGACTCGTTGGCCGTGAACCCGCCCAGCGGCTTGAGGGCGACGCCGCGCTCGACGGGGTAGGTCGCCCCGGCCTCGCGCAGGTCGGCGGTGAGGTTGAGGAACTCCACGACGTCGGCCTCCTCGAAGCCGAGGGTGCCGTCCTCCTCGAAGGGCGTGACGCCGTTCTGGAGCAGCCACTGGATGAAGAACCAGAACGTGCCGGTGTAGTCGCCCGCGCCGTAGATGCCGTAGCCGTCGGCGGTCTGCTCGCCCGCGGCCGCGACGTCGGCGATGAAGTCGTTGTACTCGTCGAAGGTGTACGTCTCGGCGTCGGGGAACTCGGTGCCGGTCTGCTCGAGCAGCTCGGGGTTGTAGAACATGCCGAGCGTGTTGGTCGACGTCGGGATGCCGATGGTCTTGCCGTCGAGCACGCCCGCCTCGAGGAGCGTCGGGTCGAAGCCCGAGGTGTCGATGGTGCCGTCGTCGAGGAGCTCCTGCAGGTCGAGCAGCTGGCCGCTCTGGTTGAACTCGCGCAGGTACGACAGGTCGAACTGCATGACGTCGGGCAGGTTGCGCCCGGCGGCCTCGGTGGAGCGCTGCGTCCAGTAGTCGGGGAACGCGGCGAACGTGCCGTTGACCGTGATGTTCGGGTACTGCTCGGAGAACAGCTCGAGGGCCTCGTTGTACCGCTCCGCGCGGTCGTCGTTGCCCCACCAGGTGAAGTCGATGGTGACGGGGGTGTCGTCGTCGACGCCGGCGCCGCTGGTGTCGGCCTCGCCGCCGCTGCAGGCCGCGAGGCCGAGTGCGGCGACGGCGACGACGGTCGCTGCCTTCAGGACGGGTCGCTTCATTGCGATGAGCCTCCTTGCTCGGGGGTGAAAGCGCATTCCGCACGCTAGGTGGGCCGTGGACGGGGTGTCAACGCTTCGCCGTGAAACGTTACAATCCTGTGGCCCCCAGGGGCAACCTCCGCCCGACGACGCGCACCGAGGGGACCGTGACGTGACCCGACGCCAGCTGCCCAAGTGGTCCGAGCTGCAGCCGTTGCTGCAGCCCAAGCCGCTCCGGCTCGACCCGACCGCCCGGCGCCTCGAGGACGCCCTGACCGTCGCCGACCTGCGACGCGTGGCCAAGCGCCGCACACCCCGGTCGGTCTTCGACTACACCGACGGCGCCGCCGAGGGCGAGGTCACGCTGCGCCGCGCGCGCCGCCTGTTCCGCGACCTCGAGCTGCGCCCGTCGGTGCTGCACGACGTCTCGCACGTCGACACCACGACGCAGTACCTGGGCCGCCCGTCGGCGCTGCCGTTCGGGTTCGCCCCCACCGGGTTCACGCGGATGATGCACCACGAGGGCGAGCGCGCCGTCGTGCGGGTGGCCGAGCGCCACGGCATCCCCTACGCGCTGTCGACCATGGGCACGACCTCGATCGAGGACGTCGCCGCCGCCGCGCCGGACGCGCGCAAGTGGTTCCAGCTCTACGTCTGGAAGGACCGCGCCGCGGGCGAGGACCTCATGGCCCGGGCCAAGGAGGCCGGGTACGAGGCCCTCATGCTGACCGTCGACGTGCCCGTCGCGGGAGCACGCCTGCGCGACGCCCGCAACGGGTTCTCGATCCCCCCGGCGCTCACGCTGAAGACCGTCGTCGACGCCGGCATGCACCCCGCGTGGTGGATGAACCTGCTCACCACCGAGCCGCTGCAGTTCGCGTCGCTCAGCTCGTGGGGCGGCACCGTCGCCGACCTGCTGGACAAGCTGTTCGACCCCACCATGACGATCGCCGACCTGGAGTGGCTGCGCGCGTCGTGGGACGGTCCGCTCATCATCAAGGGCGTGCAGACGGTGGAGGACGCCCGGCGCGTCACCGATGCCGGGGCCGACGCGGTCGTCCTGTCGAACCACGGCGGGCGCCAGCTCGACAAGGCCCCCGTGCCGCTGCGGCTGCTGCCCGACGTCGTGGAGGCCGTCGGCGACCGCACCGAGGTGTGGGTCGACACCGGCATCACGCACGGGTCCGACGTCGTCGCCGCCCTCGCCCTGGGCGCACGGGCCACCCTCGTCGGCCGCGCGTACCTGTACGGCCTCATGGCCGGCGGCGAACGGGGCGTGGACCGTACCGTGCAGATCCTCCAGCGCGAGGTGCGCCGCACCATGGCGCTGCTGGGCGTCAACGACGTCGCGTCGCTGGGCCCGCAGCACGTGCGCCTGCCCTGACCGCCCGGGCGGGCCCGGCACTCCCCCGGGCCCGCCCGTCCCGACCCGCGCGACGCCCCGGACGAAGGAGTCCCCGCGTGCCCCGTCTGCCCCGCCTGCTGCCCACCACCGACGGCGTGCGCGTCGCCGCCCCCGGCCGCCGCACCCACGTGGCCGTCGACGCGGCCGAGACCCCGGCCGTGCACCTGGCCGTGGACGACCTGCTCGCCGACGTCGCCCGCGTCGCGGGCGTCGCGACCACCCGCACCGCGGGCGTCGCCGGGGCGCAGGTCGTCGTCGGGACGCTCGGCACCAGCGCGCTCGTCGACGGCGCCGCCGACCTGCTCGACCTGGCCCCGCTGCGCACCCCGGACGGCGCGGCCCGCTGGGAGGCGTACACGCTGCAGGTCGCCGACGGGCGGCTGTGGGTCGTCGGCGCCGACCGCCGCGGCACCGTCTACGGCGTGTACGCGCTGTGCGAGGCCATGGGCGTCTCGCCGTGGCACTGGTGGGCCGACGTCCCCGTGCGCCGGCGCCCGCACGTGACCGTGCCGCCCGACCTGCACGTGGCCGACCACCCGTCGGTGCGGTACCGCGGGATCTTCCTCAACGACGAGGAGCAGCTCGAGGCGTGGGCGCGCCGGCACACCGACGACGGCACGATCGGCCCGGCCACCTACGCCCGCGTCTACGAGCTGCTGCTGCGGCTGGGCGGCAACTACCTGTGGCCCGCGATGCACGTCAACGCGTTCAACGCCGACCCGGAGAACGGCCGGCTGGCGCACGAGCGCGGCGTCGTCGTGGGCACCAGCCACTGCGACATGCTGCTGCGCTCCAACCAGCACGAGTGGGAGCCGTGGGCCGCCGCGCACGGCGGAGAGCTCGCCTACGACTGGTCGGTGCCGGGCCGCAACCGCGAGATGCTCCGCGAGTACTGGCGCGGCAGCGTGCGGCAGAACGCGGGCTACGAGGTGACGTGGACCCTCGGCATGCGGGGCATCCACGACTCGGGGTTCGAGACCGCGCACGTCGACGCCGACACGCGCCTGTCGGAGCCGGAGAAGCACCGCGCCCGCCTGCGGCTGCTCCAGGACGTCGTGGGCGCGCAGCGCGACGTGCTCGCCGAGGTGCTCGGGCCGGCGCGCGCCGCCGACGCCCCGCAGGTCTTCGTGCCGTACAAGGAGGTCCTGCCGCTCTACGACGACGGGCTGGCGATCCCCGACGACGTGACGCTGCTGTGGTCCGACGACTCGTTCGGCCACGTGCGCCGCTTCCCGACCCCCGCGGAGCGCGCACGTCCCGGCGGGCACGGCCTGTACTTCCACTCCTCGTACTGGTCGCCGCCGCCGCGCAGCTACCTGTTCGTCTCGTCGATGCCGCTCGCGCACGTGCGGCGCGAGCTGCGCCGCTCCTGGGACGCGGGCATCCGTGAGGTCTGGGTCGACAACGTCGGGGCGCTCAAGCCCCTGGAGCAGGACGTCGAGCACTTCCTGCGGTACGCGTGGGACGTCGGGCACGAGGCCGCCGGCGAGGACCGGCCCACCACGGACCCCCGCACCTGGACCGCCGCGTGGGTGGACCGGGACGTCAGCGGCGGGTACGGGGAGCGGGTCGCCGCCCTGCTGGAGGAGTGGGCGCAGGTCACCGACGTGCGCAAGGTCGAGCACCTGTCCTCGCGCGCGTTCGACCAGACGGCGTGGGGCGACGAGGCGGCCCGGCGCGTGGCCGCGCTGCACCGGCTGTCCGCGCAGGTGGCGCAGGTGCACGCGGCGCTGCCGGCCGACGAGCAGGACGCGTTCGTGCAGCTCGTCGCGTTCAAGGTCTGGGCGTCCGCGCTGTTCGCGGCGCAGTTCGCGCACGCGGACCGGTCGCTGCTGGCGCACGACCAGGGCCGGTGGCGCGCCGCCGACCACCACCTGGCGCTGTCGCGGGCGTTCGACGCGCACAAGCGCACGCTGCTGCACTTCTACGACCGGGTCATGGTGGGCGGCCGGTGGCGGGACCTGGTCACCCCCGAGCGCTTCCCTCCTCCGCCGATGGCGCTGTTCCCCGCGGCGCGGCCGGCGCTGCGCGTCGGCGCCCCGGAGCTCGTCGTCGTGGTGTGGGGCGACCCCGGTCCCGTCGACGCGCCCCGGCTGACGTTCGCCCCGCACGCCGGGAGGCAGCGGTGGCTCGACGTGGGCAACGCCGGCTCCGGCACGCTCGACGTCGAGATCACCTCCGACGCGCCGTGGGTGCGTCCGGGCTGGACGGGTGGCCCGCTGGACGTCGAGCGGCGGGTCGCGGTGCACGTCGACGACGCTGCCGCGCACGTGGGCGAGCGGGCGACGCTGACCGTGCGGACCCGGCACGACGGGCGGCACGTCGACGTGGTCGTCGAGGTCCTCGACGTGCCCGCACCGCCGCCCGGCTGGGACGGGTGGCTCGAGGCCGACGGCGCCCTCAGCCTGCCCGCGGCCGAGGCCGACGAGCGCCACGACGGCACCACGACCCGGTGGCAGGACGTGCCGGGACTGGGACGCGGCGGCGGGGCGCTCGCCGAGGTGCGCCGCACGGGCGGCCCGCACGGCGCGACGACCACGGCCCCCGCCGACGCCCCCGCGGACGACCTGGCCGACCCGGCCGCGCTCGTCTTCCACGTCCATCTCGTGACACCCGGCGCGCACGAGGTCGAGCTGCACCGCATGCCCTCGCTGGACTCCACCGGACGCGTCCGGGTGGCGGTGCAGGTCGACGACCACCCGCCCGTCGTCCTGGAGTCCCCGACGACCGACGAGCACCGCGGCACGTGGGAGACCGCGGTCGTCGAGCACGTCGAGCGGCTGCGCACGACGCTGCCGTGGCTCGGGGCCGGCCCCCACGTGCTGCGGGTGCTGGCCGTCGACCCGGGGGTGGGCCTGCACCGGGTGGTCGTGCACACCGACCCGCCCGTCCCCGCACGCCGGCGCACCGCGCTCGGCCCGCCGACCAGCGCCCGGACCGACCGACCCGCACCCGTGCCACCCGACCCCGACCCGCTGGCGACCGCCGAGGCGGAGCTCGCCCGCCTCGACGCGTTCGCGCGCGACGTGCTGCGCACCGACCCGGCGGACGTGCCGCCGCACCCCGTCGTCTACGTCGGCCGGGAGATGTGGACGGGCCCCACGACGTTCACGCCCAACGAGACCGTGGAGCAGGACGCGCTCGGCCCCGCCCGGTACGCCCCCGGGGCCGACGGCGGCCACGACCGGCTCGCCGCGCTGCCCCGCGGCCCGGTCGTCGAGCACGACGGCGCCCTGGCCGTCGACGTCGCGCGGGCGCTGCGCGGCACCGCGGACGCGTGGACGACCCCGAGCCTGGACGCCCCGCGCACCGGCTGGGTGCAGACGCAGTCCGAGACCGACGGCGGCACGGGCCTGGCCCTGCACGTGGACGCCCCCGGACGGGAGTGGGTCGACCCGCACGAGGCGCCCGGCGTGCACGTGCGGGTGCGCACCGACGGCGGCCGGTTCGCGGTGTGGGCGCTGGTGAAGTACGACCACGACCGCGACGACGCGTGCTGGCTCGCGCTCGACGGCACCCCGCAGCCGGCGTCGGAGCAGCTGTCCGGCGGCGACCTGTTCACCTTCGGCACCGCGCAGGTGTGGGTGTGGGCGCTGCTCACGGACCTCGACGTGCCGCCGGGCGAGCACGTGCTCTCGGTGCTCGCCCGGCGCGCGGGCCTGCGCGTGGACCGCCTCTGGCTCACCCGCGACGAGCGCCGCCCGCCCCCGGACGCCGCCTGGCCGGTGTGAGCGGCGCCGTCAGGCGCACGTCCCCGTCCTGACGCCTGCCACGTCCACGACGCCGACGCGCACGTCGTCCTCGCACCGCAGGTCGCCGCCCACCACGACCTGGTCCACGGCGACCAGCCGACCGGCGTCGACGACGCGCAGGTCGCCGCCGACCGTGACGACGTGCCCCTCGGGCGGGTCGAGGCCCTCGAGCGGGTGGCCCGGGGGCGGCTCGAAGTACCCGAAGCAGGAGTTCTCCGCGTGCGGCGCCGTGCCCACGTGCAGGCGCCCGCCGACGGAGCGCACGACGAGGTCCTCCGCGACGGTCGTGCCGCACACGCTGCTGGTCCCGCGCTCGGAGAACGTCAGCCCCCGGCCCAGGTCGGACCACGAGACGTCCACCGTGGCGTTGCGGAGCACGGGCAGGTTCACCCAGCCGCCGATGCGGCTGCCCGTCACGAGCGTGCGGGACGTGGTCGTCACGTTGACCGCGCCGTCGACCTCCGCCTCGAGGAAGGTCAGCGAGCCGCGGCCACGCACGTCGCCGCGGACCGTCGACACGTGCGCGTCCAGGGCGGCGTGGACGGGGTCCGTCTGCGCCCAGCCGTCGAGCCACACGTCGCCCTCGACCGTCGACCAGGCGAAGAACGCGTATCCCGAGGTCAGGACGTCGCCGAGCACCGAGCTCTGCCGCACCTCGGCCGACCCGCCGGGGTCGACGAGCAGGTCGCCGTGGACCGCGACCTTCGTCAGACGGCACGTCGCACCCGCCGGCACGAGCACGTCCGCGTAGATCTGCTGCCGGGCGACCCGCGTGCCGTCCTCGCACACGAACCGCCCGCCCGGTGCGGGCGCGGCCACCGCCGCACCGGCCGGCGCGAGGACCAGGGCGACGACGAGGAGGACCGCCCGGAGCACCCCGCGCACGCCACCGGTGCCGCCGCGCACGCCCTGCCTGCCCGGCGCCCGCGTCACCGGCATCCCCCGGTGCGGGTGCCGCCCGCCGTGACGAGTCCCGCCGTCACACCGCGGTCCGGGCACAGCAGGTCGCCGGCGACGTGCACGTGGTGCAGGTGCAGGTCGGTCCCGTCGCCGACGACGCGCAGGGTGCCGCCGACGGTCGTCCGCATCTGCTCCGGCGGGTCCTCCCCCGCGCGCGGGTGGCCGGGCGGGGGACCGACGGATCCCCACGCGGGGCACGACCCGTGCCCCGCGGGGAACGCACCGACTGCGACGTACCCGCGGACGTCGCGCAGCACGAGGTCGCCCGCCACGTCCGTCCCGCAGACGTCGTGACCGGTGCCGCGCTTGATCGTCAGTCCGCTGCGCAGGTCCGACCAGCGGATGCCGACGCCGATGCCCGGCGCCGCCGGCACGTTGACCCAGCCGTCGAACCGTGAGTCCTCGAGCCTCATGTCGAGCGCGACAGCCGTGACGTTGAAGCTGCCCACCACGTGGACGCCGTACAGGTCCACCGCACCACGTCCGTGGACGCGCCCCAGGAACGTGGCGCTGCCTCCTTCGAGGTACGCCGCCCAGACGCGTGGGAGGTCGGGAGCGTCGACGTGCACGTCGCCGTGGAACGTCGCCCTGCTGACTGCCATGCTGCCCCGCACGTGCACGGAGCCGAGCACCGCGCTGCGCTCCACCATGAGCCAGCCCTGGGGGTCGACGCGGACGTCGCCCTCGACCGTGACGCGGTGCAGCCGGCAGCTCCCGCCCTCGGGCACCACGATCCCGCCGCGCACCCGCCGGTCGCTGACGACCTGCTCGTCCAGCACGCCGCCCGGCGCGGGGACGCCGGCGCAGACCAGCGGGGCGGGCTCGGCCGCCGACGGCGCGGCGCCGAGGGGCGTCACCAGGGCCGCGGTCAGCGCGAGCGCCAGGAGACGGCGGGCGGGCCGCGAGCGCCCCGGCGGCGCCCCGCTCGCGCGCACGGCGCCGGTGGCCACGGTCGACGGACGGATGCGGATCGGCACGGCTCCCCCTGCGCGCGCGGTGACATCGTCCCGACGAGCATCGCACGGGCCGGTGCCGCACGACGATGCCCCGGGGCACCCGTCGGGCGGACGGCGATCGTGAGAATCGTTTCATACCGGTCACGTGCCGCCTGTGCGCCGCCTAGGTTCGCCCCGGGCGCGGTGCCCCTCGCACCGCGCGGCCCGCCCATCGCGCACCGGTGCGCGGGCACCCGGGAGAAGGGGATCGATGATGAGAGCCAAGCGGACGACGAGCGCGCTGCTGGCGACGCTCGCCGTGGCGACCGTGGGCGTGGCGCTGGCGCCACCGGCGTCGGCGGCCGTCGCGTGCCGCGCCACGTACACCGTCGGCAGCACGTGGCCGGGCGGGTTCGGCGCCGAGGTCAGGGTCGACAACCTCGGCGACGCGCTGAACGGCTGGACGCTGACCTGGACGTACGCGACCGGCCAGCAGGTCACGCAGGCGTGGAACGGCACCGCGACGCAGTCCGGGACGGCAGTGACGGTCCGCAACGCGGGCTGGAACGGGTCCGTGGCGGCCGGCGGGTCGTTCTCCGTCGGGTTCAACGGCACCTACACCGGCAGCAACCCGACGCCGACGTCGTTCGCCGTCAACGGCACGACCTGCACGGGCGCGACGACGCCCACCACCACCCCGTCGGCGACCCCGTCGCCCACGCCGACGCGCACCGCGACCCCGACCGCGTCGCCGACGCCCACCGCGAGCGCGACCCCCACGGTGGCGCCGACTCCCACCCCCACGGCCCCGACTGCGGTCCCGACGACCCCGACCACGGGCGCCAAGCAGCTCGAGGACCTGGACCGCGGGCTGATCTCGGTCCGCTCGGGCAGCGGCAACCTCGTGCAGTGGCGCCTGCTGGGCTACGAGGCGCGGACCACCGGGTTCCACGTGTACCGCGACGGCACGCGCGTGACGTCGTCGCCGGTCACGGGCTCGACGAACTACCTCGACGCGGGTGCGGCGGCGTCCGCGCGGTACACGGTCCGCGCGGTGGTGAACGGCGCCGAGCAGGCCGCGTCGGCCGCGTCGCTGAACTTCACGGCCGGGTACCTCGACGTGCCTGTCTCGCGGCCGTCGGCGGACCACGTCATCAACGACGGCTCCGTGGGTGACCTCGACGGCGACGGCGACCTCGACTACGTGGTCAAGTGGGACCCGACCAACGCGAAGGACAACAGCCAGTCCGGCGTGACGGGCAACGTGTACCTCGACGCGTACCGGATCGACGGCACACGGCTGTGGCGGATCGACCTGGGCCCGAACATCCGGGCCGGGGCGCACTACACGCAGTTCCAGGTCTACGACTACGACGGCGACGGCAAGGCCGAGGTCGCGGTGAAGACGGCTGACGGGACGCGGTCCGGCACGGGCCAGGTCATCGGCAGCGCGACGGCCGTGCACCGCAACTCCGCGGGGTACGTGCTGTCCGGGCCGGAGTACTTCACCGTGTTCAAGGGCGACACCGGCGCGATCGGTGCGACGACGGACTACGTGCCGCCGCGCGGCACGGTCAGCAGCTGGGGCGACTCGTACGGCAACCGGGTCGACCGGTTCCTCGCGGGCACGGCGTACCTCGACGGGCAGCGGCCGTCGATCGTCATGGCGCGCGGGTACTACACGCGGGCCGTGGTCGTGGCATGGGACTACCGCGACGGGGCGCTGACGCGGCGGTGGACGTTCGACTCGAACAGCTCGGGCAACAGCGCGTACGCGGGCCAGGGCAACCACTCGCTGTCGATCGCGGACGTCGACGCGGACGGCAAGGACGAGATCCTCTACGGCTCGGCCGCGATCGACGACCAGGGCCGCGGCCTGTGGTCCAACGGCACGGGGCACGGCGACGCGGGCCACGCGGGCGACCTCGTCCCGTCGCGCCCGGGCCTGGAGTACTTCAAGCCCACGGAGTCGACGAACCAGCCGAACATGTGGATGGCCGACGCCCGCACGGGCCAGATCCTGTGGAAGACGGCCTCGGGCGCGGACAACGGCCGCGGCGTCGCCGGTGACATCTGGGCGGGCAGCGCCGGGGCGGAGGCGTGGTCGTCGGCGGACGCCGACCTGCGCAACGGCGCCACGGGTGCCGCGGTCGGCCGCAAGCCGTCGTCGACGAACTTCCTCGTCTGGTGGGACGGCGACCCGGTGCGTGAGCTGCTCGACCAGACGCGCGTCGACAAGTACGGGCCGTCGGGCGACACCCGCCTGCTGACCGGCGCCTCGGTGCGGTCGAACAACAGCACGAAGGCCACGCCGGTGCTGTCCGGCGACATCCTCGGCGACTGGCGCGAGGAGGTCGTCTGGGCGCGGACCGACGAGGCGGCGCTGCGGATCTACGCGACGCCGACGGCGACCACGTACCGGGTGCCCACGCTCCTGCACGACCCGATGTACCGGGTCGCGGTCGCGTGGCAGAACACGGCGTACAACCAGCCGCCGCACCCGTCGTTCGCGCTCGGCGACCCGTTCGTGGCCCCGCCGCAGCAGAGCATCTACGTCCGCTGACGCACCGACGGGGTGCCCGCCGGCGTGCGGGCACCCCGTCGGGGGTCGCGGCCGCGGGAGACACGGCCGCGCCCGGGTCAGCCGACGGCGGCCCGGTCGGGCTCGGCCGCGGCCGTCGGGAGGGGGGCCACCCACGGCGCCCCCAGGGTGCGGAACGTGGCGCCCTCGTCCGCGACGCGCGCGCACCAGGCCTCGACGTCGGCGACGACGGGGTGCGCGTCGGCGCCCTCCCCCACCCAGCGGACCTGCTCGGGCCGGACGGGCGTGGGGTCGGGTGCGGTGCGCACGGCCTCGAGGACCCGCATGAACGCGCCGGTGGACGCGACGTCGCAGCGCAGCCGCGCGTGCGGGTCGTGGCGGGCGTCGAGCAGGTCGGCGAGCAGGTCGCGCCGGGACGTGCGCACGCTGCGCGAGCCGCGCGGGCTGCGCACGTCGAGCTCGTCGTGCTCGTAGCGCAGCACGGCCTCGCCGGCGGTCCCGCGCACCAGGACGCGGGCGGGCGAGCGCTCCGGCGCGCACAGGGTCAGCCCGGCGGCCACCCGACGGCCGTTCGTCGTGGTCACGACGACCGAGGACGTGTCGTCGGCCTCGATGTCGTGGGCGTGGTGCAGGTCCACCTCCACGTCGGCGACGTGCTCGGCCAGGGTCGCGCCCGCCACGGCCAGCGCGGTGGCGACCGCGTGCGCGAGCGGGTTGGTGACGACGCCGTCGACGACGGGGACGTCGCCCATCGTGCGCCGTCCCGCCCAGGCCGCCCGCGCGTAGTAGGCGCGCGTGCGCACCCAGGTGCCGACCGCCCCGACGGTGGTGACCTCGCCCAGCTCGCCGGACGCGACGAGGTGCGCGAGCTCGGTGACGGCGCCCGAGCCGAACGTCTGGAAGCCGACCTGGCAGCGCCGGCCGGTGGCGCGCACGACGTCGACGAGCTGCTCGTGCTCGTCGAGGGTCGCCACGGTCGGCTTCTCCAGCAGCACGTCGCACCCGGCGCGCAGGGCGGCGGACGCGAGGGCGAGGTGCGTGTGGATGGGCGTGGCGAGCACGACGACGTCGGGGCGCGCGGCGCCGAGCAGCGCGTCGAGGTCCGGGAACCAGGCGGTGCCCGGCGGGACCAGCGGCTCGACCGTGGCGGTGCCCGGACCCACGGGGCCGTCGGGACGGGTCAGCGCGGTGCCCTCGACCGGCCGGGGGTCGACGACCGCCGCGAGGCGCGCGTGCCCCGTGGCGGTCAGCGCGCGCACCGTCCGCAGGTGCGAGGCGCCGTGGCCGTGCACGCCGACCACCGCGACGGTGGCCGGCCTGTGCCGGTCGGCGGTGGTGCGCACGGTGCCCGGCGCTCCCACCGCCCTCACGCCTCCCAGGCGCGGACCGCGAGCGCGGCGGCCTCGTCGGCGTCGAGGGCCCGGTCGACCAGCACCGCGGCGAGCCCGGCCGCCAGGGTGCCGCCGGCGGGGACCAGGGCGGGCGCGTCCCACGCGAGCGCCGGCCCGGCGCCGGGGTACTCGGCGACGCGCACGAACCAGGGACGCACCTGCGCGGGCGGCTGCACGAGCACCAGGGTGGTCGACGCGAGGCCGCGGCGCTGCACGAACGCCAGCCACGGCGAGGTGCTGCCGTGCACGGCGGCCTCCCCGGCGAGCCCGTCGCCGAGGACGGCGGTGGTGTCCGCGGCGGCCAGCCGCCAGAACAGGCCCCCGTACCCGGCCTGCGGGCGGCCGTTGGTGGCGGGGCTCTCGACGCGCAGGTCGCCGTGCTCGGCGTGCAGCGTCGAGCTCCAGCGCAGCACCCACGCCGCGGCGTCGGTCCAGGCGGCGGCGCCGAGCGTGCGCTCCTCGCGCAGGAGGTCCGCGCCGCGCTCGTCGAGCCAGGCGATCTCCTCGGCGAGCGTGCCGGCGTCGGCCCGGCGCGAGCGCGGGACCTGGCGGCCGTGGTTGGGCAGCAGCGTCGGGCCCTCGTCGCGCAGGAACGTGCGCCCGCCCCAGTAGGAGGTGCCGTTGACCACGGGCACGGCGAACGACATGCCGTAGTGGTGGCGGTGGTCGACGGGGCTCAGGTCGGTGACGGACGTGCCCGCGGCCGTGTGCACGGGGTGCAGGTACGGGCGCGGGGAGTGCACGGGCGGCAGGTCGGCGCCGGTGGCGTAGCGGACGAGCGGCACACCCGGCGCGGTCGCGTCGTCGGCGACGCGCCCCACGAGCTCGGCCGCCGGCACGTCGTCGCCGTCGGCCGCGTCGAGGACCCACCGCACGTCGACCAGCGGGACGACGTCCGCGGGCGCCGCGCCGGCCGTGTCGCGCCGCGCGAGGCGCACCGACGGGGGCACGGGCCCGGAGCTGGCGCGGACGGCGAGCGTGGGCGCGATGGGGGCGGGGTCGGGCATCGGGTCACCTCCGGTGAGGCCGGGCTGCAGGTGCGCCCAGGCGAGCCGGCCGAGGTCCACCTGCGGCACGGCGGCGGTCGTCAGGGACGGGGTCGCGAACCGGGCGAGCTCGATGTCGTCGAACCCGACGATCGACACGTCGCCGGGCACGGCGACGCCGAGCTCGTTGAGGCGGGCGAGCAGGCCGAACGCGACGAGGTCGTTGTAGGCGACGACGGCCGTGGCGCGGGACGCGAGCACGTCGGCCGCGGCGGCGTACCCCGCGTCGACGCTGGCGCCCGCCGGCATCTCCGACAGCCGCACGCCCTCGCGGTGCGCGGCCGCGACGCGCAGCGCCTCGAGCCGGCGCCGGTGCGAGGCGCTCTCGGGCGGGCCCGCCAGGTACAGCAGGTGCCGGTGCCCGAGGCCCACGAGGTGGTCGACGATCTGCGCGACGCCGTCGGCGTAGTCGATCTCGAGCGTCGGGGTCGCACCGTCGGGGGCGCGGTTGACGAGCACGGCGGGGCGCAGCTGGGGCAGCAGGGCACGCAGGGCGCGCTCGGGCATGCGGGGGCTGACCAGCACGATCGCGTCGCAGCGCAGGCGGGCGTCGAGCACGACGGTCTGCTCGTCGTCGACGTGCTCGGCGGTGTCGGCCACGAGCACGCGGTACCCGGCGTCGCCCGCGGCGGCGGCGACGCCGCGCAGCACCTGCTGGAACATCGGGTTGGCCAGGTCGGGGACGACCACGGCGACGGTCTCGGTGCGGCCGAGCGACAGGCTGCGGGCCACGTTGCTGGGCCGGTACGCCAGGCGGTCGGCGGCCTCGCGGACGCGGGCGGCCAGGTCGGCGTCGACGGTGTCGCGCCCGTTCATGACGCGCGAGACGGTGGCGCGCGAGACGCCCGCCGCGTCGGCGACCTCGGCGATCGTGGCCGTGGTCCGTCGCGGGCGGGTGCGCTCGGGCCGCTCGGCGGGCGCCGGGCGGTCGACGGGCGCGGGGCGCAGGGCGGTCGTGGTGCCGGCGTCGGGGGTGGTGCCGGCAGGGGCCGCGAGCGCGGCGTCGAGCGCCGCGGTTCCGGGGTGCTGGGGCCGTTGGTGGGACAACCTGCGTGCCTCCTGCGTGGTCCGGCGGGCCTTCAGGCCGCACGTCGTCGTGCCGGCGCCCGTCCCGCTCCGCTGGGGACAGTACACCATCAGAAACCGGTTCCCACGGACCCCACCACGTGCTAGCGTCAGCCGGCGGGAACCGGTTTCTTGTCCAGTTCTCCTTGCAGCCCCGTGCGACGACGCGCGGGGCACGCCGAGCACGAAGAGGTGATCGACGATGTCCGTGGTGTCCGAGCTGCGTCGCACGACGCGCTCCGGCCCGTCAGGCTCGTCCGCGCGCAGCCCCTTGCGGCGCGGGGACGGCAAGGCAGCGGCCGTGTTCCTCGCCCCGTGGTTCCTGGGGCTCGCCGTCATCACCATCGGGCCCATGCTGGCCTCGGCGTACCTGGCGTTCACCGACTACTCGCTGCTGGCCCCGCCGCAGTGGGTCGGCCTGGAGAACTTCGCCCGGCTGATCGAGGACGCGCGCCTGCACAACGCGCTGCGCGTGACCTTCACGTACATGGTCACCGGCGTCCCGCTGCAGCTCGCCGCCGCGCTGGGGCTGGCCATGCTGCTCGACCGCGGCATGCGCGGCCTGGCGTTCTACCGGTCGATCTTCTACCTGCCGTCGCTGCTCGGCGGCTCGGTGGCCATCGCGATCCTGTGGCGCCAGCTCTTCGGCGTCGAGGGCCTGGTCAACGCGTTCCTCGGGCTGTTCGGCATCGAGGGCCGCGGCTGGGTCTCCGACCCCGACACCGCGCTGTGGACCCTGGTGATCCTGCACGTGTGGACGTTCGGCTCGCCGATGATCATCTTCCTCGCCGGCCTGCGGCAGATCCCCGAGATGTACTACGAGGCCGCGTCGATCGACGGCGCCGGCCGGGTCCGGCAGTTCTTCCACATCACGCTGCCGCTGCTCACGCCGATCCTCTTCTTCAACCTCGTGCTGCAGGTCATCGGCGCGTTCCAGTCGTTCACGCAGGCCTTCGTCGTCTCCGGTGGCACCGGCGGACCGGCGGACTCGACCATGTTCTACACGCTGTACCTCTACCAGAAGGGGTTCACCGACTACGACATGGGCTACGCGTCGGCGCTGGCCTGGCTGCTCGTGCTGATCGTCGCGGCGCTGACCGCGATCAACTTCCTCACCTCGAAGTTCTGGGTCTTCTACGATGACTGAGGTCCACGTGCGCACCGATCCCGCCACCACCGCCCACCGCGCCGTCGGCCCCGCCGACCTCGCCGCCCGCACCCGGGCGCTCGCCGACGCCCAGCCCCCGCGCCCGCAGCGCAACCCCTGGCCCGAGCGGATCCGGTCGGTCAGCAAGCACATCGGCCTCAGCGCCCTGGCCGTGCTGATGCTCTACCCGCTGATCTGGCTCCTCGTGAGCTCGTTCAAGCCGACCGAGCTGATCTTCCGCGACGTGTCGATCATCCCGACGCAGATCGACATGACGAACTACACCGAGGGCTGGAACGCGCTGCCGCACTCCTTCGGCACGTACATGACGAACTCGGCGATCATCGTGCTCGGGGCCCTCGTCGGGAACCTGATCGCGTGCTCGATGGCCGCGTACGCGTTCGCCCGCCTGGAGTTCCGGGGCCGGCGCCTGTGGTTCTCGATCATGCTGATGTCGATCATGCTGCCGATCCACGTGCTGATCGTCCCGCAGTACGTGCTGTTCTCCCAGCTCGGATGGATCAACACGTTCCTGCCGCTGATCGTGCCCAAGCTCCTCGCCACCGACGCGTTCTTCGTGTTCCTCATGGTGCAGTTCTTCCGCGGCATCCCCCGCGAGCTCGACGAGGCCGCGCGCCTCGACGGCTGCGGCCACGGGCGCATCTACCTGCGGATCATGCTGCCGCTGGCCACCCCGGCCCTCGCCACCACCGCGATCTTCACGTTCATCTGGACGTGGAACGACTTCTTCAGCCAGCTGATCTTCCTCACCCGGCCCGACATGTACACCGCGCCCGTCGCGCTGCGCACGTTCCTCGACTCCACGGGCCAGAGCTCGTGGGGGCCGATGTTCGCCATGTCCATCGTCTCGATCATCCCCGTCTTCCTGGCCTTCCTGTTCGGCCAGAAGTACCTGGTCAAGGGCATCGCCACGACCGGCATCAAGTAGCACCCCGCTCCACCTTCTGCACGTGAGAAGACAACGTCGTCCTGATCACCCCAAGGAGAGACATGCGCACCCCTCACCCCCGCCGCCCGCGCTCCGCGGCACCCCTGCGCGCGGCAGCGCTCCTCGCGGCGGGCGCCCTCGCCCTGACCGCCTGCTCGGGCAGCAGCGGCGGAGCCGACGAGACCGTCGACCCGGACGCCCCCGTCGAGATCCGCTGGTCCTGGTGGGGCTCGGACACCCGTCACGAGCTCACGCAGGAGGTCATCGACGCGTTCGAGGCCAAGCACCCGAACATCACGGTCGTGCCCGACTACACCGACTGGGACAGCTACTTCGACAAGCTGTCCGTCTCGGTGGCCGGCGGTGACGCCCCCGACGTCATCACCCAGGAGGAGCGGTACCTCGCCGACTACGCGTCGCGCGGCGTGCTGGCCGACCTGTCCGAGCTCGACATCGACACGTCGCTGATCGACGAGAACATCCTCACCTCCGGCACCCTCGACGACTCCCTGTACGGCCTGGCCACCGGCGTCAACGTGTACGCCGTCGTCGCCGACCCGCAGGCGTTCGCCGACGCGGGCGTCGAGATGCCCGACGACACGACGTGGACGTGGCAGGACTACGTCGACATCGCCAACCAGATCTCGACCAACAGCGGCGGGGCCATCCGCGGCGCCCAGGACTACGGCTTCAACGAGCCCGGGTTCTCGATCTTCGCCCGCCAGCAGGGCCAGTCCCTGTACACCGCCGACGGCGAGCTCGGCTTCGACACCGCGACGCTGGCGCAGTGGTGGCAGCACTCCCTCGACCTGCAGGCCGGCGGCGGCACCCCCGACGCCGCGACCACGGTCGAGGTCAACGCCGCGGGCCCCGAGCAGTCCCTGATCGGCACCAACAAGGGCGCGATGGCGTGGTTCTGGTCCAACCAGCTGACCGCCATCACCAGCGCCTCGGGCCGCGACCTGGAGCTGCTGCGCGTGCCCGGCGAGTCGGAGTTCGACCGCACCGGCATGTACTTCAAGCCGGCCATGTACTACTCGGTCTCGCAGCAGTCCGAGCACCCCGAGGCCGCGGCCCTGCTCGTCGACTTCCTCGTCAACGACCCGGCGGCCGGCGAGATCCTGCTCTCCGACCGCGGCCTGCCCGCCAACACCGAGGTCCGCGCCGCCGTGCAGGACAAGTTCGAGGACACCGACAAGAAGGCCGCCGAGTTCCTCACCGACCTCGAGGACGAGATCGTCGACGGCCCCGCGGTCCCGCCCGTCGGCGCCGGCTCGGTCGCCGAGATCATCGCCCGCATGACCACCGAGGTGCTCTTCGCCCGCCTCACCCCGCAGGAGGCCGCCGAGCAGTTCGTCTCCGAGGTCGAGTCCGCCATCGGCTGACCCGCACCCCCTGCACCACCCCGCTCGACGAGAGGCCCGGCCACCTGGCCGGGCCTCTCGCACGTCGTCGGCCGGCCGCCCGCGCGGTCACCCCTCCCGCCGCTGGTCGGCCACCGGCGTCGCCGACCCCGCGAGGTACGGCGGCCCCCCGTCGAGCGGCACCACCACCGGCCCGTTGCCCACGAGCGAGGCCATGACGTCACCGGTCTCGGCCCAGCGCCGGGTGTTGTACCCGAACACCCACGCCCCGGGGAGCCGCTCGCACCCCATGACGACCACCTCCTGGGCGTGGCGCAGCCGAACGGTGGCGTCGAGGAACACCTGCGCCGCCTCGTACGCGTCCTGAAAGATCACGCCGCTCCCTCCACCACCCCTGACCAGCCGCCCGACAGGCTCGCACACCTGCCGACGAACGGGCTCCTGCTCGCGCCCCGGGGCTCAGGACCGCGAGCCAGGTCCCGTTCACTCCGCGCCGAGGCCGTGTCCGCGCCGACTTCGGGGGCTGGCGGGAGGCCGGACATGGCGAGGCCCAGGGGTGGTGCCCCTGGGCCTCGTCGTGGGGGTGCGGTCAGCGGACCGTCACGCGGATCTCCCGGCTCGACGTCGTGCCGGCCGCGTTCTCCAGCTCGGCGCGGTACACGTGCACGCCGGGGGCGCGGCCCTCCAGCGGGGTCGTCGCCCGCTGGGCGTTGCGGCCGTCCGGCTCCAGGGCCTGGGTGTCGACGAGCTCACCGTCCTCGTAGAGGCGGTACACGGTGGCGTTGGTGCCCCACCACATGTTCATCGTCACCGTGTAGTCCCCGTCACGGTCCCAGTTGTCGTGCGAGAGGACCGGCCGGCCCGGAGCGGCCTGGTCGACCACCACCCGCAGCTCGCGCGTCGTCGTCGACCCGTGCTGGTTGGTCAGCACCGCGGTGTAGACGTAGGTGCCGTCGCGGCGGCCGTCGATGCCGAACGTGACCTGCTGGGCGTTCGGCGTGGCGTCCACGACGTCCTGCGCCGCGACCTCCTCGCCGTCCTCGAGCAGCACCACCCGCTGGGCGTTCTGGCCCCACCAGAGGTTCACCGCGACGTCGTAGCTGCCGTCGCCGTCCCCGTTGTCGTGCGACAGCTGGGCCCTGCCGGGGGCCGCCGTGGCAGGGCCGGGCACGCGCTCGCCCGGGCCCGGGTCGGTGCCCGTGTACGCGATCGACGGTGCGGCCGGCGCCTGCATGCCCTCGCCGAGGAAGTACGACGTGTGCGGCGGCTGGTTGTACGACGTGTTCTGCCACGCGACGCCGAGGCGGTACACCGGGTCGGACTGCAGCGTGCGCAGCCGGTGGTCGGTGAGGTCCACGGTCGTGGCGATGCGCAGGGCCGACGAGTCGTCCAGGCGCGTGACGATCTCCTCGCGCCAGTCCCCGAAGAGGTCCGCCTGGAGCGACGGGTTGCCCTTGGTGTCGTTGACCGTGAGCGTGCCGGTGGCCCGGTACAGCTCGACCTCCTGCTGCGCCTCCCAGTCCCACTTGGAGATGGTCGGCACGCCCGTGCGGGTCGCGTCGGTCCACGCGTGGTCGGTGATCTCGCGCAGGAGGTCGCCGTCCCACCAGGTGACGAAGTTCGCCGCGGGGATCGCGTCGCCGATGCGCTCGCCGGACGCCGCGGTCATCGTGCCGGAGCGGGCGTTCCACGCCCCGCCGTCGGAGATGTTCCACGCCTCGGCGCCGGGGAACCTCGGGTCGACGTCGGCCGAGGCGCCGCGGCCGGTGTCCTTCGTCCCGTCGACCTTCCACAGGATCTCCCCCGTGGCCGCGTCACGGAACGAGGCGATGATCCCGCCGTTGGCGCCCGGGCCCTCGTGCACCGCGAACACCTCCAGCCCCTCGCGGGACGGGTCCAGGTCGGACACGTGCAGCGCGTCGCCGTGCCCGAGCCCGGTCGAGTACAGTGGCCCGCCGTCGTCGTCGACCGTCATGGAGCCGAAGACGATCTCGTCCTTCTGGTCGCCGTCGACGTCCGCCACGGACATCTGGTGGTTGCCCTGGTGGGCGTAGTCGTCGCCGACCTCGTCGGAGTCGAACACCCACCGCAGGCTCAGCGCGTCTCCGTCGAAGTCGTACGCCGCCAGGACGGTGCGGGTGTAGTAGCCGCGCGAGAAGACCACCGACGGGTGCTCCCCGTCGAGGTATGCGACGCCCGCCAGGAACCGGTCGACCCGGTTGCCGTAGGTGTCGCCCCATGCGCCGACGTCCCCGCGCGGCGGGGTGTAGTCCACCGTGTCGAGGGCCGCGCCGGTCGCCCCGGCGAACACCGTGAGGTACTCCGGCCCGGTCAGCACGTAGCCGCCGGAGTTGCGGTGGTCGGCGCGCGCGTCGCCGATCACCGTGCCCGCGCCGTCGACCGTGCCGTCCGCGGTCTTCATGGTGACCTCGGCGCGGCCGTCGCCGTCCAGGTCGTACACCTGGAGCTGCGTGTAGTGCGCGCCGGCGCGGATGTTGCGGCCCATGTCGATGCGCCACAGCCGCGTGCCGTCGAGCTCGTACGCGTCGACGTAGACCGTGCCGGTGTACCCGCCCTGCGAGTTGTCCTTCGCGTTGGACGGGTCCCACTTGAGGACGATCTCGTACTGCCCGTCGCCGTCGAGGTCGCCGACGCTCGCGTCACCGGCCCGGTACGTGTAGGGCTGACCGTCCTTGGTGTACGCGTCCGCCGGCTTGTCGAGCGGCACGTCGAGGTGCTGGGCGTCCCAGACCTCGACGTCGCCGGTGACCCAGCTCTCGATCCCGGACACCACGGAGCTGATGCGGTAGGTCGCGTCCGCGGTGCCGTCGGCGTCGAGCACGTTGGTCGAGCCCGTGACGGGCTCGTCGGTGATCCGCTCGCCGTCGCGGTACACGTGGAACGCGATCGTGTCGGGGTCCAGGCCCAGCATCCGCCAGCCCACGTACACCCCGCCGTCCGTGGCCACCGCGACAGGCGACCGGTCGAGGCGCTCGGCCTGGCGGACCAGCGTCGTGACCGCCTCGGACGACGTGGTCGCCGACCGGGCGGACACCCCGCCCGCGTTCACCGCGGCCACCTGGTAGTGGTACGCGATCGTGGTCAGCACGTCGGTGTCGGCGTACGCAGCGTCGGGCGCCCGGCCGACCAGCACGTACGGCCCGCCGAGGGTCTCGCTGCGGTACACGTGGTAGAACAGCGCGCCGTCGACCGGCTGCCACGCGAGCTCGACGAGGTTCTTCTCGGTCGTGACGACCTCGACGCCCGTGGGCGCGTCGGTCACCGGGACGTCCGCGTCGGCCGTGACGACCTCCAGGGCGTCGGTGGGCACGGACTCGACGCCCGAGGGGTCGAGCGCGACCACGTGGTAGGAGTACGTCAGGCCGACGTCGGCGGTGGTGTCGACGTACGACGTGCCGTCGACGTCGCCGAGCGCGACCGGCGCGCCCTGGCCCGCGGCCTGCCGGTACACCCGGTAGCCCGCGGCGTCGTCCGTGCCCGTCCACGCGAGCTCGACCTCGACGTCGGCGCCGTCGATCCGCACGTCCGCGAGGGTCAGGTCGGTCGGCGCGAGCAGCAGCGGCGTGATCTCGATGCCGTTGAGCCGCGACGACGAGCCCGTCATGACGAGCGTGAGCTGCCCGTCGGTGACCGGCACGGGCTGGCTGACCTTCTCCGAGACCCCGCCCGCCCCGGCGTTCGAGGCGCCGTAGTCCTTGCCCTCGATCTGCACGTTGGACCGGCTGGTGCCGATCCAGTCGCCGTTGTACGTCTTCACCGCGTACGTGCCCGGCGGGACGTCGACGACGAACTGGTGCGTCGGCCCCGGCAGCAGGAAGTCGCGCTGGAGGGCGTTCGGCGGGGTCGTGAAGTTCACGCCGCGGTCCCGGCCGCCGATCCCCGTCGGGTCGAGCCAGCCCCAGCCCTGCTCGGGCGTGTACCGGCTGTTCTGGTTGACCTCCGTGTACCCGGGCATCACCGGCGCACCGGCGATCTGCACGTCGAACCGGAACAGCGCGGCCCGGGTGGTGACGCGCACCGCCTCGGACGGCTCGGAGTCGCCGCGGCCGTTGACCGCCACGACGCGCAGGTCGTACGACGCGCCCTCCGTCAGGCCCGTGACGGCGGCCTGCGGGATCGTCGACGTCGTGACGAGCGCCCAGCCGTCGTCGCCGGCGGACGCGTCCTTGCGGAACACCTTGTAGACGTCGGCACCGTCGACCGGGGCCCACGTCAGCTGCGCACCGGCGTTGGAGACGCTGCCGGCCACCAGGTCCGTCGGGCGGGCCGGCACGTCGGCCGGCGGCTCGACGTCGACGACCTCGTCCGCGAGCGGCACGTCGAGCGCACGGACGTCCGTGGCCACGAGGCGGGCGAGCTGGATCGCGCCGTACTCCTGGAAGTGCGTGTCGTCGACCGTGCCGTTCGGACGGTTGGCGTACACCCCGGCCGGCACGTGCAGGAAGACGCTCTTCGCAGCCTCGGGGCCGATCTCGTCGAGGTAGGCCCGGCTCGACGCCGACAGGTCGACCAGCGGCGTGCCTGTCTCGGCCGCGAGCGCGCTCGCCTGCTGCACGTAGTCCGGGAACGAGACGTTGAACTTCCCGGTCGTGGCGTCGAACGACCGCCGCGAGACGGGCGTCACCAGCACCGGCGTGGCGCCGCGCTGCGTGGCGCCCTCGACGAAGGTGCGCAGGTAGTTGCGGTAGTCGGCCGGGGCCGCGTACCGGTCGTCCACGCCGTAGGAGTTGTCGTTGTGGCCGAACTGCACGAACAGGTAGTCGCCGGGCCGGATCTGCCGCAGCACCTCGTCGAGGCGTCCCTGGCTGATGAAGTTCTTCGACGACCGACCCCCGATGGCCTTGTTCTCGACCGTGACGTCGTCGCTGAGGAACCGCTCGACCATCTGGCCCCAGCCGGCCTGCGGCACGTAGTCGGCCGTGTACGTCTGCACGGTGGAGTCGCCCGTGATCCACACGGTCGGCTCGGCGCCTGCGCCGCGGTCGGACTTCTTCGTGATGACGAGCTGGTTGAGCTTGGGCGCGGTGCCGCCGAGCTCGAGGTTGAGCTGGCCGTCGACGAGCGCGATCTCGAGCTGCATCTCCAGGTACTGGCCCGCGGTGCGCGCGGTCTGCTGGACCTTGACCATCTGCTCGGCGGTCAGCGAGATGTCGGTGCCCTCGGTCGCGTCGCCCGCGATGAGGCCGACGGTGTAGTCGCCGTTCGGCAGGTCGACGACGAGCTCGGTGTCGCCGACGGTGACGAAGTCGGAGCGCACGGCGTCGTCGCCGCCCCGGTCGGTGGCGGTGACCTGGTCGACGTCGACGAAGCCGTAGCGGTGCTCGGCGTCGTAGGCGCTGGTCGCGTCGAGGCGCAGCGCCCCGGGTGCGAGCGCGCCGGACCCGAGGTCGAAGGTCAGCACACCGCTGTCGGGCAGCGTGGGTGCGGTGCCCTCGCCGGCGAGGCTGCTCACGGTCGGGGCCGACGGGGCGGAGTCGCCGTCGGTGGCCGTGGTGCGCACGCGGTAGAAGTGCGGCACGGTCGTGTCGACGTCCGCGTCGGTGGTGAACACGTCGCGGCCCGTGAGGCGGGCGACCTGCTCCCAGTCGCCGTCGACGGCGTCGGCGCGCTCGACGACGTAGCCGGTGGCGCCGGCGACCTCGTTCCAGCGCAGCGAGACCGCACCGGGCACGACGCGCGCCATGCGCACGGACTGCGGGGCGGGCAGGGAGCCGACGGGCTCGGGGTCGGTGGTGGGCTCCGTGGTGGGCTCGGTGGTCGGCTCGGGGGTCGGCTCCGCGGTGGGCTCGGCCGTGGGCTCCGCGGTCGGGTCGGGCGTGGGCTCCTCGTCCGGGTCGGGCGCGACGGCGGTGACGACGAGGGCGTTGACGTAGGCCCCGACGCCGGAGCCCGTGAAGCCGACGGTGAGCTGCCCGTCCGCGACGGTGGTGCGCCAGGTCTCGCTGACGACGGCCTGCCGCGTGGCCAGGCTGCCGGCTGCCGTCCCCTCCAGCGTGACGTTGGTGCGCGTGCTGCTCGTGCCGGCGAGCGTGTCGCCCGACCACACGGTCACGTCGTACGTGCCGTCGGGCACGTCGAGGAGGAACGCGAAGCCGGTGCCGAGCACGAAGTCCTTGCCCCGGGCGTCGTCGCCGCCCCGGTCGCGCGAGGCGAGGGTGACGCCGTCGGCGGGCTGCAGGCCGAAGCCGGTGGCCGCGTCGTAGCGGGTGCTCTCGGTGACCTGGGTGTGACCGTCGGCGACCGCGCTGGTGGCGGTCCCGAGGTCGTAGCTCCAGGTGGTGGGCTCGTCGGCGGCGGCCGCGGGGGCCAGTCCGGCGACGAGCAGGGCGAGCACCGCCGCGGGGGCGGGTGCGCGCAGGGCCGCACGGGCGGCCGGGTGGGATCGGCTCATGGTCACCTTCGTCGTCTCGTCGTTGAGGCGTACGCGCCGCAGGGCGCACCGGCGGTCCCGTCCCCGACATCGGGTGTGAATCGATTCATGACGCCGGGACCGTGCGGCTCTGACATTCCTACCGGACGCACGTCGCCCGCGTCGAGAGTTTCGGGAAAACGCTCGCCGGAGACCGGGTGGACGTCCGGGTGCATGAGGCACCCGCCGGTGGGAAGGTGGCGGACGGGGGTGCGCGATGGGCGACGGGACCGCACGCCGGCTGCTCGACCCGCGGTCCGCCGACCTCGGGTTCGCCAACCGGTTCACCAACACGGTCCTCGACCTGCCCGGAGATCGTGCCGTCCGTACCGCCGGGCGCTGCGGCGGCATCAGCGCCGTCGTGCTCGACCACCGCACCGCCGACGTGCCCGTCCCCCGCTGGGACGCCCGACTCTTCGCCCCCGCGCACGTCCCGCCCGACGGCCACCTGCTCGCCGACGCGGTGCTGACCCGCCAGCTCGACTCCTTCGCCACGCCCTCCGCCGTGCGCTTCCTCACCTGGTCGGCGCTGCCCGACACGGACCTCGGCCCGGTCGCCGGCGTCCGCCGCCGGACCCGGCACGAGCTCGACCGCGCCGTCGCGATGCTCGACGCCGGCCGGCCCGTCGTCCTCGGCCTCGTCTCCGCCCGCAGCCCCGTGCGGGCCGGCGACAACCACCAGGTCGTCACCTACGGCCACCTGCGCCGCCACGGGCGCACCGTGCTGCTCCTCGCGGACAGCAACTCCCCCGGCCGCGAGGTCGAGCTGGACGAGACGCCGCAGGGCTGGCAGGCGTCGAACGGCGCGCGGTGGCGCGGGTTCTTCGTGCACCGGTGGGCGCCGCACCCGCCACCGCCCGTGCCGACCCCGTCCCGGCACGCGTCCCGCCGCGTCGACGGACCGGTGGGGCTGCTGCACGTGACGAGCGGACGGGCGCTGCGCGCGGCGAGCACCCGGTCGAGCCGCACGGCCCACGGTGCGGGCCACAACGCCCCCGACGCCGCCGTCCTCGACGTCCGGCTCACCGGCGGCGACCGCTGGCAGGTCGACGCGGCGACCGGCGACGGCCCGGTCCACGTGCGGCACGCGACGACGGGGCGCGCGCTCGTGGCCGGGACCGGGGGCCAGGTCCGCCTGCACGCCGACGCGCCCGCCACCTGGCGCCTCGAGGTCGACGGCGGCGGGCCCTGGCGCGAGGGCGACCGTGTCCGCCTCGTCGACGACGGCTCCGGGCGGGCTCTCGGCGCGGTCCGACCCCGCCGGGTCGTCCCCGTGCCCGTGCGGCATCCCGGGCGCCTCGCGCCGCGCCTGGTCGACGCCCGCTCGCCCGACGCGTGGTGGACCGTCGCCGACCTGGCATGACGACGCCGCCGGTGCCCGAGGTCACCGGCGGCGCGTCACGGGCCGCCCCGGCCCACGCCGGGGACGCGGCTCAGCCCACCGGGTTCCAGCCGTCGCTGCCGGCCAGGTACGCCTGCGGCGTGTAGCGCGCCGCGTTCGCGGCCGCGAGCTGCGGACGGTTGGCGCCCGTGCCGGCACCCGGGCCGGTGTTCTTGTACTCGGTGAAGCGCGCGTTCTGCCACACGTTCCCCGACATGTCGGTCCACGGCTGGGCCGTGCGGATCGTGCCGCCCAGCGTGGACTCCCGGAACAGCACCTGCGCGTCCGGGCGCCACGGCCGCCCGAGCGTCGACGCGTTCGTCGCCGCCCCGGTGATCGTCGACTGGTAGAAGAGGAAGCCGTACGCGCGCGTCGCGGGCGTCGACGCCGCCGTGATCGGGCCGCCCGTGGAGCGCTTGGAGTTCACGGTCGTGCGGTGGAACACCGCGACACCGCCGCCGAAGATGAAGTCCACGGTGCCCTCGACGTAGGAGTCCACCACGTAGGTGCGCGCCGTCTCGTTGACCAGGAGCGTGTCCTGGTCGCCCAGCAGCCGCACGTTGCGCAGCACGGCCCGGTCGGCCTTGAGGTGCAGCGCCACGGCCTGCTGCCCCACGGTGCTGGTGGTCTCGACGTAGTCGTTCGCGATCGTCAGGTTCTCGACCTCGACGCCCTTGCCGTCGAGGAACGCGGTGGCGCTGTTGAACGTGCCGTGCGTCGTGGCGGAGTTGCCGTAGACGATGCGCACGTCCGCGGGCGAGGCCCCGAGGCCGCGCAGCGTCACGTTGGTCTTGGTGCTCGGCACGGTCACGACACCGCGGTACGTGCCGGGGGCGACGGTGATGACCGTGCGGGTCGAGCTGTTCGACGGCGCCGCGTCGATCGCCGCCTGGACGGTCCGGTACGTGCCGGTGCCGTCGGTGGCGACGGTCGGCTTCTGCGTCGTCGCCGGCGCGACGGCCGTCGCGGTCCACTGCATGCGGGCGACGTCGGAGCAGGTCTCCTGCTGCACGGCCGCGCCCGAGGTGGTCGAGCCGTCCTTCACCGAGACGCACCGCCCGGTGAGCCGGCTGGCGATCCGGACCTTGCCGGTCGCGTTGGCGGAGGCCGAGAAGCCCCACGCCTGGTTGGCCTTGGACGTGCCGCACGCCCACTGCACGAGCTGGACGCCCGACGTCGTGGTGCTGCCGGGCACGTCCGCGCAGGCCTTCGACGCGACGTTGACCATCCGCACCGCGCTGCCCTGCGCCTCGAGCCGCCACTGCTGGCGGGCGGCACCGGTGACGCAGCTCGCCGAGACCAGCAGGGCGCCCGACGCGGTCGAGCCGCCGGCGACCTCGAGGCACCTGTCCGACGCCACCGAGCGCAGCACGTACGTGCCGCCGGCCGCGGGCAGGTCGGCCGCGTGCGCGGCGGTGGTCGGGACGACGAGACCGGCGGCCGTCAGCGCGAGCGCGACGAGGCCGGCGCGCCACGACGGACGGCGTCGTCCGCGTGACGGGGTGGGCTGTGCAGGCACGGGTGCACCTTCCGCGAGGGGGTGGGACGCCTCAGGGTGGCGGCGCGCACCCGTGCCTGACAACGATGAAGGGATTCACCTCACGCAACTCTCATGGCCCTGCCACGGGCCTCTCATGCCCGCCCGTCGGACGCCCGGAGCGCGGCACGCAGCTCGGCCTCGTCGAAGCTGCGCAGCGGGACGGCCGCGCCGCGCCGGTACGCGACCGTGCCGTCGGCCTCGACCAGGAAGACGCCGCTGTGCTGCAGCGCGAGGAAGGTGCCGAGCCCGACCTCGGCGTGCGCGGTGCCGCTGGCCCGCACGGCGGGTGCGCCCGGGTGCCGGCGGGCCACGACCGCCGCCTCCTCCGGGCCGCCCGGCACGACCAGCACGAGCGCCCGGTCGCCGAGCTCGCCGGCGTCCCGCATCGCGACGAGCGCCCGGGCGTGCGACGCGCAGACCGGGCAGCCGGCGGAACGGTGGAAGTACACGACCGCGCCCTGCCCGCCGCGCAGCGCGTGCAGGGTGCCCGTGCCGCCGTCGGGCGCCTGGAGGGCGAGGTCGGGCATCGGTGCGTCGGTGAGGGTCTGGTCCACGGAGCTCTCCTGACGTCGGCGGGTCTACAGTGGGCAACCCGATTGCTCATATCGTCAACCACATTGCCTAGATCGTCAACCGCATTGCTCATCGGCGTCGAGAGCGCCCGGACCACGGAGGTACCCGATGGACGTCGGCCAGGCCCTGCGCGCGCTCGCCGAGGCGTCCGCCGACGACGTGGGGCGCCTGCTGCTGCACGCGTCCCGCGCCGTGACCGGCGCCGTCCTCGTCGAGCTGCACGCGCGCGGGTACGACGACGTGCGCCCGTCCCACGCCGCGGTGGTCGCCCAGCTCGACGAGGACGGCACCCACATGGCCGAGCTCGCCCGCCGCACCGGCACCACCCGGCAGGCCGTCGCCGCGAGCGTGCGCGACCTCGTCGCGGGCGGGTACGTCACCACCGCCGCCGACCCCGCCGACGCGCGCGCGAGCATCGTCCGGCTCACACCCCGCGGCGCCGACCTGTGCCACGCCGCAGCCGGCGTGCTGCACCAGGGCACCGCCACCTGGGGGCAGGCGCTCGACGACGACGGCCTCGCCCACCTGCGCAGCCAGCTCGCCCGCCTCGCCGCCGCCGCGGACACCCCAACGGTCAGGGGATCGTGAGGGTCTCCGTCGTCGTCTCCCGGAGCCCGGCGAGCGACTCCCAAGCACCGTTGAAGAGGAACCCGCAGCCGTCGGTCGGCCACTGCACGCGCACCGCGCGACCGTCGGCGTCGACGAGGTAGAGCTGCGGCTGGTACTCGAACATCGCCACGCACGCCTGGCCGGGCCACGCCCTCTCGCCCGGCCGACGGAGCTGGTCGAGCAACGGCCCCAGGTCGCCGTCGAGGCGCACGACGTCGATCGTCACGCCCGGCTCGGGATCCGTCGTGCCCCCGCCGTCCGGCGTCGCCGTGCCCGCCTCCCCCGGTGCGGTCGGGGCCGGAGCGGGGGCCGGCTGCTCGACGACCGCAGCGGACGGGCGGCACTCGACCGCCGCCACCGGCTCGAAGTCGTCCGGGACGGCACCGGCCTGCGGCCCCGGCGGCAGGCCACCGTCGCCCGGGCCCATGCCGTAGCCGTCGAGCGTCGCCCGCACGGCGCAGTCGGCGGCGTCCACGACATCAGCGGCCGGTGCGGCGCCCGGCCCCAGCGCCCCCGCGCAGCCGGAGAGCACGAGCACGGTCGGCACCAGCAGGGCGGGGGCAGCGGCGCGGGCCGGTCGTGGCGACGTCCTCATGCCCTCATCGTGTCGCGGGCCGCGCTGTCCTTGCGCCCGGCCGGGACGGCGACGGCCCCGGTCCCCTCGCGGGGGCCGGGGCCGTCGGTGGTGCGGTGCGTCAGGCGGGCGACAGGCCCGTGCCGCCATCGCCGCGGTGCGCGGCGGGCGGGGCCGGCGGGACGTCCGCGCCCGAGCCGGGCGTGCCCGACGAGGCGCCGACACCGACCGGCTCCTTGGGCGTCACGGCACGCTCGACACCGCGGAACGTGAACTCCCCGAGGATGCCCTCGCCCTCGGCGTCCACGACGACGAGCTGGCCGCCGCGCAGGTCGCCGAACAGGATCTTCTCGGACAGCGCGTCCTCGATCTCCCGCTGGATCGCACGGCGCAGCGGCCGGGCGCCCAGGACCGGGTCGTAGCCCTTCTCCGACAGCAGCTTCTTGGCCGCCGGGGTGAGCTCGATCGCCATGTCCTTGTCGCGCAGACGCTTGTCGAGCTTGGCGATCATCAGGTCGACGATCGCGAAGATCTCCGGCTGCGACAGCTGCGGGAAGACGACCGTGTCGTCGACGCGGTTGAGGAACTCGGGACGGAAGTGCGTCTTGAGCTCGTCGTTGACCTTGGCCTTCATGCGCTCGTACGACGTCGACAGGTCGCCGCCGGCCTGGAAGCCGGTCTGGACGCCCTTGGCGATGTCCCGGGTGCCGAGGTTCGTGGTCATGATGATCACGGTGTTCTTGAAGTCGACCACGCGGCCCTGCGAGTCGGTCAGGCGACCGTCCTCGAGGATCTGCAGCAGCGAGTTGAAGATGTCCGGGTGGGCCTTCTCGACCTCGTCGAACAGGACCACCGAGAACGGCCGACGACGCACCTTCTCGGTGAGCTGGCCGCCCTCGTCGTACCCGACGTAGCCGGGGGGCGAGCCGAACAGCCGCGAGACGGTGTGCTTCTCCGAGAACTCCGACATGTCGAGCTGGATCAGCGCGTCCTCGTCCCCGAAGAGGAACTCGGCGAGGGCCTTGGCCAGCTCGGTCTTCCCGACGCCGGTGGGGCCGGCGAAGATGAACGAGCCGCCGGGGCGCTTGGGGTCCTTGAGGCCCGCACGCGTGCGACGGATCGCCTGCGAGAGCGCCTTGATGGCCTGCTCCTGGCCGACGACGCGCTTGTGCAGCTCGTCCTCCATGCGCAGCAGCCGGCTCGACTCCTCCTCGGTGAGCTTGAACACCGGGATGCCCGTGGCGTTGGCCAGCACCTCGGCGATGAGCTCCTCGTCGACCTCGGCGACGGCGTCCAGGTCGCCGTTCTTCCAGGCCTTCTCCTTCTCGGCGCGCTTGAGGCCGAGCTGCTTCTCCTGGTCGCGCAGGCGCGCGGCCTTCTCGAAGTCCTGCTCGTCGATCGCCGACTCCTTGTCGCGGCGCGTGTTGGCGATCTCCTCGTCCAGCTCGCGCAGCTCCGGCGGGGCCGTCATGCGGCGGATGCGCAGGCGCGCGCCCGCCTCGTCGACCAGGTCGATCGCCTTGTCCGGCAGGTACCGGTCGTTGACGTACCGGTCGGCCAGCGTCGCGGCGGCCACCAGGGCGGCGTCCGTGATCGAGACGCGGTGGTGCGCCTCGTAGCGGTCGCGCAGGCCCTTGAGGATCTCGATCGCGTGCTGCAGGTTCGGCTCGGAGACCTGGATCGGCTGGAAGCGACGCTCCAGGGCCGGGTCCTTCTCGACGTACTTGCGGTACTCGTCGAGCGTGGTCGCGCCGATGGTCTGCAGCTCGCCGCGGGCCAGCATCGGCTTGAGGATGCTGGCCGCGTCGATCGCGCCCTCGGCGGCACCGGCCCCGACGAGGGTGTGGATCTCGTCGATGAACAGGATGATGTCGCCGCGCGTGCGGATCTCCTTGAGCACCTTCTTCAGGCGCTCCTCGAAGTCGCCGCGGTACCGGGAGCCGGCGACCAGGGCGCCGAGGTCCAGCGTGTACAGCTGCTTGTCCTTGAGCGTCTCCGGCACGTCGCCGCGCACGATGTCCTGCGCGAGACCCTCGACGACGGCCGTCTTGCCGACGCCCGGCTCGCCGATCAGCACCGGGTTGTTCTTGGTGCGGCGCGAGAGCACCTGCATGACCCGCTCGATCTCCTTGGCCCGGCCGATGACCGGGTCGAGCTTGCCGTCGCGGGCCGCCTGCGTGAGGTTGCGGCCGAACTGGTCGAGCACGGCCGACCCCGACGGCTGCCCCTCGGCGGGGCCGCCCGACGCCACGGGCTCCTTGCCCTGGTAGCCGGAGACGAGCTGGATGACCTGCTGGCGGACCCGATTGAGGTCCGCGCCGAGCTTGTTGAGGACCTGGGCGGCGACGCCCTCGCCCTCACGGATCAGGCCGAGCAGGATGTGCTCGGTGCCGATGTAGTTGTGGCCGAGCTGCAGCGCCTCGCGCAGCGACAGCTCGAGGACCTTCTTGGCCCGCGGCGTGAACGGGATGTGCCCCGACGGGGCCTGCTGACCCTCGCCGATGATCTCCTGGACCTGGGCGCGCACCGCCTCCAGCGAGATGCCGAGCGACTCCAGGGCCTTGGCGGCGACACCCTCGCCCTCGTGGATGAGCCCGAGCAGGATGTGCTCCGTGCCGATGTAGTTGTGGTTGAGCATCCGCGCCTCTTCCTGGGCGAGGACGACCACGCGGCGGGCTCGGTCCGTGAATCTCTCGAACATGTGCACTCCTCACGAGCGACGAGCCCCGGTTCGCACCGCACGTCAGGAGGTCGCTGCGGTGCCGACAGGGCGGCGTGGCTTCGATGCTAACGGCGGGCCACCCCCGCACAGGCGCGTGTTCGCCGCAGGCGGAGCGACCTGCGGTCCTCCCCCACGCGTCGGGCGCGTCGGCGCCCCTCCGTCACCGGGCGGGCGGGCGAGACGGCCGGCCGGGCGGCCGCGGCCGTCGCGTCAGACGGGGACGGGCAGCCGGCTGCGGCGCGCCGCGGGCACCACGATCAGCGCGACGACCGCGAGCGCGCCCAGCACCCACGCGGTCGGCCCACCCGGGTCGCCCCGGTCCACGGCCAGGCCCAGCAGCGCCGCAGCGAGGCCCGCCGCGAGCGCCGTCGCGACGGCCTCGACCAGCACGGCCGCGGTCGCGGCGGCTCGCACGTCGACGCCGTCGACCTCGGGCGGCACGTCCACCACGCGGTTGAGGGTGTCGAGGTAGACCGCGCCGATGCCGACACCCGCGAGCGTCCACCCGACCAGCACCACGACCCACGACGTCGCCAGCAGCGCCGCGGCCGCGCACGTCGCCAGCCCCAGGGCCAGCGCCAGCGCGCCCCATGTGCACCGGCGCACGAACGGCCCGTCGTCGGCCGCCGGGAACCGGCTGACCAGCAGCCCCAGCACCGCCCAGCCGAGCCCCGCCGCCCCGAGCACGACCGCGACCGCGCCGGACCCGGCGCCGAGCACGTCGTGCACCACGATCGCCATCGTGTTCGAGGCCCCGAAGTACGCGAACGTCAGCAGGCCCAGCAGCCCGAGCGCCGCGGGGCGGCCGCGTGCCAGGCGCAGGGTACCGGCGGGCAGCAGCGTGCGCACCGTCACGAGCACGACGGCGGTGCCGACCAGCCCCATGACCGCCACGACCACGGGCCCGGACGTCACCAGGCCGAGCGCGGAGACCACGGCGACACCGACGGCTAGCGCGACCGCCGCCACGACCGGCGGCCGCTCGGCACCCGTCGGCTCCATCTCCCCGCGCAGCGCGCGCGCCACCACGACGCGGGCGACGACCAGCAGCGGCAGGTAGAGGACGAGCGCCCAGCGCCAGCTCAGCGCCGAGGCGACCCAGGCCGCGTAGGCGGGCCCGGCGATCGAGGTCAGCACCCACATGGCGTTGTATCCGGCCAGCACCAGCCGGCGCAGGCGCGGCGGCAGGACCGTCACCACCGCGCTGAGGGACACCGACGCCAGCGCACCCGCGGCGGCGCCGCTGACCACCCGACCCAGCACGAACACGACCGCGTCGGGCGCCAGCGCGCTGAGCAGCCCACCCCCGATCGACACGGCTGTCAGCCACAGCAGCAGGCGCGAGACCTGCACACGCGAGAGCAGCCATGGGCCCAGCGGCATCGTCAGGAACGTCGCGACTAGCGGCGCGGCCGTCAGGACGCCGTAGTACCGCTGGGCGTCGAGGTCCCCCGCGACCAGCGGCATGACGCTGCTGAGCAGATAGGTCTGCATGCCCGCGACGAGCTCGACCAGGAGCAGCGCGGACGCGAGCAGGCCGTGGCGCGAGCGCAGGGCGGTCGCACCCGACTCGTCACCCTCCGGCGCGCGGGACGCCGGGACGGTGCCGGAGGCCGCCGCCGCTGACGAGGCGTCGGTCGGGGGCACGTCGCCCGGTGCGGAGTCGCGCGTCGCGGTCACCGCGACCCGTCCGGCTTGCACGCCATGACCGCGTACGTCGTGGCGACGCCCGCGCGCTCGGCGTCGGTGGCCCGGGGGTAGGCGGTCCACCCGCCGCTGAGTGTGTCGGGGTACTCGTGGAACACCTGGAGCTCCAGGCCCTGGCCGACGAGCGCCTGCACCACGGCGGACGGCGGCCAGGGGCGGATGCGCTTGGTCACGTCGCCGGTCGGTGCGGTGCCGCCGCCCGCAAAGTGCGAGGCCGCCCAGTCCGTGTAGGAGATGGTGGGCGCGAAGTAGCTCACCGGGTTGCGCTCGAGCCCCTGCTCGCCGTCACGGAACAGCCACATCATCGGGTGGAAGTCGAAGACGAGGAGCCACCCGCCGGGTGCGAGCGTGCGTGCGACCGTGGCCGCCCAGCCCTTGAGGTCGAACATCCAGTGCAGCGCGCCCTTGCCCGTGTACACGAGGTCGGCGCCCGGCCCGTCGAGGTGGTAGTCGAGCACGTCGCTGCACACGAACTCGGCGCCCACTCCCACCTGCTGCGCGGTTGCGGTCGCGACCTCGACGAGGCGCGGCGAGATGTCCACCCCGACGGCCCGCTGCGCGCCGAGGTTCCCAGCGCCTCGTACTGGGCGACGACCGTGCGCAGGTCGCTCTCGGTGGTCACCATGTAGTCGGCGATCTTGGCGGCGTCGTCCAGGTAGCCGTAGTAGTCCACGAGGGTCCGGCGGGCATCGTCCACGACCAACTCGTCGCCCAGCGCGACGTAGCAGTGCGCCACGATCCGCGGGGCGCCCTCGCGTCCCGCCTCCCGCCAGTACCGCGTCACCTCGGCGACCAGGTGGCCCATGTAGTTGGGCGGACCGGCGGCCAGGAACCCCGCGCCCCAGCGCGCCACCCGCTCCAGGGCGCGCGGGCGGAACCCGCCGAACAGGATCTCGGGCCCCCCGGGGTCGACGGCAGCGGACCGATCGGTCCGGTCTGCTCGTCGATCTGCTCCCCCGCCCACAGCCGCCGCATCTCGGCGACCTGCTCGTCGAGCCGGCGCCCGCGGGTGTGCAGGTCCTGACTGACCGCGTGGTAGTCGTCGTGGTACGGCCCGCGGTAGTTGCCCACGCCCAGCCCCAGCACGAACCGGCCCCCCGAGAGGCGATCGAGCGTTGCGACCTCCTTGGCGAGCAGCGTCGTGTTGCGCAGCGGGGCCAGCAGCACCTCGGTCTGCAGCCGCACGCGCGACGTCGCGCCCGCGAGCGCGGCGAGGGTAAGCAGCGCGTCGGGGTTGAGGTAGACGACGCGGTCGAGCACGCCGATCGTCGAGTACGGCCCCGCCTCGGCGCGTCGCGCCCACTCGAACACCCCTTCGGGGTCGTGCGGCGACAGGCCAATGCCCAGCTTCATGCGATCCTCCGAAGTTGCGTCAGGTGTGCGCCCGCTCGGTCGGGTCGTGTCCGCGTCGTCACCCCGGGTGTGACCTGCACGACACTACGGCGGACGTCCGGATCGGGCACGCGGTGCGACGGGGAACCGCGGCCACGGCCCGGGCGTTCTGGTCTGCGCCGCCGGGCGTTCCGGTAGCGTGACCAGCACCGTCGAGGACCGACGGCACCCGCGCCACCAGCGCCTCCCAGGAGGACCTCCGATGACCGAGCCGAGCCCTCTGCAGCCGCCCGCACCGGCGTCCGCCTTCGCGCTGGAGGCACCCGCGCCCGTCGCCCCGGTGGCCACGCACGACGCCCCGGCGATGGCGCCGCGCGTGGACCCGGCGGCGCTGCCGGGCCTCGACGCCAAGGTCGCGGCGTACGTGGCGAGCCTGGAGCACGCGCAGGCGGGGTCGCCGGAGTTCGCGGCCAAGGGCGACGACGTGCGGATGATGGGCGACTCGGACGTGCGCGCCGCGGCCGACACCTCGAACCGGCTGCTGCAGCTGCCCGTGCGGGCGCTGCGCGAGGGCGGGGTCTCCGGGACGTCGCAGGTGAGCAAGTCGCTGCTGGACCTGCGCCGCACGGTGGAGGACCTCGACCCGTCCGAGCGCACCGTGGGCCGCAAGCTGCTGGGCATCCTGCCGTTCGGGGACTCGCTGACCGACTACTTCCGCCGGTACGAGAGCTCGCAGAAGCAGATCGACGCGATCGTCAACGCGCTCTACCGGGGGCAGGACGAGCTGCGCAAGGACAACGCGGCCCTGAACCTGGAGAAGCAGAACCTCTGGGACACCATGGGGCGGCTCAACCAGTACATCTACGTGGCGTCGGCGCTGGACACGCAGATCTCGGCGGCCGTCGCGCAGGCCGAGGTCGCGGACCCCGAGCGCGCGCGGGCGCTGCGCGAGGACGTGCTGTTCTACGTGCGGCAGAAGCACCAGGACCTGCTCACGCAGCTCGCGGTGTCGATCCAGGGGTACCTGGCGATCGACATCATCATCAAGAACAACCTCGAGCTCATCAAGGGCGTGGACCGGGCGACGACGACGACGGTCTCCGCGCTGCGCACCGCCGTGCTGGTGGCGCAGGCCCTGAACAACCAGAAGCTGGTGCTCGACCAGATCACGGCGCTCAACACCACGACGTCGAACATGATCGCGTCGACGGCGAAGCTGCTGCGCGAGCAGTCGGCCACGATCCAGCAGCAGGCCGCGAGCGCGACCGTCGGGCTGCCGCAGCTGCAGCAGTCGTTCGCGGACGTGTTCGCCGCGATGGACTCGATCGACACGTTCAAGGTGCAGGCCCTGGACTCGATGGCGCAGACCGTCGGGGTGCTGGAGGCGGAGACGACGAAGGCCAAGCAGTACCTGGACCGCGTCTCGCGCGGGGACCAGACCGGTGCTGCGAGCGGGTCGCTCGACCTGGGCCTGCGCTGAGCCGCCGGCGGGACGACAGGGTGTGAGCGGGCGGTGAGCGGCAGGTGAGCGGTCTGGGCGACCTCGTCGCGCGTCTGCTCGGGCGCTCGCGCGCGCCGGTCGTGGTGGAGGACCCGCCGCCGACGGCGGAGCAGATCGCCGACGCGGTCCGCGACGTCGAGGCGCGCATCGAGGGCCGGGTGCCCGCGGCGGTGACCGCGCGGGTGCACCGCATCACGGGGACGGTCGAGGACATGGTGCCGCGCCTGGACCGGTTCGGGGTCGGCGACCGCCAGGCGTACACGGTGGTCGCGACGGCCACGAGCTACCTGCCCGAGGCGGTCGAGGGGTACCTGCGGCTGCCGCGCGACTTCGCCGACCGGCGGGTGGTCTCCCGCGGGAAGACCTCGCTGATGCTGCTGTGCGACCAGCTCGACCTGCTCGCGGTGACGCTGGAGAAGATCAGCGACGCGGTGTACCGGGCGGACGCGCAGGCGCTGGTCGCGCACGGGCAGTTCCTGGCGGACACGTTCGGGCAGTCGTCGCTGGACCACCCCGGGCCGGGTGCGCCGTGAGCACGCTCGCCGCGTCGCTCGACGCCCTGGTCGCGGCCGGGACGGCCGCGGGGCTGGCGCCGGACGCGGTGCGGGACGAGGGTGAGCGGCTGGCCGCGGCGGTGGCGGAGTCGGCCCCGGGTGCCGCGGCGGCGTGGGCCGCGGCGGTGGGCCGGCGCGACGACGACCTCACGGGGTTCTTCGGGGCGGCGGGCTCGGCGCGGCGGTGGCGGCACGCGCCCACCGACCTGCTGGGCGCGCTCGTCGCGGACGCCTCGCCGCACGCACCCGCGTACGCCGACGCGCTGGCCGTGCTCGTCTCGGCCGCGTGCGACCTGGGGACGCCCGACCTGCAGGTGGTCGCCACGGCGTCGGTGACGGCGGCGGTGCAGCGTGCTGCCGCACCCGGGGGCACGGGCGCTGCCGGGCCGTCGGGTGCCGCGCGCCCGGTCGGCACGCCGGCCGCACCCGCACCGGCGGCACGCGTGGCGGAGCCCGCGCCGCCGGAGAAGACGTACGACGAGCTGCTCGCCGAGCTCGACGCGCTCGTGGGCCTCGACGCGGTGAAGAAGGAGATCCGTCAGCAGGCGCAGGTGCTGCGCGTCGAGCGCCTGCGCACCGACGCGGGCCTGACCCGGCCGTCGCTGACGCGGCACCTGGTGTTCGTCGGCAACCCCGGCACGGGCAAGACCACGGTCGCGCGCCTGGTCGCCGGGCTGTACCGCGCGCTCGGGCTGCTCAGCAGCGGGCACCTGGTGGAGGTCGACCGGTCCGAGCTGGTCGCGGGCTACCTGGGGCAGACGGCCACCCGCACGACGGAGGTGGTGCAGCGCGCGCTGGGCGGGGTGCTGTTCATCGACGAGGCGTACGCGCTGGCCGACGACCAGTACGGCACGGAGGCCGTGAACACGCTGGTCAAGGACATGGAGGACCACCGCGACGACCTCGTGGTGGTGGTCGCCGGCTACCCGGTGCCGATGGGCCGGTTCCTGCTGACCAACCCCGGCCTGCAGAGCCGGTTCGCGACGACCGTGACGTTCGACGACTACACCGACGCACAGCTGCGCGAGATCTTCGCCCTGGCCGCGCGGCGTGCGGACTTCGAGCCGTCCGACGCGGCGCTGGACCTGGTCGAGCAGATCGCCGCCGCGCAGCCCCGGCACGAGGGGTTCGGCAACGGCCGCTTCGCGCGGAACCTGCTGGACCGCGCGGTGCTGCGGCACGCGTGGCGCCTGCGCGACGTCGACGCGCCGACCGTCGAGCAGCTGCGCACCCTGCTGCCCGAGGACCTCGCGACCGACGTCGCCGACGTCGCGACCGACCTGCCCGTCCCGCCGAGCGACCTGCCCGTCCCGCCGACCGAGGAGCCCGCGTGAGCACGACCGTGGCCACCACGTCCCCGCCCGCCGCCCCCGGCAGCGCCCCGGCGGGGCACCCGACGAGCGGATGGCGGTCCACGCCGGGCGGGCTGCGCGTGTGGGGCGCGACCGCGGCGGTCGTCGCCGCGCTGACGGGCCTGCTCGCGCTGACGACCGTGACCAGCCAGGTCGCTGCCCTCGACGAGGCGCGCGACTCCGCGGCCCAGCTCGTCGGGCTGCAGGACGCCCGCAACCAGCTCGTCGCGGCCGACGCCGCCGCCACGACCGCGTTCCTCGTGGGCGGGCTCGAGCCGCAGGACCTGCGGGCCCGGTACGACGCGTCGGTCGACGCCGGGGCGCAGGCCCTGGCACGGCTGGCGGCCAGCGGGCCGGACGGCGCCGACGAGCTCGCGGCCGTGACCGCGGACCTGACCACGTACACCGGACTGGTCGAGCAGGCCCGCGCCAACAACCGCCAGGGCTTCCCCGTCGCCTCGGCCTACCTGGAGGAGGCGTCCACGGTCCTCCGCGAGGACGTCGTGCCGACGCTCGACGTGCTGGTGGCCGCCGAGCAGGACCGCGTCGACGCCGAGCTCGCGACCGTGCGCACCGCCGCACCGCTGGTGGTGGCGCTCACGGTCCTCGCGCTCGTGGTGCTGGTGTCGGTGCAGGTGTGGGTGGCGCGTCGCACACGGCGGCGGCTCAACCTCGGTCTGGTCGGTGCGACGCTGGCCGTGCTGGTCGCGGGCGTCGCGGCCGGTGCGGCCACCGGGTCCGCCGAGGCGCGCGCCAGCAGCGTGCACGACGACGAGTACGCCGCGACGGTCGCGACCTCGCAGGCGTTCGCGCTGGTCAACGACGCCCGCTCGCGCGAGGCCTTCACGCTGATCCGTCGCGGTTCGGGCGCGGAGTACGAGGAGTCCTTCCAGGGCAGCGTCGCGCAGGCCCGGTCGGCGCTCGAGGTCGACGGCGTGCGGCTGGACCCGACGTCGCCCGCGCTCCTCGACGCGTGGCTCGCCGCACATGCCGAGGTCCGGGCGCTGGACGACGCGGGCGACTGGGACGGCGCCGTCGCCCTGGTGACGAGCGAGGAGCCGCAGGCACCACCGGCGCTGTTCGACGAGCTGTCGGCGGCGCTGTCCGAGGCGGTGGCCGCGGGCGACGCGCAGGTCGCGGACGGTCTGCGACCGGGAGGCCTCGCCGTCGGGTGGCTCGCGGCCGCGCTCGGCGTGGTCGGTGCCGTGCTGGCGTGGACCGGCCTGCGGGCCCGACGAGAGGAGTACCGGTGAGCGCACGCACGAGCCCTCGCACGCGCACGGTCGCGGCGGCCCTGCTGGTGGGCCTGCTGGTGGGCCCCGTGCTGACCGGCTGCGCGACCGGGCCGTCCCCTGCGCCGGCGGCGGCGCCCGCTGCGGCCGAGGCACCCCAGGCCGGTCCGGTGCTCGCGGCGGAGGAGTGCGAGGACGCCACGACGTCGTACGCGCCGACGTCCGGCACGGACATCGGGTCGGGCAGCACGATGGCCGAGATCCGCGAGCGCGGCACCCTCGTCGTCGGCGTCTCGGCGGACACGTTGCAGATGGGTGCCCGCAACCCCTTCACGGGGCAGATCGAGGGCTTCGACATCGACGTCGCGCGCCTGGTGGCGCAGGAGCTGCTGGGCGACGCCGACGCGGTGACGTTCCGCGTCATCACGGCCGCGGACCGGATCCCCCTGCTGGAGGCGCACGAGGTCGACCTGGTGGCGCGCGCGTTCAGCATCACGTGCGAGCGGTGGCAGGACGTGGCGTTCTCGGCCGAGTACCTCACGGCCGGGCAGAAGGTGCTGGTGAGCACCGAGTCCGAGGCGACGGGCATCGAGGACCTCGACGGGCAGCGGGTGTGCGCGCCGGAGGGCACGACGACGCTGGACCGCCTGGAGGCGTACGACGTCGAGGCCGTGGGGGCGCCGACGCACTCGGCATGCCTGGCGCTGTTCCAGCAGGGCCGGGTCGACGCGATCACGGGCGACGACACGGTGCTGGCCGGGTTCGTGGCGCAGGACCCGTACGCGCAGGTGGTCGGGGAGGCGTTCAGCGCCGAGCCGTACGGCCTGGGCGTGGCGGCCGACCAGGTGGACCTGGTGCGGTACGTCAACGCGGTGCTGGACGCGGCGAAGGCCGACGGCACGTGGGAGCAGGCGTACGACCGGTGGCTCGGCGACGCGCTCGGCCCGGCACCGGCACCGCCGGCGTCCGTGTACGGGCGCTCGTGAGCGGCACGGCCGTGGCTGCCGCGAGCGAGGTCGTCGCGCCCGTCGCTCCGGGTCGCCTGGGCGAGGCGGCCCCGGCGGCGGACCTGATGCGGTACCTCGACGGCCTGCTGGCGTGGCTGGACGACCGGCGCACCCGCCTGGACGCGCTGGACACGGCGGCGCAGGCGGCGACGGACGCGGAGCGGTACACCCCGGACGTGGTGCTGGCGCTGACGGTGTGGCAGTCGGTGCGCACGCGCGCCGACGAGCTGCTGGTGGTGTGGGACGGCGGCCGGGTGACGGCCGTGGAGCGCGAGCGGATGTCGCAGCTGGTCTGGGGGCGGGTCGACACGCGTCCCGGCGCGTCGGCGGTATCCCTGCCGGAGGCGGTGACGCTGTGCGACGCGATGGTCGCGGCGCTGCGCACCCGGCTGGCGTTCGACCCGGACTCCGCCGACGTGGTCGCACGGCTGCGGGGGGTGCGGGCGGCGCTGGTGCGGGCGGAGGACCTCGCGTCCGGCGACGGCGAGGCGGTGGCCCGGCTGGCGGCGCTGCGCGAGCGCGAGGAGCGGCTGTCGGCGCAGGCCTCGCGCGGCGGCGACGTGTCCGGGCCGCTCGCGGAGCTGGAGACGCGGGTCGCGCACGCGGAGCGCGACCTCATGGTGGCGGTGTCGCAGCGCCGGTCGCTGACGCGGGCGCGGGCGGACGCGCTGGCGACGGCCGCCGCGCTGGAGGCCCGCGAGCCCGCGCTGCACGAGCTGGCCGACCGGTGCCGCCGCGAGGTCGCGCACCCGCCGCGGAACGCGGTGCCGGACGTCTCGCGGCTGGGCCCGGTGCCCGAGGACCGGGCGGGGCTGGACGCGTTCGTGGCGCGCCTCGACGCGGTCGGGCGCGCGCTCGACGCGGCGCAGGACGCCTACTCCGAGCCCCTGCGGGAGCGGGCGCGCCTGCGCTACCGCCTCGGCCAGGCGGTGACCCTCGCGGCGGGCAACGGCCGCGACGCGTCGCCGACGGTGCGCGCCGCGCACGACGAGGCGCGCACGGCCGTGGAGACCACCCCCTGCGACGTCGACCTGGCGCGCGCACTCGTCGAGCAGTACGAGCACCTCGCCCGGCCGCTGCCGGGCGGACGAGGAGGAGCCCGATGACCAGCACGACAGCCTGCCGCGAGGCCGGGTGCACGGGCCGGTACGAGGACGGCTGGTGCGACGTGTGCGGCTCGCCCGCACCCGCCGGCGCGGCGTCGACCAGCACGGGCACCACCAGCACGGCCACCACGGGCTCGGCGACCGGTGCCGCGCGCACCCCGTCGTCCATGCTCGGCACCGGCATCGCCGCGGGCGTGCCGACCCCGGGCGCCGCCGGCGACCCGGACGCCGAGCGGTCCACGCGCACCGGGCGCACGAGCTCGACCCGGCTGGCGTCGGCCGCGCTGGGTTCGGCCCGCACCACCGCGACGGGCACGCGCGCGACGCGGCGGCTCGGCACGTCGTCGACCCGCCTGCGCCGGGCGCGCCTGGGCGCGGGCCTGACGACGGTGCCGCCGGCCCCCGTGGCGGACCCGCTGCAGGCCGTGATGGCCGACCCGCAGGTGCCCGAGCGCAAGCGGTTCTGCGCGGCGTGCGGGGAGCCCGTCGGCCGGGGCCGCGAGGGCGTGCCCGCGCGCACCCAGGGCTTCTGCGCGCAGTGCGGGGCGCGGTTCGACTTCGACCCGCGGCTGGCGCCCGGCACGCTCGTGGGCGGGCAGTACGAGGTCGTCGGCTGCCTCGCGCACGGCGGCATGGGCTGGATCTACCTGGCCCGGGACCGGAACGTGTCGGGCCGGTGGGTCGTGCTCAAGGGCCTGCTGAACACGGGCGACGCGGACGCGGTGCAGGCGGCGATCTCGGAGCGGCAGTTCCTCGCGCGCGTCGAGCACCCGCTGGTCGTCGAGATCTACAACTTCGTCGAGCACGACGGCGACGGGTACACCGTCATGGAGTTCGTCGGCGGCCGCTCCCTCAAGGAGCTGCTGACCGACCGGCGCGAGGCCGCCGGACGGGTGGACCCGCTGCCCGTGGACCAGGCGCTGGCGTACGTGCTGGAGGTGCTGCCGGCGTTCGGGTACCTGCACGACCTGGGCCTGCTGTACTGCGACTTCAAGCCGGACAACATCATCCAGGCCGGCGACGCGCTCAAGCTCATCGACCTCGGCGGCGTGCGCCGGGTCGACGACGAGCACTCGGCGATCTACGGCACGGTGGGCTACCAGGCGCCGGAGGTGGCGGAGGTCGGCCCGTCGGTCGCGTCCGACGTCTACACGATCGGCCGGACCCTGGCGACGCTGGTGCTGGACTTCCGCGGCAACACCACGACCTACGTCGCCGCGCTGCCCCCGGTCGAGGACACCCCGGTGTTCGCGCGGTACGACTCGTTCTACCGGCTGCTCGCCAAGGCGTGCGCGCCCGACCCGTCGGACCGCTTCGCCACGGTCGACGAGATGCGCGCGCAGGTGCTGGGCGTGCTGCGCGAGGTCGTCGCGGCCGACCGCGGCGCCGGCGACCCGCCGCTGACGAGCGCCGCGTCGGTGCTGTTCGAGCCGCCGACGACCGACCAGGTGGAGCGTCCCCTCGCGTGGGACGAGCTGCCGGCGCTCAAGGTCGACCCCGACGACGCGGCCGCGGGCTGGCTCTCGGGCGTCAACGTGGCCGACCCGGTGCAGCGCCTGGCCGCGCTGGCGGACTCCCCCGCCGACACGGTCGAGGTGCGCCTGCTGCGCGCGACCACGGCCATCGAGGCGGGCCGCCCGGAGGTCGTGCGCGAGGCCGTCGAGGCGGTGCTGGCGGACGACCCGTGGGAGTGGCGGGCGGTGTGGACGCAGGGGCTGGCCCAGCTCGCGGCGGGTGACGCCGTGGCGGCGCGGGCGTCGTTCAACGCCGTGTACGGGCAGGTGCCGGGCGAGCTGGCGCCGAAGCTGGCGCTGGCGGTCGCGTGCGAGACCTCGGGCGAGCCGTTCGTGGCGGAGCAGCTCTACGCGACGTGCGCGTACGCCGACGCCAACTACACCGCGCCCGCGGCGTTCGGGCTGGCCCGGCTGCGGCTGGCGGCGGACGACGTCGACGGCGCGCTCGGTGCGCTCGACCTGGTGACCGCGACACGCAGCTCGTACCCGGACGCCCGGCTGCTGCGCGCCCAGGTGCTGGCCCGCACCCGCCGCGACCTGCCGTCGCTGGCGGCCGCGCTCGACTCGGTCCGTCCCGTGCAGCTCGACGCCGCGGCGCGCGCCGCGCTGCGCACGGCGGTGCTGACCACGGCGCTGGACGTGGTCGGCACGACGGGCGCGGTGCCCGGGGTGACGCTCGACGGCGCCGCCGCGACCGAGGACGACCTGCGCACGGCGCTGGAGGGCGCCCTGCGCGAGCAGGCGGCCCTCGTGCCGGACCGCGCCGACCGGGTCGCGCTGGTGGACCGCGCCAACACCGTCCGCCGGTGGTCGCTGTGGTGACCGTGACGGCCTGCCCCGCCTGCGGCGAGGGCGCGGGGCCGGGGGCCCGGTTCTGCGAGGCCTGCGGCGCGCCCCTGTCCGCACCGGCGGCCGCGGCGGCACCGACCGCGCCGGACGGTGCTCCCGCCGTCGACGCCGGCGACGCCACGGGCACGGCAGGCTGCACGGCCTGCGGCGGGGCCGTCGCACCCGACGGGTACTGCCTCGAGTGCGGCACCCGGGCGCCGTCGGCGCGCGACCGCTACGAGGAGCGGGCCGCCCCGCACGTCGCCGCCGTGACCGACGTGGGGGTGCGCCGTCGCCGCAACGAGGACGCCCTCGCCCTCGGCGTGGTCGACGACGTCAGTGTGCTCGTGGTGTGCGACGGGGTCGGGTCCGCACCGGACTCCGACCGGGCGGCGCTGGCCGCCGCCCGCGCCGCCCGCGACGTGCTCGTCACCGGGGTCGAGGCCGCCCCCGCCCCGGAGCCCGACCCGGACGCGTGGTCCCGGCTGCTGGTGCTCGCCGGCGAGGCGGCGGACGGCGCCGTGCGCGACGCCGTGGCCGACGCGGCGACCCGCGAGGACCCGCCGTCGTGCACGTTCGTCGCCGCCCTCGCCTCCCCCGGCCTGGTGGTCGCCGGGTGGCTGGGCGACTCCCGCGCGTACTGGCTGCCCGACGACGGCACCCCCGCGCAGCTCACCGTCGACGACTCCCTGGCCGCCGAGCGCGTCGCCGCGGGCATGAGCCGGGAGGAGGCCGAGTCCGCGCGGGACGCGCACGCGATCACGCGGTGGCTGGGCGTCGACGCGCCGACCACGACGGCGCGGACCGTCGCGGTGCGCCCCGCGGGGCCCGGCTGGGTGCTCGCGTGCTCGGACGGGCTGTGGAACTACGCCTCGGCGCCCGAGGTGGTGGCCGATCAGCTCCGCGCCGCCGTGGGTCGGGTCGGCCCGGACCCGGCCGCCCTCGCCCGTGACCTCGTCGCCTGGGCCAACGCGCAGGGCGGGCACGACAACGTCACGGTCGCGCTGGCCCGCCTCGACCGCACGGCGCCCGGTAGCCTCCCAGGAGGGCCGCCGACGCCCTGACCGGGAGCGTCGCCGCCGACCCCGCCCGCCGTCGTCCGTCCTCACCCACCGTCACCGCCGAGGAGCCAGCACCGTGGCCACGTTCCGTGCCGAGGTCTTCCAGAACGAGTTCCTGCCCGACGGCGGGACGGACGCCCACGCGATCGTCACGGTCACCGCCGAGGGCGTGGGCGGGGCGGCGACCACCGCGGGCGGCGTCGCCGAGATCATCATGGTCGACACGTCGGGCTCGATGACCGGTCAGACGCTGGCCGCGGCGAAGCACGCCGCGCAGGTCGCGCTCGACCACATCCCCGACGGCACGTGGTTCGCGATCGTCAGCGGCAGCCACGTCGCGCAGCGCGTGTTCCCGTACCCGAACGCCCCGGTCGCGATCGTGCAGATGGAGCCGCGGGCCCGTGCGGAGGGCAAGCGCGCCGTGGAGCGCCTCGTGGCGCAGGGCGGCACGGCGATGAGCACGTGGCTGCGGCTGGCCGACCAGATCTTCGCGACCCAGCCCGCCGCGACGCAGCGGCACGCGATCCTGCTGACCGACGGCAAGAACGAGTCCGAGCCGCGGACCGAGCTCAGCGCCGCGGTCCGCGACGTCACGGGCCGGTTCCAGTGCGACGCGCGCGGCGTGGGCTCGCACTGGCAGGTCGACGAGCTGCGCGAGGTCGCCACCGCCCTGCTCGGCGGCGTCGAGCTCATCGCCGACCCCGCGGGCATCGCCGACGACTTCCGCGACCTGCTGACCGCGTCGATGGCCCGCGGCGTGGCCGACGCCCAGCTGCGGGTGTGGACGCCGCAGGGCGGTCAGGTGCTGTTCGTCCGCCAGGTCGCGCCGACCGTCGAGGACCTCACTGCCCGGCGCACGGTCGTCACGCCGCTGATCGGCGCGTACCCCACCGGTGCGTGGGCCGACGAGTCCCGCGACTACCACGTGGCCGTCCGCCTGCCGTCGAAGCCGGTGGGCTCGGAGCAGCTCGCCGCGCGGGTGCAGCTCGCCGTGGCCGACGAGGTCGTCGCGTCGGGCCTGGTCAAGGCCGTCTGGTCGGACGACTCGTCGCTGACGGCGCGGATCAGCCCGGAGGTCGCGCACTACACCGGGCAGGCCGAGCTCGCCGACGTCATCCAGGAGGGCCTGGCCGCCAAGGCCGCGGGCGACGAGGCCACCGCCACCGTCAAGCTGGGCCGCGCCGTGCAGCTCGCCAAGGAGACCGGCAACGCCGAGGCCACCTCCCGGCTGCGGCGCGTGGTCGAGATCGACGACGAGGAGCACGGCACCGTGCGCCTGAAGCGCAGCGCGTCGAAGCTCGACGAGATGGCGCTGGACACCGCGTCGACCAAGACGAGCCGGGTGCGGCGATGAGCACGGTCGTCTGCCCCGACGGGCACGTCAGCGCGTCGACCGACTACTGCGACGTCTGCGGCGCCCCGATCCCCGCCGGCGGCGCCGCCCCGGCACCGGCCGCGCCGGCCACCGCATCCTCCCCGACCACCTGCCCGCACTGCGGCACCCCCGCCGCGTCCGGGGCGCTGTTCTGCGAGGGCTGCGGGTACGACTTCACGACCGGTGCGACGCCCGTCGCGGCACCCACGCCCCTCGCCCCGCCGGCACCGCTCAGCCCGCCGACCCCGCTGAGCCCTCCGACGCCGCTCACGCCACCGACGTCCGGCACCCCGGGCACGGCGGCAGCCGCGCCCGCCGCCGGGACGACGACCCCGTCACCCGCCCCGCCCGTGCCGGGCGAGGACGCGTGGGTCGCCGAGCTGTGGATCGACCCCGACTGGTACGCCGAGCAGCAGCCCGAGGACCCGATGCCCTCGGTGGGGCTGCCGGTGCTCGTGCCGCTGCGCGAGCGCAGCGTGCTCGTCGGCCGCCCGTCGGTGTCGCGCAACATCCGGCCGCAGGTCGACGCGGGTGCCGACTCGGGCGTCTCGCGCCGGCACTGCCAGCTCAACACCGACGGTTCGCGCTGGTGGGTGGAGGACCTGCAGTCGTCCAACGGCACCTACGTCGCGCGCGTGGGCGCACCCCTGCCGAGCACGCCGATCCCGCCGGGCCAGCGGCACGAGCTGCAGGACGGCGACCGGCTGTACCTCGGCTCGTGGACCCGCCTGGTGGTGCGCAGGGCGCTGCCCGGCGAGGCATGAGCCCGGCCCGCACCGCCGCGCGCCCGGCCCGGTCCGCGGTCGTCACGCGCGCCGCCCGCCGTCGCCGGGCGCTCGTCGTGCTCGTCGTCGCCCTGGTGCTCGGGCTCGCGCCGTTCACGGTCGTGCAGACGGTCGGCCAGCGGTACGTCGTGCCCGACCCGGCCGACGTCCCCGCCCGCCCGGTCGCGCTGGTCCTCGGCGCGGGCCTCACGGGCGCCGGCACCCCGAGCCCGTACCTCGCCCGCCGCCTCGACGCGGCCGTCGACCTGCTCGACCGCGGCGTCGTCACGACGATCCTGGTCAGCGGCGACCGCTCCGGACCCGACCACGACGAGCCGGGCGCGATGCTGGCGTACCTCGTCGAGCACGGCGTCCCGCCCGAGGCCGTGGTCCGCGACGACGAGGGGTTCGACACCGTGAGCAGCTGCGTGCGCGCCCACGACCTGCTCGGCGTGGACGCCGCCGTGGTGCTCACGCAGGACTACCACCTGCGCCGGGCCCTGTTCTCGTGCCGCACGGCCGGCATCGACGTCGTCGGCGTGGGTGTCTCCGCGCAGAGCGCCCGCCCGTGGCAGGCCGTCCTCTGGCACGCCCGCGAGCTCCCCGCCTCCACCAAGGCCGCCTGGGACGCCCTACGTCGGTGACCGCGCGGACCGTGCGGAGGCGTCGCGCGCGACGTAGCGTGCCCCGCATGGGACGCACCATCGCCACCACCACACCCGTCGACCTCGCCGCGCTGCTGGACTTCGTGCGGCCGCGGCACCGCATGCTGCTGGTCACGACCCGCCGGGACGGGCGCCCGCAGGTCTCGCCGGTCAGCGGGGGCGTGGACGAGCAGGGGCGGATCGTCGTCTCGACGTACCCGGGCCGGGCCAAGACGCGCAACGCCGAGCGGGACCCGCGGGTGAGCGTGTGCGTGCTCTCGGACGAGTGGGACGGTCCGTGGGTGCAGGTCGACGGGTCGGCCGAGGTGCTGCACATGCCGGAGGCGGAGGACGCGCTGGTCGACTACTTCCGGTGCATCGCCGGCGAGCACCCCGACTGGGACGAGTACCGCGCCGCGATGCGCCTGCAGGGCAAGAGCCTGGTGCGCGTCACCCCCGAACGCTGGGGGCCCCTGGCCACGGGCGGCTTCCCCGCCGACGTCGCCGACCGCCTCGACGCCGCCGGCTGAGCGGGCAGGGTGCCCCGCGGGGTCAGGCAGGCCGAGCGGCGCCGGGGTGGACGATGACCCAGGTGGCGACGGTGACGTCGTCGGAGCGGTTGCTCAGGCGGTGCGGGCTGGAGCAGGCGTAGGAGATGGTGTCGCCGGGGCGCAGGACGACGCGCTCGTCGGCGAAGTCCACGGTCAGCTCGCCGCGGGTGACGGTGCCGATCTCGTACCCGTGGTGCGTGATGAGCTCGTGCTGGCGGCCGGCGACGGTGTGCGGCGGGTAGGTGGACTCGAAGAAGTCGACGTCGTGCGAGACGCCCGGTGACAGGCGTCGGAAGGTGACGCCGCCCTCGAGCGTGACCTGCTCGGCCTCGACGGCGCGGCGCACGACGTAGCCGTCGGGCGCGGGGGCGGAGAGCTCGACCTGGTCGGTGCCGCCCGAGCCGAAGACGTCGACGAGCGTGGCGTCGACGGCGGTGACGAGCTCGAAGAGGCGGTTGACCGAGGGGCGCAGGACGCCGCGCTCGATCTGCGACACCGCGGACGCGGAGATGCCGAGCCGCCCGCCGACCTCGCGCAGCGTCAGCCCGCGGGCCTCGCGCAGCGCGCGCAGCCGGGCGCCGAGCACCTCGGTGTCGAAGTGCTCGAGGAGGCGTCCGGTGTCCTCGCCGGAGGTCGTCGTCACGGGCGGTCTCCGTCCTGGTCGCCAGTCCACGACCCACAGGTGAAGCAGGAAGTTCACACGGGCGAAACCGGCCCTCGGTTGTGAAGTCATAGATTCACAACCGAGCCTCCGGCGTCATGCGCCTGCAGTGATCGCTTCACCGTACGTGACCCGCACCCGACCCGACCAGGGTGAACGCCTCCCCCGAGCGAGGACAGCCATGACCGCACCGCAGCCCGACAGCCCGCACACCGCCGCCGCCGCGACCACCGCGCCGCCCGCGCCCGCCGACGCACGACCGAACGACCTCGTCGAGGCCGCCGGCATGCCCGTCGGCGACGGCGAGGTGAAGGCGACCTACGACCCGCGCCTGACCAACGAGGACCTGGCCCCGCTGAAGAAGCAGACCTGGTCGTCGTACAACATCTTCGCGTTCTGGATGTCCGACGTGCACTCCGTCGGCGGGTACGTCACCGCCGGGTCGCTGTTCGCGCTCGGCATCGCCAGCTGGCAGGTGCTCGTCTCGCTCGTCGTCGGCATCGTCATCGTGCAGGTGTTCTGCAACCTCGTCGCCAAGCCGTCGCAGAAGACGGGCGTGCCCTACCCGGTGATCAACCGCGCGGTGTTCGGCGTGCTCGGGGCCAACGTGCCGGCGATCATCCGCGGCCTCATCGCCGTCGCCTGGTACGGCGTGCAGACGTTCCTCGCCGCGGAGTCGCTGAACATCATCTTCCTCAAGTTCGTGCCCGCCTCGGCCGCGCTGCTGGAGCCGTCGTTCCTGGGGCTGAACGCGCTCGGCTGGATCTCCTACGCGATCCTGTGGTGCGCGCAGGCCGCGCTGTTCTGGCACGGCATGGAGACGATCCGCCGGTTCATCGACTGGGCCGGCCCCGCCGTGTACGTCGTCATGATCGTCATGGCCGTCTACCTCGTCTCCGAGGCCGGCTGGTCGAACATCTCCCTCAACCTGTCCGCCGGCCCGCCGATGACCTTCGCGGCGTCGATCCCCGTCATGCTGTCCGCCATCGCGCTGGTGGTCTCGTACTTCTCCGGCCCCATGCTGAACTTCGGCGACTTCTCGCGGTACGGGCGCTCGTTCGCGGCCGTGAAGAAGGGCAACCTGCTGGGCCTGCCGATCAACTTTCTCTTCTTCTCGGTGCTCACCGTCATCTGCGCATCCGCCACCGTCCCGGTGTTCGGCGAGCTGATCACGGACCCCATCGCGACCGTCGAGGCCATCGACACCCCGTTCGCGATCCTGCTCGGCGGCCTGACGTTCGTCACCGCGACCGTCGGCATCAACATCGTCGCCAACTTCATCTCCCCCGCGTTCGACTTCTCCAACGTCTCGCCGCAGAAGATCTCCTGGCGGGCCGGCGGCATGATCGCCGCCGTCGGGTCCGTGCTGCTGACGCCGTGGAACTGGTACGACAACGACGAGGCGATCCACTACACGCTCGGTGTGCTGGGCGCCCTCATCGGCCCGCTGTTCGGCATCCTCATCGCCGGCTACTACGTGATCGGCCGCCAGCGCGTGCACGTCGACGACATGTTCACCATGGCCCCGACCGGCCGCTACTGGTACTCGCGCGGCTACAACCGCAACGCCCTCGCCACGGTGGGGACCGCCGGCCTCGTCGCCGTCGCCACCGCCGTGCTGCCCCGCCCGCTGGCGCAGCTCGGGCTCGTCGACGTCACGTGGCTGTCGAGCTACTCGTGGTTCGTCGGCTGCGGGCTGGGCTACGCGATGTTCGTCTGGCTCGAGCGCCGCAACCCGCAGATGCCCGTGCTGGACGCGGACGACCCGCACGTGTCGGTGGGCAGCACCGACGTCCCCGCCGTCGTCAGCCACCACGCCTGACCACCCGCTCGACCCCCCGCCCCGATCCCCGGAGCCCGCCGTGCACGTGCGCGTGATCAACCCCAACACCACCCGAGCGATGACCGACCTCGTCGGCCGGTCCGCCCGGGCGGTGGCGGGCCCCGGCGTCCTGGTCGACGCCGTGCAGCCGACCATGGGCCCCGCGTCGATCGAGTCGCACTACGAGGAGGCGCTCGCCGTGCCCGGCCTGCTCGAGCAGGTCGCGCTCGGCGAGGCCCAGGGGGTCGACGCCTACGTCGTCGCGTGCTTCGGCGACCCCGGCCTCGACGCCGCCCGCGAGCTCGCCCGCGGGCCCGTGCTCGGCATCGCCCAGGCGGGGTTCCACGCCGCCGCCCTGGTGGCGCGCCGGTTCAGCGTGGTCACGACCCTGAGCCGCACCGTCCCCCGCGCCCACGAGCTGCTCGACCGGTACGGGTTCGCCGCCGCCTGCGCGGGCGTGCACGCCTGCGAGATCCCCGTGCTGGAGCTGGACGACCCCACCAGCGGCGCCCTGGAGCGCGTGACCGCCGCGTGCGCCCGCGCCGTCGAGCGCGACGGCTCCGACGCCGTCGTCCTCGGCTGCGCGGGCATGGCCGCGTTCACCGGCACGATCGCCGACGCGATCGGCGTGCCCGTGGTCGATGGCGTCGCGGCCGCGACCACCCTGGCCACCGCCCTGCTGCGCACGGGCACCCGGCCCTCGGGCCGTGGCGAGCTGGCCCCTCCCCCGCCCAAGCCCGTGACCGGGCTCCTGCACCCGTTCCAGATCACGCCCGGCGCGTCCACGACCAGGCCGGTCCTCTCGGCGGTGCCGCTCCGCTGACACCGCGGGCCGGTCAGCCGCGCGACCAGTCGGGCGGACGCTCCTTCTCGCCGGCCGAGACCGCGCGCGTCGCGGCGCGGGCAGCGGCGCGCAGCACCGGTTCGAGACGCGGCACGGAGGCACCCTCCGCGGGCAGGACGACCCCGATCGCGGCGACGACCTGACCGGTGCGGTCGCGCACCGGCACCCCGAGCGAGACGACCGGCGCGGCGGGGCGGCGCACGACAGCCAGGTCGGTGCGTCGCACCTCGGTGACCTGCGCGCGGACCTCGTCGGGCGCCGGGCGGGGGCACTCGACGGTCGGCCACCCGTAGGTGCCGCGCGCGAGCATCTCCTCGACGAGCCCACGCGGGGCGGCCGCCAGCAGCACCTGGCCGGCGGCGGTGGGGACCAGCGGAAGGTGCCCGCCCACGTGGTAGTGCACGGGCAGCGGGTCGCGGCCGTCCCGCCGGTCGAGCACGAGGCCCTCCTCGCCGTCGCGGACGACGAGCTGGACGTGGTGCCGGGTCACGGCGACGAGGTCGTCGAGGAGCGGGGCGACGGCACCGCGCAACGAGACCGTCGTCTCGGCGAGCGACGCGATCTCCCACAGCCGCAGACCGATGCCGAACGTGCCGTCGCGGGCCCGGTCGAGGACGCCGAGACCGACGAGCTGGGCGGCGAGCCGGCTGGCCGTGCTCAACGGCAGTCCGGCACGGACGGCGAGCGCGCCGAGCGCCAGGTGGCGGTGGTCGTCGTCGAACGCCGCGAGCAGGCGCACCGCCCGTCGGAGCACAGGCTCACCGCGGGGAGGGCGGTGGCTGCGCGGCGACGGGACCGCCGCCGGTTCGCCGTCCGTCATCGAGCACCACCCTCCCGGGTGATCGTGAGCTCCGCTCTCCCGCTCAATGGAACCACGGCGGCCCGGACACCCGTCCCGGGTGGAGCCTCCTGGGGTCACGGCAACGACGCCGCACCCGCCCACCGTCGGGCCGGTGCCCCTGACGAAGGAGTCACCATGCACGACCTCAGCCCCGTCCCCGCGGCCGAGCCGGCCGACCTCGCCCCGCCCTCCCCCGGGCGCCGGGCCGCGTTCCACCTGCTGCTCGCGCTTGCGACGTTCTCCGTCAACGCCACGCTCCTGACGGCCACGATCCTCACGCTGTCCCTGAAGTCGACGGCGATCGACGCCGGTGCGGCGACGACGATCCTGTCGGTCACGGCGAGCGTCGGCGCGGTCTTCACGATCATCGGCTACCCGCTGATGGGCCGGCTGAGCGACCGGACCCTCGGGCGGTTCGGCCGACGCCGCCCGTACCTCGTCGCGGGCGCCGTGGCGCTCGGGGTGGGCAGCCTGCTGCTGGTGCAGGCGGCGACCACACCGGTCCTCGTCCTCGGGCACGCGCTGCTCAGCGTGGGGTACGTGACGTCGCTGGTCGCCGCGTCCGCGCTGGTCCCGGACCAGGTGCCGGTGGAGCAGCGGGGCACGGCCTCGTCGATCGTCGGGCTGAGCACCCCCGTCGGCGCACTGCTGGGCCTGTTCGTCGCCCAGCTCCTGGCCCCCGACCTGACGGCGATGATCCTCGTGCCCGGCGCGCTCGGCGTGGTCGGGAGCCTGGCGCTGGCGTTCGGCACGAAGGACACCCCGCTGGCCCGCGCGCAGCGACCAGCGTTCGTGCTGCGCGACCTGGTCGGCACCTTCTGGGTCGACCCGCGGACTGCCCCCGGGTTCGCGTGGGCGTGGCTCAGCCGCATCCTGCTGTTCCTCGGCGTCTCCGCGGTCAACGCCTACCAGGCGTTCTACCTGATCATCGTCCAGCACGTGGCCCCCGCCGAGGTGGCGGGCAAGATCTTCGTCGCGACGGCCGTGGTCACCGGCACCTCGCTGGTCCTCGCGCCGGTCGCCGCGCGGGTGTCCGACCGCATCGGGCGCCGCAAGCCCTTCGTGCTGGCCGCCGCGGTCGTCTTCGCCGCCGGTCTGGCGATGGTCACGCGTGCCGACGGGTTCGGCGGGTTCCTCGTCGCGATGGCCGTCATGGGTGCCGGCCAGGGCGTGTACCTGGCCGTCGACTTCGCCCTCGTCACACAGGTGCTGCCCGACCCCACGAACCCCGCCAAGGATCTGGGGATCATGAACCTCGCCAACACGCTCCCCGCGTCGATCGTCCCGGCGGTGGCCCCGGCGGTCCTGGCGATCGGTGCCGGGCCGGGCGAGCAGAACTTCGCCGCGCTCTTCGGCCTGGGCGCGCTCGCCGCGCTGCTCGGTGCCGCCGCGGTGCTGCCCATCCGCGGCGTGCGCTGACCCGCCGCCCCTCCCCGACCAGGAAGGCACGACCATGACGTCCCCGCACCACGCCCCTGACGCCGGCCGCTATCCCGAGACGTTCTGGTGGGGCGTCGCCGGCGCCGGGCACCAGATCGAGGGTCACGACACCACGAGCGACACCTCGTTCCTCGAGCAGGTGGAGCCGACCGTGTTCGTCGAGCCCAGCGGCGCCGCGTGCCGCAGCTGGGAGCTGTGGGAGCAGGACCTCGACCTGGTCGCGGCGATGGGGCTGGGCGCGTACCGGTTCTCGGTCGAGTGGGCCCGCGTCGAGCCCGAGCAGGGCGTCGTCGACCCCGCCGCGCTCGACCGGTACGACGCCCTCGTCGACGGGTGCCTGGCCCGCGGCCTCACGCCCGTGGTGACCCTCAACCACTTCACGTCGCCACGGTGGTTCGGCGCGGCGGGCGGGTGGCTGGCCACCGACGCCCCGGCCAGCTTCGCCGACCAGTGCGCCCGCGTCGTCGGGCGCCTCGGCGACCGGGTGCCGGCGTTCGTCACCCTCAACGAGCCGAACCTCGCGGCGACGCTCCTGTGGGGCGGGCTGCCGCCGTTCGTCGTCGACCTGCAGCGCCGCACCCTGGAGGCGGCGTCGGCTGCGGCCGGCGTCCCCCGGTTCCGAGCCGCGAACGTCGTGCTGCCCGAGGAGCGGGAGGCCGTCGAGGACGGCACCGCGCTGGGGCACCGCGCCGCGCGCGACGTGGTGCGCGCCCTCGCCCCGCACGCGCGCGTCGGGTTGTCGCTGGCCGTCGTCGACGACGTCGCCCTCGACGAGGAGGGTGCCGCGCTGCGGGACCGCAAGCGCGCGGAGTGCTACGAGCGGTGGTTCGACCTGGTCCGTGACGACGACTTCGTCGGGGTGCAGAACTACGAGCAGATCGCGCACGACCGCACGGGTGTCGTCCACGCGGGCGAGGGCTCGGGTCCCGTCAACCAGATGGGCACACCGCTGGTGCCCGAGTCGCTCGGCGGCGCGGTCCGGTACGTGCACGGTGCGACCGGCGTGCCCGTGCTCGTGTCCGAGCACGGCGTCGCGACCCAGGACGACGCGCTGCGCGCCGGCCTGGTCGAGCCGGCGCTCGCGAGCCTGGACGCCGCCGTCCGCGACGGCGTCCCGGTGCTCGGGTACTTCCACTGGACGCTCATGGACAACTTCGAGTGGATCTTCGGCTACCGGTACCAGCTCGGGCTGCACGAGGTCGACCGGGTGACCGGGCGCCGGACGGCGAAGCCCAGCGCCGCGGTGCTCGCCCGGGCCGTGGCCCGGCGACGCGCGGACGCGCTCGTGCGCTGACCGGCCCGACGACGGCCCCGCCGGCCCGCCACGATCACACCGCGACGGGCTCCCGTCGCCAGTGGCCGACCGTGGCGACGACGAGCGCGAGGACGCCCGCGACGAGCATCCCGATGCCGACGCCGGCCTCGCCGCCCGCCTGGAGCAGGAGGGCGCCGACGCCCGCGCCGGCGAGGATGAGGACGACGGCGAGCGCGCGGCGGGCCCAGTTCTCGCCGGTGCCGCCCGCGAGGCGGGAGTCGGCGGCCAGGCCCGTGAGGGTCGAGGTGACGACGACCGTGGTGACGTCCTTGACGGCGATGCGGCGCGCGGCGGCGGCCTGCAGGCCCATCGCGATCGACAGCAGCGCTGTCACCACGAAGCCCCACACCTCGCCCTCGTGCGGAGGCTCGACCATCGCGGCGACGCCGAGCAGCACCGAGAGCACGCCGGTGGCGCCGAACGTCGTGGTCGACAGGTGCGTCCACCCCGGCGCGGCGCGGCGCAGCACGCGCCCGCCGATCGCGGCCCCGAGCATGAAGCCGGCCAGGGCGATGAGCGGCCCCGCCACGGGCAGGTCGTCGCCGCCCGCGAGCGCCATGCCGAGGATGACGACGTTGCCCGTCATGTTCGCGGTGAACACCCGGTCGAGGCCGAGGTACCCGACGGCGTCGATGATCCCGGTGGTGAAGGTCAGGGCGAGCATGAGGACCAGGTGCAGGCGTGCGTTCGTCACGGCGCACATGGTCGCAGGCGCGTGTTGCGCCGGTGCGTCACCAGCCGCGCAGGTGCGGGTCCGGGCCGGGGTACGCGGCGAACGTGGCGCGCTCCTCGTCGGTGAAGGGGCGCGGGGTGTGCGTCGCGGAGTCGAGCTGGACCATGCGGGAGCGGGCGCGCAGGCACACGGTCGCGCCGGGGGCGTCGGCGTCGAGGACCTCGTACGCGACGTCCACGGAGGACCTGCCCAGGCGCGGCACCCAGACCTCCACGACGAACGGGGTGGGGCGGAACCGCAGCGGGGCGAGGTAGTCGATCTCGTGCTTGGCCACGACGAGCAGCGACGCGGTCATCGTGCCGTTCTCGTCGACGCCCATGCGGGGGAACTGCGTGAAGCGGGCGTCGTCGAGGTACCGCAGGAACGCGGCGTTGTTCACGTGCCCGAAGAGGTCGACGTCCGACCAGCGCACCTGCATGACGACGCGTCCGCGCCGCTCGACCGTCCCGTCGTCCACGTGCGCACCCTAGCCGCGGCGGCGGACGGGTCTCGCCACGGGCCGCGTCGTGCGAGAGTCTGCGCATGACCCCGTCCGTGACGGTGCTGACCGGCGCCGGCATCTCGACCGACGTCGGCATCCCCGACTTCCGTGGGCCGCAGGGCACGTGGACGCTGCACCCCGAGCGTCAGGACCTGCTGGACTACCCCGTGTACATGGCCGACCCCGACGTGCGGCGCCGCTCGTGGCTGGCGCGCCTGCACTCGCCGATGTGGGACGCGCACCCGTCGGACGCGCACCGCGCGCTCGTCGAGCTGGAGAAGGCGGGGGTGCTGACGGCGCTGCTGACGCAGAACATCGACGGTCTGCACCAGGCCGCCGGCTCGTCGTCCGAGCTGGTGGTGGAGCTGCACGGCAGCCTGTTCACGACCGTGTGCACGGCGTGCGACGGGGTGTGGGCGACCCAGGCGGTGCTCGAGCGCCTGGTCGAGGACCCGGACCCGCACTGCGAGCGGTGCGGGGGCATCCTCAAGACCAGCACGGTGATGTTCGGGCAGGACCTGCCGCGCGACGCCCTGGACCGGGCGGCGGAGGCGGCGTCCACGTGCGACGTGATGGTCGCCGTGGGGACGTCCCTGCAGGTGCACCCGGTGGCGGGGCTGGTGCCGCTGGCGGCGCACCACGGGGCGGAGGTCGTCATCGTCAACGCCGAGCCCACGCCGTACGACGACGTGGCGGTGCGGCTGGTCCGGGAGCCGATCCAGACGAGCCTGCCGGCGCTGGTGCGTGAGCTGGTGGACCGGTGAGCGTGCCGCAGCCGCGCACCGGGGTGCGGGTGGTGCGCGCCGACGCCGCCCCGGCGGACGTCGCGGGGCTGCTGCTGACGCCGGGGGCGAGCGCGACCCGCGACCACAGCACCCTCGTGGCGCTGGACGACGCGCTGGTCGGGCAGGTGCCGGTGCGGCGGGTCGACCTGCCGCGGGGGAAGGCCGCGGTCGCGCGGGTGCGGGCCGAGGCGGACGCGTTCGCCGCCGAGCTCGGGGTGCCGACGGGGCGGCTGGTCGTGGGCGGGCGGTCGTTCGGCGGGCGGATGGCGTCGGTGGCGGTCGCCGAGGGGCTGGACGTGGCGGGGCTGCTGCTGCTCTCGTACCCGTTGCACCCGCCGGGCGAGCCGGAGAAGCTGCGGACGGCGCACCTGCCCGACGTGCGGGTGCCGGTGCTGGCGGTCAGCGGGGAGCGCGACCCGTTCGGGTCGCCCACCGAGCTGGCGCACCACCTGACGGCGCTCGGCGGGCCGTGGACGCTCGCGCTCGTGCCGGGCACGCACGCCCCGGCGGACGGGGCGGTCGTCGAGGCCGTGCGCCTGTGGTGGCCGGACCCGGCCGCAGCCGCGGCCCCGTAGAGCCCCATCACCCGCACGCGCGGCGGTCCGAGCCTTGTGGTGCCGCAGGCGCGCCCCTAGCCTCGTGGCGTGCCCGTCGTCCGTCCCGCCCGCACCGGGCACCCGCCCGGTCGTGCCCTCGCCACCGGCGTGGTCCTGGCCGTCGCCCTGACGGGCGGGTGCACCGCCGCGGGGGCACACGGCACCGACGACGCCCCGGCCACGACGCTCGTCGTGCTCGCCGCCGCGTCGCTGCGCGACGTGTTCACCGACCTGGCCGCGACGTACGAGCAGGCCCACCCGGGCGTGGACGTCGTCCTGTCGTCCGCCGGCTCCGCCGACCTCGCCGACCAGGTGCTGGCCGGTGCCCCCGCGGACGTCGTCGCCCTCGCCGACGAGACCAGCCTCGCGCGCGTCGTCGACGCCGGCGACGCCGCGGACCCCGTGCCGTTCGCCACCAACACCCTCACCGTCGTGACCCCGCCCGACGACCCCGCGGGCGTCGGGTCCTTCGCCGACCTCGCCCGCAAGGACGTCGCCGTCGTCGTCTGCGCGCCGGCCGTGCCCTGCGGGGCCGCCGCCGTCGCCGTCGAGGACGCCGCGGGCGTACGCGTGCACCGGGTGGGCGAGGAGCAGTCCGTCACCGACGTCCTCGCCAAGGTCGTCGCGGGCGAGGCCGACGCCGGCCTGGTCTACGTCACCGACGCCGCGCGGGCGGGCGACGACGTGCGCGTCGTCGACGTGCCCGAGACCGACGCGGCCGTCAACGTGTACCCCGTCGCGGTGACGACGTCGGCGCGCGACCGCGGCACCGACACCCTCGCCGCCGCGTGGGTCGACCTGCTCACCGGCCCCGACGGGCGCGCCGCGCTCACGGCCGCCGGGTTCGGCACCCCGTGACGATCCCCGGCCGGGGTGCGTGATTCGCACGCTGCCCCGCTGGGTGCTCCTGCCTGCGGCGCTCGGGGCGCTGCTCGTCGTGCTGCCCGTGGTCGCGCTCGTGCTGCGCACCGACCCGGCCGGCGCGCTCGCCCTCGTCACCTCGCCCGCCGCGCTCGACGCGCTCGGGCTGTCGCTGGGCACCGCCGTCGTCGCGACGGTCGCGTGCGTCGTGCTCGGCGCACCCCTCGCGCTCGTGCTGGCCCGCACCCGGTTCCCCGGGCAGCGCGTCGTGCGCGCGCTCGTGCTGCTGCCCCTCGTGCTGCCGCCGGTCGTCGGCGGCCTCGCGCTGCTGCACACCTTCGGCCGCCGCGGGCTGCTCGGCACCCCGCTGGAGCTGCTCGGCGTGCAGGTGCCGTTCACCACCGTCGCGGTCGTGGTCGCGCAGACCTTCGTGGCCCTGCCGTTCCTCGTGCTCGGCCTCGAGGGCGCGCTGCGCACCCTCGACGACCGCGTCGAGGACGTCGCCGCCACCCTCGGTGCCGGGCCCACCACGGTGCTGCGCCGGGTCACGCTGCCGCGCGTGCTGCCCGGGCTCGCGTCGGGCGCCGTCCTGGCGTTCGCCCGCGCGCTCGGGGAGTTCGGGGCGACGATCACGTTCGCCGGCGCGCTGCCCGGGGTCACGCAGACCCTGCCGCTGGAGATCTACCTCCAGCGCAGCGCCGACCCCGACGCTGCCGTCGCGCTCGCGGTGCTGCTCGTCGTCGTCGCGCTCGCCGTCACCGTCGGCGTCCACGCGACGGGCGCCCCGACGTCCGCCGGGCGGGGCCCCGGGCGCCACGGCGGACCGGACGACAGGGCGGGGCAGGCCGCGGGGGCCGGCGCGGGCAGGACCGCCCCCGACGGGGGTCCGGGCGCGGCCGCCGCGCCCGTGCCGGTGAGCCCCGCGGGAGCCGTCCGCCCGGCTGCTGCGCTGCGGATCGCCGTCCGGGTGCCGGACCGCGGGCTCGACGTGACGCTCGACGTGGCGCCGGGCCAGGTCGTGGCGGTGCTCGGCGAGAACGGCGCCGGCAAGTCGACCCTGCTGGCCGCCGTCGCGGGCCTCGTGCCCGGCGAGGGCGAGGTCCGCGTCGACGGCGTCGACGTCACGCGGGCCCCGCCGCGCGACCGGCACGTCGGCTGGGTCGGTCAGCGTCCCCTGCTGCTCGAGCACCTCGACGTGCTCGATGACGTCGCGTTCGGCCCCCGCTCGCGCGGCGCGGGCCGCCGGCTCTCCCGCGAGCGCGCGACCGTCGCGCTGGCCCGGGTCGGCGCCGGGCACCTGGCGGGGCGGCGGGGGCACGCGCTGTCCGGCGGCCAGGCGCAGCGGGTCTCGCTCGCCCGGGCCCTGGCGACCGAGCCGCGGCTGCTGCTGCTCGACGAGCCGTTCGCAGCGCTGGACGTCGGTGTCGCGGCGCACGCGCGCACCCTGCTGCTGGGGCTCGCACGCCAGGAGCCGCGCACGACGCTGCTGGTCACGCACGACCTGCTGGACGTGCTGGTGCTGGCCGACCGGGTCGTGGTCCTCGCCGACGGCCGCGTCGTCGAGGACGGCCCGGTGGCCGAGGTGCTGGCCAGGCCCCGCTCGGCGTTCGCGGCGCGGCTCGCGGGCGTGCACCTGGTCACGGGGACCGTCGTGGCCTCCGCGGACGGCCCCGCGCGAGGCGGCGCGGCGGGCGGTGCGGCGGGCGGTGCGGCGGGCGAGGAGCACGAGGTCACCGTCGACGCCGGCGCCGGGCTGGTGCTCGTCGGCACGTCGACCGAGCCGCTCACGGTGGGTGAGCCGGCCGCGGCGGTGGTCGAGCCCCGGGCCGTGGCGGTGCACACCGTCCGCCCCACCGGCAGCCCCCGCAACGTCGTGCCCGTGCGCCTCACGGACCTCGAGCCGTCGGGCGCCCTCGTGCGGGTGCGCGGGACGGCCGCGGGCGGGGTGGTGCTCGCCGCGGACCTGACACCCCGGGCCGTCGCGGCGCTCGCCCTCACCCCCGGCACGGACGCGTGGTTCACGGTCAAGGCCGCCGAGCTCGCGGTGCACGCGCGTCCGGCCGCACCCGCACCCGGTGCGACACTCGTGGGATGACCCCCGCGCCCGCCCCGGTCCTCGAGCCGCCCGTGCTCGACGTCGTCCCCGACCTCGCGCTGCTGGCGCTCGACATGGACGGCTCGCTGCTCGACGACGACAAGCGCGTGCACCCCACGTTCTGGCCGTTGCTCGAGGAGCTGCTGCGCCGGGGTGTGGCGGTCGTGCCGGCGTCGGGGCGGCAGTACGCGACGCTGCGCCGCGAGCTCGGCCGCGACGACCTGGTGTACGTCGCGGAGAACGGCTCGTACGTGGTGCGCGACGGCCAGGCGCTCGCGGTCGACGGCCTGGCGACGGCCACGGCGCACGCCGCCGTGCAGCGCGTGCGGGACGCGTCGGACCTGGACGTCGGCACCGTGCTGTGCGGGATCGCGTCGGCGTACGTGGAGCGCGCCGACGCCGCGTTCCTCGAGCAGTGCACGCCGTACTACGCGCGGCTCGAGGTCGTCGACGACCTGCTCGCGGTGGACGACACCGTCCTCAAGGTCGCGGTGTACGACTTCGGCGGCGCCGAGGCGGGTGCCGCGACGCGCCTGGCGGACCTCGGGGACGCCGCGCGCGTGCTCGTCTCCGGCGAGCACTGGGTCGACGTCATGAGCCCGACCGCCGACAAGGGCACGGCGCTGCGGGCCGTGCAGGCGGCGCTGGGCGTGGGCCCGGAGCAGACGATGGCGTTCGGCGACTACCTCAACGACGTCGGCATGCTCGGTGCGGCGCACTGGTCGTTCGCCATGGACAACGCGCACCCGCAGGTCCGGGCGCTGGCCCGGTACGTCGCCCCCGCCAACACGGCGAACGGCGTGGTCCGCACCGTCGCGTCGGCCCTGCGGATCGACCTGGACGCGCTGGTCCGCCCCTAGACCGTGCCGAGGGCGGCGGCGGCCCGGTGCAGCGCGTCCGTCGTCGCCGCGACGGAGGGCACGCGCGCGAGGTCCGGGGTGGTGGCGGCCCAGACGCGGCGGTCGCGGGTGCCCGCGGCGCGCCGCAGCACCACGCCGTCGGTGCGGCGGGCGGCCGGGGCGACGAGCCCGGGCAGCACCGCGACGCCGAGACCGGCGGCGACCAGGCCGAGCACCGCCGGGTAGTCGTCGGTGGCGTGCACGACCCGAGGCTCGAAGCCGCGGGCGCGGCTCGCGTCGACGAGATGGCCGCGGCAGCGCGGGCAGCCGGCGATCCAGTCGGCGTCTGCCAGGTCGGCGAGGTCCAGGTCGGCGAGGTCCGGGTCGGCGACGTCGGGACCGGTCGGCGCGGCGGCGGGGTGGTCCGCGGGCAGCGCCACGTGCGTGGTGTCGACCAGCAGGGGCTCGACGTGCAGACCCGCGAGGTCGGCGGCACCGGCGCCGTCGTACGTGAAGCCGAGGACGACGTCGGCGGCGCCCGCGCGCAGCAGGTCGAGCGAGGCGGGCGGCTCGGCCTCCTGGAGGGCGACGGTCAGCCCGGGGTGCGCGGCGCGCAGCTGGGCGAGGGCGGGCGGCACGAGCGTGGCCGCGGCGGACGGGAAGCCGACGAGCCGCACGACGCCCGCACGCAGCCCGGTGAGCGCCGCGACCTCCGCGTGCGCGGCGTGCAGGGCGGCGCTGACGGTCACCCCGTGCCGGGCCAGGACCCGCCCCGCCTCGGTCAGCCGCACGCGCCGACCGCCGCGGTCGAGCAGGGCCGTGCCCAGGCGGCGCTCGAGCCGGCGCACGTGCTGGCTGGCGGCGGGCTGGCTGATGCCGAGCGCGGCGGCCGCGGCCGTGAGGGTGCCGTGCTCGCCGACGGCCTGCAGCAGGCGCAGCGCACCGACGTCGAGCGGCTCGCCGACGGGGACCTGGTCGGTCGTCACCGCCGGCACGTGGGCGTGTCCGGTCACCCTCCGACCATAACGCCGGGTGATGCCACCGGTGCCGAAGTGGCCGTTGCCGGATGACCGGGCCGGCAGGACGATCGCTGCATGACGACCGCCGCCACGACCGACCGCCCCACCACGGCCCCGCTCGACGTGCTGCGGGCGCAGTTCGTGCCCGTGCCCGGCTACCTCGACGCCGCGACCTGCGGGCTGCCGGCCCGCGGCACGCTCGACGTGCTGCGCACCGAGCTCGACGCGTGGGCGGCCGGCGGCGCGTCGACCACCCGCTACGACGAGGCCGTCGAGGCGTCGCGCGCCGCGTACGCCCGCCTCGTCGGCGTCGACCCCGCGCTCGTGGCCGTCGGTGCGCAGACGTCCGCGATGGTCGGCCAGATCGCCGCGTCGCTGCCCGACGGGGCCCGCGTGGTGGCCGTCGAGGGCGACTTCACGTCCGTGACCTGGCCGTTCATGACCCAGCAGGACCGCGGCGTGCAGGTCCGGCACGTGCCGCTCGACGCCCTGGCCGACGCGGTCGCCGACGGCTGCGACCTCGTGGCGTTCTCCCTCGTGCAGTCCGTCGACGGACGCGTCGCCGACGCGGAGGCCGTGCGCGCCGCGGCGGCGCAGGTGGGCGCGACGACGCTCGCCGACCTGACCCAGGCCGGGTGGCTGCCCGTCGACGCCGGCACCTTCGACCTGACGGTGAGCTCGGCGTACAAGTGGCTGGCCGCCCCGCGCGGCGTCGGCTTCCTCACCGCGACGCCCGCCGCGCTCGAGCGGGTCCGCCCCGGGCAGGCCGGCTGGTACGCCGGCGAGGAGCGCTGGGCCTCGACCTACGGGCCCGCCATGCACCTGGCGACCACGACGCGACGGCTGGACGTCTCCCCCGCCTGGCTGTGCTGGGCCGGCGCGGTGCCCGCGCTCGAGGCGTTCGCGGCCACCGACCCGGAGCTGGTGCGCGCCCACGACGTCGGCCTGACCGACCTGCTGTGCGACGGCCTGGACCTGCCCCGCACGGGCACGGCGTTCGTCGCGCTGCCCGACCCGGACGGCACCGTCGGCGCGGCCCTCGCCGCAGCGGGCGTGCGCGCCGCCACCCGCGGCGGCGGTGTGCGGATGGCCTTCCACGTGTGGAACGACACGGACGACGTCGACCGGGTGCTCCGCGCCCTGCGCCGCTGAACCCTGCGCCCCGAGCGCTGAGCCCCAGGGCCGCGGGCGCCCTGAGGCCCGCGCAGCACGGGACGGCGGGTGGACCCGAGGTGCGCCCGCCCGGGCCGGGGTGTCGGATGGGGAGCATGCACACACGCTTCGTCGCCGACCACCCCGTGAGCGCGATCGGCCTCGGCGGGATGCCCATGTCCATCGAGGGCCGCCCCGACGCCGAGCGCTCGGTCGCCACCATCCACGCCGCGCTCGACGCCGGCGTCACCCTGATCGACACCGCCGACGCCTACCACCTGCACGCCGACGAGGTCGGCCACAACGAGGAGCTCGTCGCCGGCGCCCTGCGCACCTGGGGCGGCGACGCGTCGTCGGTCCTGGTCGCCACGAAGGGCGGGCACCTGCGGCCCGGCGACGGCTCCTGGACGATCGACGGCCGGCCCGAGCACCTGCGCGCGGCGGCGCAGGCGTCGGCGCGCCGGCTCGGTGTCGAGGCGATCGGCCTCTACCAGCTCCACCGCCCCGACCCGGCCGTGCCCTACGCGGACTCCGTCGGCGTGCTCGCCGAGCTGCTCGACGCCGGCACGATCCGGCTGGCGGGGATCTCCAACGCGGACCCCGACCAGATCCGCCTCGCGCAGGAGGTGCTGGGCGGGCGGCTCGCGTCCGTGCAGAACCAGTACTCCCCCGCGTTCCGCTCGTCGCAGCCCGAGCTCGACCTGTGCGCCGAGCTGGGGGTCGCGTTCCTGCCGTGGAGCCCCCTGGGCGGGATCTCCCGCGCGGGCGACCTGGGCTCGCGGTTCGCACCGTTCGCCGCCGTCGCGCAGGCCCACGGGGTCAGCCCGCAGCAGGTCGCGCTGGCGTGGGAGCTCGCGCAGGCCGACGTCGTCGTCCCCATCCCGGGCGCGTCCCGCCCGGCGTCGGTCCAGGACTCCGTCCGCGCGGCCGACCTGCTGCTGTCCCCCGAGGAGCTCGTCCACCTCGACGCGGCCTGACGCCCGACGGCGTCTCACGACCCACGACGTCTGACGACCGGCGGGGCCGGTGCCCCCGGCCTCGCCGGTGCGCCCGGCCCTGCCCGTCCGCGTGTCCTGGCTCGCCCGTCCCGGCCTGGGCGTCGCGGCTCGCGCGTCGCGTCAGGGCGTCGTGCGGGCGGCCGTGAACGCCGCGAGGACCGGGGGCGAGAGCAGGACGAACCGCACGACGTCCACGGACGTCGCGCCCCGGGCCTGCGCCCAGGCCGTGACCGCGTCGAGCGCGACGCGCGCCACCTCGTCGGCCGCCCACCCGTAGACGCCCGCGCTCACCGCCGGGAAGGCGATGCTCCGGGCGCCGAGCCCGGCGGCGACGTCGAGGCTGGACGTGAAGCACGACGCGAGCAGCGCCGGGTCGGTCTGCCCCCGGTGCCGGTCCGGCCCGACCGTGTGCACCACCCACCGCGCGGGCAGGTCGAACCCGGGTGTGGCCACCGCCTGCCCGACGGCCAGCCCGTCGGGGAGCACGGTGCGGCGCAGCTCCCGGCACGCGGCCAGGAGCCCCGGACCGGCGGCGGCGTGCAGGGCGCCGTCGACGCCCCCGCCGCCGAGCAGCCCGCTGTTGGCCGCGTTGACCACGACGTCGGTGGCCTCACGGGTGAGGTCGCCCTGGACGATCTCGATCCTCAGGTCCGTCGCCATGCACCCAGGATGCCGTGCGGGAGGTGCCGGAGGTCGACGGGCCGAGACCGACGGGCGGGACCCCGACGCACGACAGGCCGTCCCCAGGCTGTGCGCGAGGCGTCCCCCGCCTGGGGACCACGCGCCACTTGTCCACAGATACTGTCCCCATGCTGGGGAAAGGGGCCCGTCATCGCAGGTCAGGGTGTGGACAAACCCTGTGGACGACTGTGGACAACCACCCGGACGGCGGACAGCCTGTGCACGGCCTCAGACGTCGGGCGTCGACTCGAGCAGGATCGTCACCGGTCCGTCGTTGACGAGCTCGACCTGCATGTCGGCCCCGAACCGCCCCGTGGCGACCTCGAGCCCCCGGGCACGCAGCGCCGCGACGACCGCCTCGACCAGCGGCTCGGCCACCGCACCGGGCGCCGCCGCGTTCCACGTGGGCCGCCGCCCCTTGCGCGTGTCCCCGTAGAGCGTGAACTGGCTGACCACCAGCACGGGCGCACCCACCTCGACCGCCGACCGCTCGTCCCGCAGGATCCGCAGCTCGGCGATCTTGCGCGCCACCAGCTCGACCTGCGCCGGCCCGTCGCCGGGCGTCACCCCGACCAGCGCGAGCAGCCCCGGCCGGTCGACCGCCCCGACGACCTCGCCGTCCACCCGCACCGCGGCGCGCGTGACCCGCTGCACCACCGCCCTCACGCGAAGACCGCCCGCACGTCCCCCACGGGCCGCCCGTGGCCCAGCACCGGCGTGGCCGCCGCGTCCGCGACCACGCCCGGGTCGACGCCCGCCACGACGAGCGCGGCACCGAGCACCGCCGGCCGCGGGCGGCTCGACCCGTCGAGCACCTTGAACGCGACCGCACCGCCGTCGGGCAGGCCCGCCGCGTACACGCCGTCGGCGCCGTCCTTGGCCACGAGGCCCGGGACGGCCGTCATGAACGCGGTGGCGTCGCGCCCCGTGCCGCCGACGTGCCAGGGGTGCCCGGCCATCGCCCGCGCGACCCGGGCCTCGGGCGTCACGCCGTCGCCCGCCGCGCCCGCGGCGGCGAGCGTCCCGAACGCACGCGCCAGCCCCGTCAGCGTCGTCGAGAGCAGCGGCGCCCCGCACCCGTCGACCGTGGCGTGCTCGACCGGCACGCCCGTGAGCTCGGCGACCACGGCCAGCACCGCACGCTGCAGCGGGTGCCCGGGGTCGAGGTACGACCCCGTGGACCAGCCCGCCGCCACGCACGTCGCGAGCATGCCGGCGTGCTTGCCGGAGCAGTTCTGCGTGAGCGACGCCGCCGCGTGCCCGTCGGCCCGCCACGTCCAGGCGGCATCCGCGTCCAGGGGCTGGTCGGGGGTGTTCTGCAGGGCGTGGACGCCCAGCCCGGCACCGGCGAGCAGGCCCCGCACGACGTCGAGGTGCCCCGGCTCCCCCGAGTGGCTCGCGCACACCAGCGCCAGGTCGGCGCCGTCGACGTCGAGCCCGTGGCGCAGCATCGCGACGGCCTGCAGCGGCTTGAGCGACGAGCGCGGCCAGATCGTCACGTCGGGGTCGCCGAGCGCGAGCCGCACGGACCCGTCGGGCGCCAGCACCACCAGGTGCCCGAGGTGCACGGACTCGACGAGGTCGCCGCGGGTGACCCGCGCGAGCGGCACCGCCGCCGTGGCGACGTCGACCTGCGCGGACAGGACCGCGCTCACCAGCCGCCCCGCTGCGGGCCCCGACCGCCGCCCCGGCGCCGCGAGTACGGCGCCACGGCCGGGCGCACGTCGACGAGGTAGACGATCGCCGCCGCCGCGGCGAGGAGCGCGAGGAAGCTCGGGAAGCCGAGGTACACGCCCGGGATCGGGATGCTGAGGAACGACACCACCGTCGCCGCCACCAGCACCCAGATCCAGAACGTCCGCGTGCGCTTGCCCGCCGACGTGAAGGCGGCCGCCGGGCGCGTCAGGCAGTCCACCAGCGCCCACGCCGCGAGGGCGAAGATGACGAGGTAGAAGACGAAGAAGAGCACCACCTGGATGGACCCGATGAAGTTCACGCGACGAGCGTACGAGACGTGACCGACGCCGACGTGTCCGGGGCTCCCGGTTGACCCGACCGGGCGCGGGCCGGACGGGCGCCCGTGCGCCTGGGCCGGCGGCGGGGGTCAGATCTCCGGCAGCGCCTCGCGGGCCTCGCCCGGCCCGGCACCGGCCATCTGGAGCAGGTCGACGACGAGCGAGCGCAGCAGCAGCACGAGCGACTGCGCCTGCCAGTCGTCGGGGGCCACGACGAACGGGTCGAGCGTCGCGGCGACGTCCGTCAGCCGCGCCCGCACGCCCCGCGCGTCCCGCCCGGACCCGGTCGCCTCGGCCAGGTCGTCGGTCGCGCGGGCCACCGCGGCGAGCGCGTCGGCCAGCGCGGGCACCACGTGCCCGTCCTCGACGGCGGTGCTGGTGCGACGGGCCAGCACCCGGGCGTTGCGCATGGCGCGGTCCAGCAGCACGGCCTCGTCCACCATGCGCGCGAGCTCGCCGCGGTGCCGGCGGTGCTGCGGCGCGAGCCGGACCAGCTCGGCGGCCGACCGCGCGGCGTCGCGCCACTCGTCGAGCGCCGGCTGGGACGCGCGGCCCGCGAGCAGCGCGGCCTCGACGTCGTCGACGGACCCCGCGCGGACCCCCCGGACCAGCAGGTGCAGCACGCCCGCGAGCTCCTGCGTGGCCGTGCGGGCCAGGCTGCGCGGGTGCCGGCGCGGGTCCGACGGGGTGAGCAGCGCGAACGCGAGCGCGACGAGCCCGCCGACGACTGCGTCGAGCCACCGCCCGACCGGCCCGCCGGCGACCTGCGGCAGGCCCACGATGACGATGGCCTGGACGCCGGCCTGGGTGGTGAGCATCTGCCCGCGGTCCAGCAGGCGTGCCACCAGCCCGGCGACGAGGAGCACCAGCGCCATCTGCCAGGCGCCGGAGCCGATGACGTGGACGACGAGGTCGCCGGCGCCCACGCCGACGGCCACCCCGGCGGCGAGCTCGGCGACGCGCCGCACGGACCGGTCGCGGGAGAACCCGAGCGCGAGCCACGCGCTGACGGGGGCGAAGAACGGCGCCGCGTGCCCCAGGCCGTACCGGGCGACGCCGTACGCCACGCCGGCCGCGACCGACGCCTGCAGGATCAGCAGCCACGAGGCCCGCACGCGGCCCCAGCCGGCGCGGACGCGGGCCTCGACCAGGACGCGCGCGGCCGCCCGGCCCCGCAGCCGACCGGTGCCGGGGTGCGCGTCCACGGGCGGTCAGCCGCCGAGCATCGGGTGGCCGCCGAGCCCGCGGGTCAGCGGGCCGCGCGCGGCCGGGCGGTCGACCGAGACGCCCTCGCCGGGCACGACGACCTCCTGGCCTGCGGAGACCGCGCCCCCGTCGCAGTCGACGAGCAGCACCGCGTCCGTCGGCACCGACCGCTTGACCACGGCGAGCGCGACCGGCCCGAGCTCGTGGTGCCGCGCCACGCTGGTGACGCGCCCGACCTCGCGCCCGACGGGGTCGCCGCCGGGACCGGCCGCCGCCGGGTCGCCGGGCACGGCACCGGCCGCGGGCAGCCGCACGGCCGCACCCGCGGCGGGCAGCAGGTGCCCCGAGCCGTCGAGGTGCAGCATGACGAGCCGGCGCGGCGGCCGCCCGAGGTTGTGCACGCGGGCCACGGTCTCCTGGCCCCGGTAGCAGCCCTTGTGCAGGTGCACGGCGGTGCGCAGCCAGTCGAGCTCGTGCGGGATCGTGCGGTGGTCGACCTCGTGCGCGGCGCGCGGGCGCCAGGCCTCGACGCGCAGCGCCTCCGCGGCCCAGGTGCCGACGAGCGGCCAGCCCGCGGCCTCGCGGGCCCGGACCTCGTCGGCCAGCGTGGCGCGCGGCACGAGGACGAGCCGCCAGCGCCGGTCGACGGCCGGGTGGTCGGCGTCGTCGGGGCCGTACCGCGTGCCGCCGGGCGCCGTGCGCGGCCACGGGTCGCGCCAGGTCACCGGCTCGTCGGCGGTGCCCTCCGCGTCGACGGGCTCGGCGAGCGCGGCCCACTCGTCCGTGACGTCGGCGACCTCGACCCGCAGCATGAAGCGCATGCGGTCGAGCCAGGCGGCCAGCGCCGGGGCGGTCTCGGTGAGCAGCCACGTGGTCGTGCCGTCGTCGACGACGCCCGCGGCGTGCTCGACGTGCCCGTGCGGGTCGAGCACCAGCAGCTCGGTGGACGTGCGCGGCTGCAGCGTGTCGACGGCCGCCGTGGTCAGGGAGTGCAGCCACGTGAGCCGGTCGGGCCCGGTGACGGTGACGACGCCGAGGTGCGACTGGTCGACGACGGCCCCGCCGCGGGCCAGCGCCCGCTGCTCGGCCGTCGGGTCCCCGTAGTGCCAGGCGACGCCCGCGTCGGGCCCGGCGGCGGCGACGGCACCGTGCCGGCCCAGCAGCGGGCTGCGGTGCCGCGGCGGTGCGGGCTCGGTCACGTCGGGCGCCCCGTCGAGCGGGCCGGCCTCCGGGGCCGTGGTCACGACGCGTCCACGCGGGTCAGGCGGGCGGACGCGTACGACTGCATGGGGTGGCCGAACGCGGCGAGGTCGTGGGCCCACATGAGGTCGCCCTCGACGAGCCCGTACAGCCGGGTCCCGGCGTTCACGGCCGCCCCGGTGGCGGTGTGCGCGACGAGGTCGGACGCGAGGTCGGCCCGACCGTTGCCGACCTGGCCGACGTAGACGGCGACGTGGCCCGACGGGTCGGCGACCAGGAGCTCGACGGGGTGCTTGTCGGGCGCGACGCCCTCGGGGCGCTCCGGCGGGATGCGCCAGTACCCGGACTCCGTGGACCACACCGGCCCGGGCTCGGCGGGCGGCTCCGCCGTCCCGTCGGCCTCCGCGACGAGGGCCGCGGGGTCGTCGGGGGCGACGACGAGGCGGATCGTGGTGGTGTAGGCGAGGTAGGGGCCGCCGTCGTGGGTGACGTCGAGCTCCTGGGTGAAGGCGCTCTCCTCGATGCCGGGGTACCCGACGACTCCCTCGCCGCGCCACCGGCCGACGAGCCAGGCCAGCGGGTAGACCTCGGGCGCCAGACCTTCGGGCAGCACGAACGGCACGGGGGACCTCCTCGGGACGGGCTCAGGCGGGATCAGGACCGTCGCGGAACCGGACGGGCGGCTCGCGGCCGGCCGTCGACGGGTGACAGGTCAGCGCTGGCCCTTGAAGAGCCGGTACACGACGAAGCACGCGAACCATCCGATGGTCAGCGTGGCGAGCACGAGCAGACCGATGAAGAAGCCCTCGAGCGCAGTCATGCACCGATCCTAACGACCGCGGTGGCCGGTGGCTTCCCGCCTACGCTGTGACGGGTGACCGACGCCGCTCCCGCCCCCGCCCCGTCCGCCCCGGCCCTGCGCCCCCTGGTGGTCAAGGCCACCGGCGGGCTGGACCGCCCCGAGGCCGCGAACCAGGCCTTCACGGTCGCCGCCGCCGCGGTGGCCGCCGGCGCCCGGGTGAGCCTGTGGCTGACCGGCGAGGCGTCGTGGTTCGCGGTGCCGGGACGGGCCGCCGGGCTGGCGCTCGAGCACGCCACGCCGCTGCCCGACCTGCTGGACCTGCTCCTCGCGGAGGGCACCGTCACCGTGTGCACGCAGTGCGCGGCGCGCCGGGGCCTGGCCCAGGCCGACCTGCTGCCCGGCGTGCGGATCGCCGGCGCCGCCGTGTTCGTCGAGGAGACCCTGCACCCGCAGGCGCAGGCGCTGGTGTACTGACGCCCCTCAGCGGGCCGCGCGCAGCCGCACGCCGAGCGCGTACATCTCGCACCCGAGGCACAGGCCGAACACGGCGTTGAGGAACGCCGCGACGAGCGCGACCGCCGCCGCCACCGGCACGGCCGCCGCGACACCCGCGACACCCAGCAGCACGCCGAGCCCCGTGATCACCAGGCCCACGAGCTGGGCGAAGCGCGGCGGCCGGGCGTCCTCGAGCTCGGCGGGCGGGCCGATGCGCGGGCGCACGAGCGTGCGGAACAGCCACGCCTGCCAGGTCCGGCCCGGGCCCGCGACGGTGCCGAGCGCGAACCCGGCGGCGGTGACGGCGAGGACGGCTGTGGCTGCGGCGGGGACATCGCCGAGCAGCAGCACCGCGGCGAGCAGCACGAGGTTGAGGGCGGCGACGACGCGCTGGCCGCGCGGGTCGACGGTGGGGGCGAGGTCGCGGCGGTCGGACGTGGCGGTCATGACGGTCTCCTGCGGGTGTGCGGGCGGCCGCCCGGGCGGACCGGGCGGGTGACGCGGGCTGCGTCGGCGGGGCCGGGACCACCGCCGCCGTCGTCAGCGCGCGGAGGTCCCGCCCGGACACGCGGACGCGTCGTCGGCGCGCGCCCCGTCGGTGAGGCCGTCGAGCAGCGCGACGAGGGCCGCCCGGTCGGCGCCGCCGGCGGCGCGGGCGACCACGGCACCGGCCGGGTCGAGCACCACGACGGTGGGGGTGCGGAGCACGTCGAGGCGACGCGTCAGCGCGGGGTGCTCGGCGACGTCGAGCTCGACGTGCACCACGCCGGGCCGCCGGGAGGCGAGCTCGCCGAGCACGCGGGCGGTCGCGCGGCAGGTCGTGCAGGTCTGCGCGGACATCTGCACCAGGGTGGCCGTGGTGCCGAGCCCGTGGCCGCCGAGGTCGGCGGGCGTCAGCGGGTCGGCGGCCGACGCGTCGGTCGTGCGGACCGTGCCGGCGCGGGCGCGCAGGACCAGCCCGAGGACGGTCGCCACGGCGAGCGCCCCGAGCAGCCACAGCACGCCACCGGTCACGGCAGGGGCCTCCTCACGGCGCGGTCCGGCTCACGGCAGGACGCCCATCATGCCGGTGACGGACACCTGGGCGAAGACCCGCCCGGCGACGTACACGAGGATCCCGCTGACGCTCACGGGCAGCACGGCCACGGCGAGCGAGGGCAGCCGGCGGCGCAGCGAGGCCAGCCGGTCGAACAGGGCGTGCAGGGCGGTGACGAGCACGCCGACGCCCACGCCGAGCGACGCGCCGGCGAGGGTGCCGACGTCGGGCAGGAGCCACGCGACCCCCGTCGCGGCGACGGTCGCGCCGGCCATCGCGACGCCGTAGACCAGCCAGGCCCGCCCGTCGAGCACGACCACGGCCGACCCGACCGCGAGGGCGACGGCGCCCGAGACCACCACGGACGCGCCGCCCGGCGCGCGGGCGGTGGCGACCCAGCCGGTCACGCACACCGCCAGGACCGTGCCGGCGACGGTGCCCGCGACCGACTCGACGAGGCGGAGCCGGCCGTCGCGGCGCAGCAGCTCGTTGACGAACGCGAGGACGACCGCGCCGGCGAGCACGACCGCCAGGTGCTGCAGGTAGGGCGGCAGCGGGGTGAGGGTCACGACGGCGACCGACCCGACGCCGCCCAGCAGCACGACCGCCGCCGAGCCCGGCACGAACGGCAGCCCCGCGAGCCCGGGCCAGCCGATCGCGAAGACGACGACGAGCGCCGCGCAGACGGCCGCGAGCGGGTAGAGCCCGAGCCCGCCGGCCGCGGAGACGTACCCGGCGACGGCGACCAGCGCACCCAGCGCGGCGGTCGTGACCGCGCGCGTCTGCGGGGTCACGCGACCGTCCCTCTCGGGTGCGTCCGGCGCCGGGGTCGGCGACCGGCCGCACCGGGGGCGCGGGGCGGGGTCGGGCGTGAGCGGGGCGGCACGGCTGGGATTCTCGCAGACGCCCCCGGGTCCGGCGCGCGACCACCCACCGACCGGCCGACGCGACCTGGACGACGCACGCGGTAGCGTGTGCCCTCTCGCGCCAGGAGGTCATCGGTGGCAGATCTGCTGCTCCTCACTCCGGCGTCCGGTGGTTCGGCGCAGGTGCTGCCCGCTCTGGGGCTTCTGTCCCACCGGGTTCGCGTCCTGCCGGTCGAGCCGTCCGCTCTCGTGGACGCACCGGACGCAGACATCGTCGTGCTCGACGCCCGGCGGGACCTCGTCACCGCCCGGACCACGTGCCGCCTGCTGCGCGCCACCGGTCTGACGGTTCCGCTCGTGCTGGTCCTCACGGAGGGCGGCCTGACCGTCGTCACCTCCGAGTGGGGGGCGGACGACATCGTCCTGGAGAACGCCACGCCCGCCGAGGTCGAGACGCGCTTCCGCCTCGTCATGGAGCGTGCGGCGTCCGCGTCGTACGACGACGCGCCGCAGGAGATCTCCTCCGGCGAGCTGACGATCGACGCCGGCGGGTACACCGCCCGCCTGCGGGGCCGGCCGCTCGACCTCACGTACAAGGAGTTCGAGCTGCTCAAGTACCTCGTGCAGCACCCGGGCCGCGTGTTCACGCGCGCCCAGCTGCTGCAGGAGGTCTGGGGCTACGACTACTACGGGGGCACCCGGACGGTCGACGTGCACGTGCGGCGGCTGCGCGCCAAGCTCGGCCCGGAGCACGAGCAGCTCATCGGCACGGTCCGCAACGTCGGCTACCGGTTCGACCCGCCGAAGGACCGCCGCTCGAGCGACGACCGGTCGGGTGACGTCTCGGAGACCGCCGACGCCTGAGCGGCCGACGTCACGTGCCCGCGAGCCGGACCCGGCGGGCGCGCCGTCCCGACGTTCCGTATCGTGATCGCCCGGTGCGCCGGGAAGTCTGGTCGGCAACGTCGTCGACGACCCCACCGGAAGGTCTCTCGTGAGCGCACCTGACAAGCCCCGCACGCCCCGCCTGCTGCTGGCGTCCCTCTCCCCCGGCTCGCGCCGCAACCTGAACGACACGCTCCGCGACGAGCGCACGGGCGGGATCCTGCTCCTCGTGGGCGCGGTGGCGGCGCTGCTGTGGGCGAACATGTGGCCGGACTCCTACGACGCGGTCAGCGGCACGGTCGTCGGCCCGGCGGCGCTGCACCTGGACCTCGACCTCGCGCACTGGGCGTCCGACGGTCTGCTGGCGATCTTCTTCTTCGTGGTCGGCCTCGAGCTCAAGCGCGAGATGGTCGTCGGCGAGCTGCGGCACGTCGCGACCGCCGCCCTGCCGGCCGCGGCCGCCGTCGGAGGGATGGTCGTCCCGGCCGGGATCTACCTCGCGTTCAACACGACCATGGCCGGCGGCGCGCCGCAGGGCTGGGCCGTGCCGACCGCGACGGACATCGCGTTCGCCGTCGGCGTGCTCGCCCTGGTCGGCCGGGGCGTGCCCGTGGCGCTGCGGGCGTTCCTGCTGACGCTCGCGGTGGTCGACGACCTGCTCGCGATCGTCATCATCGCCGTCGCGTACACCGACGACGTGGCGCTGCTCCTGCTCGCCGGGTCGCTCGCCGCCGTCGCGGTGTTCGCGGTGCTGCTGCGCCGCGGCGTGCGCTCGCCCTGGCTGCTGGTGCCGCTCGCCCTGGTCGCGTGGGGCCTCCTGCACGCCGCGGGCGTGCACGCGACCATCGCCGGCGTGCTGCTGGGCTTCGCGGTGCCCGCGTCGCCGGGGTCGGTCGACCCCCGCCGGGCGGCCGCCGCCGACACCGAGGACGACGGCGAGGGCGACGACCACTCCCTGGCCGAGCGGTACGAGCACCTGTGGCGCCCCGTCTCGGCGGGCTTCGCCGTCCCGGTGTTCGCGCTGTTCGCGGCCGGTGTGACCATCGACCCGGACACCCTCGGCGGCACGTTCACCGACCCCGTGGGCCTCGGCGTCGTCGCGGGCCTCGTGCTCGGCAAGCCCGTCGGGATCGTCGTGGCCACGTGGCTGCTCACCCGCTTCACGCGCGCCCGGCTCGCCCCCGGGCTCGGGTGGTGGGACGTCACGGGCGTCGGCCTGCTCGCCGGCATCGGGTTCACGGTGTCGCTCCTGGTGGGGCGTCTCGCCTTCGGCACCGGCACGCCGCACGACGACCACGTGGTGGTCGCGGTGCTCACGGCGTCGCTGCTCGCGGCCGCCGGCGGCGGTGTCGTGCTGTCCTGGCGCGGACGCGTCCACACGGCCCTCGCGGCGGCCACCGGGGCGCCCGAGGTGGCACCGGCCGCCCCGGACCACCCGGCGAAGGGGTAGTTTCACAGCCGATGACCACCGTCGACTCCGCCGCGCTGCTCTTCGACGGCCCCTGGCAGCACCGGTTCGTCACCGCCAACGGTGCGCGCTTCCACGTCGCCGTCGCCGGCCCGCAGGACCACGACGCGCCCCTGGTGCTGCTCCTGCACGGCGTCCCGCAGCTGTGGTGGGCGTGGCGGCACCAGATCCCGGCCCTCGCCGACGCGGGCTACCGCGTCGCGGCCATGGACCTGCGCGGCACCGGCGGGTCCGACAAGCCCCCGCAGGGCTACGACGTGCCCACGCTGGCGGCCGACGCGGCCGGGGTCGTGCGGTCCCTCGGCGCCCCAGGCGCGGTCGTCGTCGGGCAGGGCACGGGCGGCGACGTGGCGTGGGCCGTCGCGGCGCGCCACCCGGACGTCGTCCGGGCGATCGGGGTGCTCGCCGCCCCGCACCCGCTCGACCTGCTCGCGGTGCCGCGCCACCCGCTGCCCGTCGCGTCCGCCGCCCTGCTCGCGTACGTCCAGCTCCCGTCGCTGCCCGAGCGCGCGATGACCGACGGCGACCTCGTGGCGCGGATGTTCACGCACTGGGGCGGCGTCCCGACGCGCCCCGACCGGCAGGCCCTCGAGACGTACCGGCGCGCGCTGCGCGTGCCGTTCGCCGCGCACAGCCAGCTCGAGCAGCTGCGCTGGCTGGTCCGCTCGACGCCCCGGCCCGACGGCCGCCGCCACCGTGCCGCGCTGCGGGCCGCCCGGCCGGTGCCGGTGCTGCAGGTCCACGGTGCGCGCGACGGGCTGCGCCCGCTGCAGGACGCCGCGCTGCGCGCGCCGACGGCCCACGTCGCGCGCCCGTACCGGCTGGAGGTGCTGCGCGACGCCGGCCACTTCCTCACCGACCACGCCCCCGGCCACGTCGCCGAGATCCTGCTGGACTGGCTCGCGGAGGTCGCGCCCGTCACCGGCTGACGTCCGCGTCAGCCCTTGAGCATCTGCGCGGCCCGCACGGGGTCACGCTCGCCGATGCCCGCGGACGGGCACAGCGCCGCCACCGGGCACGCCCCGCACGCCGGCCGGCGGGCGAAGCACGTGCGGCGGCCGTGGAAGATCAGGCGGTGCGACGCCTGCGTCCACGTGCGGCGCTCCAGCAGCGCACCCAGCTCGGCCTCGACGACCACCGGGTCGTCGCTCGTGGTCCACCCGAACCGGTGCGACAGGCGCATCACGTGGGTGTCGACGGTGATGCCGGGCACCCCGAACGCGTCGCCGAGCACGACGTTCGCGGTCTTGCGCCCGACCCCGGGCAGCCGCACGAGGTCCTCCAGCCGCCCCGGCACCTCGCCGTCGTGGCGTTCCAGCAGGGCCTGCCCGATGCCGGTGAGCGCCCGGGCCTTGGCGCGGAAGAACCCCGTGGGGCGCAGGATCTCCTCGAGCTCGGTCGGGTCCGCACCGGCCAGCGCCGCGGCGTCGGGGTAGCGGGCGAACAGCGTCGGCGCGGTGAGGTTGACCCGCACGTCCGTGGTCTGCGCGGACAGGACGGTGGCGACCAGCAGCTCGAAGGCGTCCCGGAAGTCCAGCTCGCACCGCGCGTCCGGGTACCGGACGGCCAGCGCGCGGTCGATCCGCCGCGCCCTGCGCGTGCGCGCCAGCGGCGTCTCGTCGGGGATCGGCGCGGGTGTGCGGGTGGCCACCCGCGCAGGCTACGTGCCCGCACCGACGCGCCGCTCTGCGCCGTCCCGGTGACCTGCGGTGCTCCCCCGGGGTGACACGGGCGCACCGGGACGCGGCCCGGGCTCAAGGTCGGCGCCCGGACGGCCGACGACGTGCACATGACGCCCGTCGAGCACCCGGTGGCCGCGCCCGCGGTGGCCGACCTGCGCCTCGTGCGCCGTGCGCTGCGCGCCGAGCACGCCCGGGTCGGGCGGTGGCGCCGGGCGGTGCGCGCGCACCTCGACCTGGCCGTGGCCACCACCGTGCCCCCGGAGCCGCTCGGCGAGGACGTCGCCTTCCTGCTGCCGCTGGACGTGTCGGTGCAGGTGCCTCGCGCGACCGAGCTGGGCGCGTGCCTCGGCGCCGACCGCGCGGCCGCCGTCCGCGACGTCCTGCGCCTGCGCGACCTCGACGGCCGGCTCGCCCGCTACGAGGCCGGCGTCGCGCGCGCGCTCGCTGCGCGCACGGCCGAGCTGGTCGACCGCGTGGCGCGCGACCCCGCGGGCGTCCTCGTCCCCGTCCGCGACCACGCCTCGACGGCCTGAGCAGGGCCCTCGCGTGCCCCACGACCGGCCCGCCGGGGCGGTGCCGCGCCGGCTCGGACCGGCCCCGTGCCGCGCGCAGGGGCGCGGATGCGGCAGACTGACCGTGACGCCCGCAGCGACGGCTCCTCCGCACAGGCGGCCGCGGGACGCCCGGTGCTCCCGGGACGCAGGATCGGTGTGCGCAAGAGGAAGGTACCGCCGTGGCGGATGACAACGTGCTGACGGCCCCGCTGTTCGTCGGCCTGGACGCCGAGTCGTCCCACGCGCTGATCGCGTCGATGAAGGTGATCGACGTGGGGCGCGGGGACGTGCTGTTCCACGAGGGCGAGCCCGGCGACCGCCTGTACCTCGTGCGCGACGGCAAGATCAAGCTCGGCCGACGCTCCAACGACGGCCGCGAGAACCTCCTGGCCGTGCTCGGCCCGGGCGAGATGTTCGGCGAGCTGTCCCTGTTCGACCCGGGCCCGCGCACCGCGACCGCGACGGTCGTGGCGGACGCGGTCGTGCTCGAGCTGGGCCACAGCGACCTGATCCGGTGGCTCGGCGAGCACCCGGGCGTGGCGGAGCACCTGCTGCAGGCCCTCGCGCAGCGTCTGCGCCGCACCAACGAGGCGCTCGCGGACCTGGTGTTCTCCGACGTCCCGGGTCGGGTCGCCAAGGCGCTCCTGGACCTGTCGACGCGGTTCGGCCAGGAGGTCGAGGACGGCATCCGCGTGGCGCACGACCTCACGCAGGAGGAGCTCGCGCAGCTCGTCGGCGCCTCGCGGGAGACCGTGAACAAGGCCCTGGCCGACTTCGCCGCCCGCGGCTGGGTGCGCCGCGAGGGCCGTGCGGTCGTGCTGCTGGACGTGGACCGGCTCGAGCGCCGCGCGCGCTGACCCCACCTGCACGAAGGCCCCGGCACGTGGTGCCGGGGCCTTCGTCGTGCTGCGTCCGTCGGGTCAGTCCGTCTCGACGACGACCTCGACCTCGACGGGGGCGTCCAGCGGCAGGACCGCGACGCCGACGGCCGAGCGGGCGTGCACGCCCGCGTCGCCGAGGACCTCGTGCAGCAGGTGGCTCGCGCCGTTGACGACGCCGGGCTGCCCGGTGAACGCCGGGTCGCTCGCCACGAAGCCGACGACCTTGACGACGCGCCGGACACGGTCGAGGGCCTCGGCCGGCGTGCCGCCGTGCTCCTGCGCGAGCAGCGTGCCGACCGCCGCCAGGGCGTTGAGCGCCGCGGTCCGGGCGAGACCGGTGGCCGTGGCTGCGTCGACGTCGGCGCCGACCTTGCCGGTCACCGGCAGGGCCCCGTCGACGAACGGCAGCTGACCCGACGTCCACACGTGGGCGCCGGAGCGGACCGCGGGGACGTACGCGGCGACGGGCGCTGCGACCTCGGGCAGCGTCAGCCCCGCGGCGGCCAGGCGCGCCGCGACCTCGCCGGCCATCAGGCGTCCTTGGGGCGCTTGAGGTAGGCGACGAGCCCGGCGTCCGGGCCCTGGATGACGTTCACGAGCTCCCAGCCGTCCGCGCCCCACTGGTCGAGGATCGCCTTGGTGGCGTGGATGATCAGGGGGACGGTCGCGTACTCCCACGTGGTGATGGCCATGCGGCCCACCCTAGTGGCGTGTCACGCGCGGGCCGAGAGCGCGGCGAGGGTGGGCTCGACGTCGACGAGCTCGTCCCGCCACGACGTGACGTCGGGCCGGCGGCGCAGCAGCGCCCGGCGCTCGCGCTCGGTCATGCCGCCCCACACGCCGAAGTCCATCCGCGAGTCGAGCGCGTCGGCCAGACACTCGAGGCGGACGGGGCACGCGAAGCACACGCTGCGCGCCTCGCGTTGGGCCGACCCCTCGACGAACAGCGCGTCGGGCGCGAGCTTGCCCGACCCGCAGGACGCCTCGGCGGTCCAGTGCGCGTCCTGCCCCGGAAACATCGACCCCTGCCTCTCCTGGTTCACCACGTGCGGGTACCCGCGCGCCCCGACGGTGGCCCCTCGCGAGCGGCTCGCAGGCCGCGCCCGACCGTCGGGTGCTGTCATGCCCCCCTGTCACGGAAGGGCAGCACCGGCGTGAGTACGTGCCGGACGTTATCTCGACATGGGTGCTGGTGCCCAGCCCCCAATCGTGTCAATTCGCCCACGTCCGGGACCGCTCCCAGCGCGGGCACCTGCACGTTCACCCGCAGGACACCCGTTCAGCCCTGACGGCGGGCCGGGACCTCGTGCCCTGGTGCGGGCTGTCACGCGTGCACACGCGCGGGGGACGTCCGCGCCCGCGCGTGTGCAGGTCCCGTGGAGGCGGGTGCGGGGCGTGCGTCGGCCGTGGGACGAGGCGGGCGGCGCTTGTACCCTGGCAGGCATGCCGACCCCTGCCCGCGCCCGCGGACGCAAGGTCAACGCCTTCCAGGCGCTGGCCCTCCTGCTGTCGTTCGTCATGGTCGCCGGTGTCGGCGGCGTGCTGGGCGCCGGCCTCGTGCTGCCCGGCGTCGCCGCCGCGAACACCGTGACCGACGTGTCCGTGACCGCGTTCAACGACCTGCCGACCGAGCTCGAGCAGCGGGCGCTGCCCGAGAAGTCGGAGATCCTCGCGGCCGACGGCACGCTGCTGGCGACGTTCTACCAGCAGAACCGTGTGGTCGTGCCGCTGGAGGACATCGCGGAGATCATGCAGAAGGCCGTCATCGCGGTCGAGGACCGGCGGTTCTACGAGCACGCGGGCGTCGACGTGGCGGGCATGACCCGCGCGGCGATCGCGACGGCGATGGGCACGACCCAGGGCGCGTCCACGCTGACGCAGCAGTACGTGAAGAACGTGCTCATCGAGGCCGCGAACTACGCCGAGACCGAGGAGGAGCGCCTCGCCCTCGTCGACGCGGCGCGCGAGGCCGAGGGCGCCGAGGGCATCGCCCGCAAGCTGCGCGAGGCCAAGATCGCCATCAGCCTCGAGCAGGAGATGACCAAGGACGAGATCCTCGAGAAGTACCTGAACATCGCGGCGTTCGGCGCCTCGGTGTACGGCGTGGAGTCGGCCGCGCAGTACTACTTCGGCAAGTCCGCGAAGGACGTGACCTACCTCGAGGCCGCCACCATCGCGGGCATCACGCAGTCGCCGTCGAAGTGGGACCCGGCGCTCGACCCGGAGGCCAACCAGCTCCGCCGCAACGTCGTCCTCAAGGACATGCGCGAGCTCGGGTACATCACCCAGGAGGAGTACGAGACCGGCGTCGACACGCCGGTCGAGGAGACGTTGAAGGTCACCCCCATCAAGCTCGGCTGCATGGCCGCCGGCGACGTGGTGCCCGGCTCAGGCTTCTTCTGCGACTACGTCACCAAGGTCATCGCGCAGGACCCCGCGTTCGGCGAGACGCGCCAGGAGCGCAGCGACCTGCTCTACCGCGGCGGCCTCACGATCACCACGACGCTCATCCCGAGCGAGCAGGCCGTCGCCGACGCCGAGGTCAAGGCGGGCGTGCCCGTCGACGACCCGTCCGGCGTCGCCTCGGCGATCGTGTCGGTCGAGCCCGGCAACGGCAAGATCACCGCGATGGCGCAGAACCGCAACTACTCCGCCCTGCAGGAGACCGCCGACCGTGAGACCGCGGTCAACTTCAACACCTCGTTCGAGTACGGCGGCTCCACCGGGTTCTCCCCCGGCTCGACCTTCAAGCCGTTCACGCTGCTGGAGTGGCTGCGCAAGGGGCACGCGCTCAACGAGACCGTGAACGGCTCGCGCCTGAGCTACCAGCAGAACGAGTTCCCGACCTGCATCAACCTGGTCGGCGACTGGAACTTCGGCAACTCCGAGGGTGGCCGCGCCACGACGCAGACCGTGCTCGACGCGACGAAGAACTCGGTCAACTCGGCGTACGCCGCGATGGCCAAGGAGCTCAACCTCTGCGACATCATGAACGGCGCCACCGACCTCGGCGTCACGCAGGCGGGCGACCCCAACAAGCTCGACCGTTTCGGCAACCCGGCGAACAGCGGCTTCAACCCGACGCCCGCCAACGTCCTGGGCTCGGAGTCGACCTCGCCGCTGCAGATGGCCGCCGCCTACGCGACGTTCGCTTCGGGTGGCACGTACTGCAAGCCGATCGCCATCACGTCGGTCATCGACCCGACGGGCACGGAGCTCCCGGTCCCGTCGGCCGACTGCCGGGCGGGCGCTGTGGAGCCGCAGATCGCGGCGGCCATCAACTACGCCCTCAGCAACGTCTGGACGGGGACGGCATCGCGGGTCGGCGCCCCGTCGTTCCCCGCAGCGGGCAAGACCGGAACCACGTCGGTGAACGAGAACAACTGGTTCCTCGGGTACACGCCCAAGCGGGCGACCGCGGTGTGGGTCGGCTACAGCGGCGCCCCTCGCCCGATGGGCGGCCAGGTCATCGCCGGCGTGCCGTACTTCAGCGGCGGACCGTACGGCTCGTCGATCGCGGCACCGACCTGGAAGCGCTACATGGAGCGGGTCCTCGGCGGCGGGGACAACCCCGGGTTCGCCGCGGCCGGTGAGCGGGAGATCTACGGCGAGCGCGTCAGCGTGCCGTACGTGCTCGGGATGTCCGAGAGCCAGGCGCGCAGCCGCCTCGAGGCCGCCGGGTTCCGCGTGAGCATCGCGCCGCAGCCGGTGGAGTCGCAGTACCAGGCCGGGTCGGTGGCGCAGCAGTCGCCGTCCAGCCAGGCCGTGCGCGGCTCCTCGATCACCCTGACGCTGTCGAGCGGCCAGCCCCAGCAGCCCGCCCCCGGTGACGGGGAGACCGGCTCACCGGGCCGGGGCGACGAGAACAGCAACAACCCCCAGCCCGGGAACCCCTGACCGGTGACGTCGCTCCCTCGGACGGCCGCGCGCGCGGCCGGTGCCGTCGCGCTGGCCGGCGCCGCCGCGGTGGCGTGGGGCGCCCTCGTGGAGGTGCGCTGGTACGCGCTGCGCGAGGTCACCGTCCCCGTGCTGCCGCCCGGCCAGGACCCGCTGCGCGTCCTGCACGTGTCCGACCTGCACCTAACCCCGTCGCAGCGCGACAAGGTCGCCTGGGTGCGGGACCTGGCCACGCTCGACCCCCACCTGGTGGTCGACACGGGCGACAACTGGGCGCACCTGGACGCCATGCCGGCGCTCCTGCACGCCCTGGAGCCGCTGCTGGCGGTGCCCGGCGCCTTCGTCCTCGGCTCGAACGACTACCACGCGCCGTCGATGAAGAACCCGGCCCGCTACCTGCTGCCCGACGCGCGCGTGACCCGGAACATCCAGCCCGCCGAGCTGCCGTGGCGCGAGCTGGTCACGCGCCTGACGTCGGCCGGCTGGCTCGACCTCGACAACCGCCGGGACGCGCTGGAGGTCGACGGGCGGCACCTGTCGTTCGTCGGCACCGACGACGCGCACATGGACCGGGACGCGTTCCCGCCCGCCGGTGGGGCGGACGACGTGCGGGGCACGGTCTCCGACGGCCGTCCGACGGTCGACCTGCACCTGGGCGTGACCCACGCGCCGTACCGGCGGGTGCTCGACGCGATGCACGCCGACGCGGTGGACCTGACGATCGCGGGGCACACGCACGGCGGCCAGCTGGCCGTGCCGTTCTGGGGCGCGCTGGTCACCAACTGCGACATCGACACCCGTCGCGCCAAGGGCCTGCACGGCTGGCCGGGCCCGCGCCCCGACGCCCGCGGCGGCGCCGACTCGTCCTGGCTGCACGTCTCGGCCGGTCTCGGCACGTCGCCGTACGCGCCCGTCCGCTTCGCGTGCCGCCCCGAGGCCACCCTTCTCACGCTCGTCCCGCGCTGACCGGACGCGTGCGAGGAGGGTCACCGCATTCCGGTTTCACTCCCGGGCGGCACGTCGGCTATCCTTGCCAGGCTCCACCGGGGTGTGGCGCAGCTTGGTAGCGCGCTTCGTTCGGGACGAAGAGGTCGTGGGTTCGAATCCCGCCACCCCGACAGACGACAAGGCCCGTGATCAGCGGAAACGCTGACCACGGGCCTTTGTCATGCCCTGCCGGACCTGCCAGACCCGCCCGCCGCACACCCACTCCCACCCTCGGCGGTCGGGGACGGGGGCGGGCGGGTGGGTCAGGGGGTCGGGTTGCGGTAGGTGATGTCGCCGTCGCCCGTGCGGATGGTGACCGTGCGGGTGGCCGTCGGGTCGGTGGGGGCGTCGACGACGACGCGGCCGTCGCCGGTGACCGTGGTCAGCGCGACCGGTGCGCCGGTGCCGTGCACCGTCACGTCGCCGTCGCCCGAGGTCGCCTCGACGTCGCCGTCCACCGCTCGGACGTCCATGGTGCCGTCGCCGGTGCGCAGCACGACGTCGCCGCGTGCACCGTCGAGCCGGACGTCCCCGTCGCCGGTGCGGGCCTCCACGTCACCCCCGGCACCCAGCACGTGCAGCACGCCGTCGCCCGAGCGCGCGACGACCGCACCGGTGACCTCGGCGACCGTGACGTCCCCGTCCCCCGTGTCGAGCCGCACGGCGCCGTCCACGTCGGAGATGTCGACGCCGCCGTCCCCGGTGCGGGCCTCGACGTCGCCGACCACGCCCGCGACCCGGACCTCGCCGTCGGACGTCCGCAGCACGACCTGCGTGCCGTCGGGCACCCGCACGGCCAGCGACCCGCTGCACGTGCCGCCGAAGGGGCCCGGGGTGCAGCGGTGCTCGACCACGAGCCGGTCGGCGCCCTCCTGCACGGTGTACGACGGACCGGTGAACCCCGAACGTGCGGTGCGCTCGACGTCCACGCGCGCACCCGGTGCGCCGCCGACCACGTCGACGTCGCCGTCCGCGACGAGCTCGACGACCGGGGCGGTGGCGTACGAGGCCGTGGCGCTCGTCGTCGTGGCCGTGAGGTGGTCCGCGAGCTGCACGCCGCCGAGGCCCACGACGACCAGGCCGAGCCCGGCGCCGGTGACGGTCAGGGCCCGCGCCAGCGGCGACCGGGTCGGGGCGGCCGGCGGGCCGTCGACGTGGGTGGGCGTCGCGTCGGTGGTGGGCGTGCTCATCGGGGTGCTCCGTTCGAGGGGTCCTGCGCGGTGCCGTGCTCGAGCCAGCGCAGCACGGCGAGCACGCGGCGGTGGTCGTCGGCGTCGGGCGGCAGGCCGAGCTTGGCGAGGATGGACGTGACGTGCTTCTCGACGGCGGGCAGGCCCACGACGAGCCGCTCGGCGACGGCCGCGTTGGAGCGGCCCTCCGCCATGAGGGCGAGGACCTCGCGCTCGCGCGGCGTGAGGTGCTCCAGGCCGGTGCTGCGGGTCCGGGCGAAGATCTGGGCCACCACCTCGGGGTCGATGACGGTGCCGCCGGACGCGATGCGGGCCAGCGCCCCGAGCAGCTCGTCGACGTCGGCGACCCGGTCCTTGAGCAGGTACCCCAGCCCACGGACGTCACCGGCGAACAGCTCGGCGGCGTACCGCTGCTCGACGTACTGGGACAGCACGAGCACCGGCAGCCGGGGGTGCACGCTGCGCAGGTGCACGGCGGCGCGCAGGCCCTCGTCGGTGTGCGTCGGCGGCATCCGCACGTCGGTGACGACCAGGTCGGGCAGGGGCGTGGCGGGCTGGTCGAGCGCCGCCACGAGGGCGTCGGCCGTGGGCACGCCCTGCACCTCGTGGCCCTCGTCGACGAGCAGACGGGTCAGGCCTTCGCGCAGGAGGACGGAGTCCTCGGCGATCACGATGCGCACGGCACCTCCACGGTGAGCCGGGTCCCGCGTCCGGCGGGGCTGTCGAGGTCGAAGGTGCCGTCGAGGGCGGCGACGCGGGAGCGCAGGCCGTCGAGCCCGCCCCCGGGTGCGGCGTCGGCGCCGCCGGTGCCGTCGTCGGCCACGGCCACCCGCAGCCGGCAGGAGCCGTCGTGCTCGACGAGCCCCGCCTCGACGACGACGTGGTCGGCGGCGGCGTGCTTGGCCACGTTCGTCAGCGCCTCGGCGACGACGAAGTAGGCGGCGGCCTGCGCGGCGGGCGTCGCCCGCGCCAGGGTGCCCGGGTCGGGCACGACGACCCGCACGGGCACGGGTGAGCGTGCCGCCAGGGCGGACAGCGCCGCGTCGAGCCCGCGGTCGGTGAGCACGGCGGGGTGGATGCCGCGGACGAGGTCGCGCAGCTCGGCGAGGGTCTCCTTGACCTCGGCGTGCGCGTGCTCGAGCGCACCGGCCGCGGCGTCGGGGTCGCGGGACGCGCGGCGGCGGGCCGCCCCGAGCTCGACGCCCAGGGCGACGAGCCGCTGCTGCGCGCCGTCGTGCAGGTCGCGCTCGATGCGGCGGCGCTCGGCGTCGGCGGCGGCGACGGCCGCGGACCGGGTGGCCTGCAGCTCGTCGGCACGCGCCCGGGCGTGCACGGCCTCGTCCTGCGCCGCGTGGGTCGCGGCGCGGGCGCGGCGCAGCTCGTCGCGGGGCCCCGGGCCGAGCAGCGCGCGGGCCAGGATGACGAGCAGCAGCGACGTGCCCTGCGCGGCGAGCGCGGCGCACCACACCAGCAGGACCCCGGCCACGACCGCGGCGCCCGCGAGCACGGGTGCGCTCAGGCCGGCGAGGCCCGCGAGCGACGAGCGGGCGCCGTAGACGGGGAAGGCCACGGCTGCGAGGCCCGCACCGCCCACGGCCACGACGAGCGCGAACCCGACGGTAGAGACGACCGTCGCGAGCAGCGCGTAGGCCTGGTGCGCCCAGCGCCTGCCGTCGGCGAGCACCGACCACCAGGTCGACCACCGCCACCAGCCGGGCCGCGGCGCGCGCCGGTAGGCGGGCGCGTCGACGACGACGCCGGTCTGGGCGGCGAGCCGGGCCCGCTCGGCGGACGCGCACCAGCCGCCGACGACGAGACCGACGACGAGCATCGGGATGCCGACCCCGACGAGCACGAGGCCCGCGGCCGTCACCGTCCAGCAGAGCGCGACCAGGCCCCCCGTGAGCAGCCACACCCAGCCGAGGACGACCTGGGCCAGCGCGCGGCCCGTGGCCGGGTCGACGGGTGCCCGCCGCAGGTGCCGCGCCGAGACGAGCGCCGGGGCCACCACCGCGGCGTCCGCGCGCAGGCCCGTCGGTGCGGCCGGCGGGTCGTCGGGGCCGGTCGCGGGTGCGGCACCCGGTGCGTGCGTGGTCGTCGTCGCCATGCCACGAACGTAGGCGGCGCGACGGCACCCGGGACACCGCGCACCCCCACGGACCGGGGGTAGGGCTACCCACCCCCTACCGCGGGAATGTGCGCGACCGGTCACGATGTGCTGCAGTCCGCGCACAATCCTCGGGGTGGGGACGTGCGAGGGGCCGGTCCCTCGTCGAGGGACCGGCCCCTGCTCCCGTCACGTCATGGGGTCGTGCCGGGCGTCACGGACCCGGGTCGTGCCTCCCGGGCCGTCGGGTCACCCGACCGTGCAGGTCGAGCCGTTGACGGTGAACGCCGTGGGCGCCGGGTTCTGGCCCGGGTGGGAGCCGTTGAACCCGATGTCGACGGTCGCCCCGGGGGCGAGCGTGCCGTTCCACGCGGCGTTCGTCGCGGTCACGGTCGCGCCGGACTGCGACCACTGGGCGCTCCAGCCCTGGGTCACCTGCTGGCTGCCCGGGAAGGTGAAGCGCAGCGACCACCCGTTCAGCGCGGACGTGCCCGTGTTGGTCAGGCGGATCGAGCCGGTGAAGCCCGTGCTCCAGCTGCTCGCCGTGTACGTCACGCGGCACGCCGCGCCGGGGGTCGGCGTCGGGGTGGGCGTGGGCGTCACGGTGGGCGTCGGCGTCGGGGTGACCGTCGGCGTCGGGGTGGGCGTCGGCGTCACGGTCGGCGTCGGCGTGGGCGTCGGGGTCACCGTCGGTGTCGGCGTCGGGGTGGGCGTCGGTCCGCCGTTCTCGAACAGCCGGGAGTAGTCCGCCAGGGCCGCGGCGATCGCGGTCTGCGACCAGAACCGGTGGTAGGTGAACTGCGGTGCGACCCCGGTGGCCAGGGCGGTCTCGACCTTGGACCACTGCGGGTCGTCCTCGTAGAACGAGCGGATGTCGAGGAACGACACGCCCGGCTGGATCACGTCACCGTTGGGCATCTCGCCGCGGAACGTCGACGGGATGTAGATGCCGTTGCCGCCGGCCGTGTACGTGTCGTCGAAGCGCAGGTAGTCGCCGCGCGTCTCGGCCGCGCCCACGCCCAGCGGGTCCTGGTTGTTGGCCCAGATCGCGTCGAGCAGACCCTTGGCGGCGTCGCGCGACTCCGTGTCGCCCGAGCGGGCGGCGTAGAACAGCAGCGCGCGCGACACGTCGCCCGCCACGCCGACGTCCTGGCCGTAGCTCTTCACCGTGACGCGCAGGTTCGCGTTGGCGCCCGGGTTGGCGGCGTTCCAGGTGTCGGGCTTGCCGCTCCAGGTCAGCTCGCTCGGCACCTTCCAGTCGGCGCCGTCGGTCGAGATGTGGTCGACGACCCACGGGACCCACTTGTCGAGGATCGCCTTGGCCTGCGGGTCGCCCGACGCGTAGTAGAGCTCGGCCACGCGCTGCACGCCCCAGGCCTGCATGCCGAACCACTGGTTCGACGGCGGGTCGTGGTAGACGGGCGCCTCGGTGTAGCCCATGCCGTAGAACGTCGGCGTCCCGGCGGGCGGCGTGGCGTACGCGCCGTCCCAGCTGTTGGTCGCGCCGCCGGCGATCGGGCCGTCGGCGGACTGGAGCCAGCGGTAGAACTCGAGCTGACGGGTCTTCGACGCCGCCCAGTCGGACTTGGCCGTCGGCGAGTCCGGCGTCAGGGCCGGGTCGGTCGACAGCGCCCAGGCCGTGAGCGGGTTCTGGTAGCCGAAGTGCGCGTGCGACGAGCCGATCCGCCACGCCCAGCCGGCGTTCGTGTCGGTCGCGCCGCCCCACGCCATGTACCAGGACAGCAGGTAGTGCGCGCTGTTCCTGCCGCTGCCCGCGGGGCACGACGGCGACGTGCAGCCGATCTGCTTGAAGTACTTGTCGAAGAGCGTGTACCGCAGGTAGTCGCCCATCTTGGCGGCCTTCTCGACGATCGAGGCCACCTGCGCCTGCTTGCCCTGCGCGGTCGCCCACTGGTTGGCCCAGTAGACGGCCTCGACGGCGCGCGCGTCGGCGTCGGACGCCGACGTGTACTTCCACTGCTTGGCGTACGACGCGTCCCCCGTGAACAGGTCGAGGTAGCCGTTGGGGCCGCCGAAGGTGAAGTCGTCGCAGGTGGGCTGCGGGACCGTCTCCCAGACGGACTCCTGCGCCCCGCGCTGGAAGGTGTTGATGAGCGAGACGCCCTCGTGCGACGGGCCGAGCTGGCACCCCGCACCGGGGGCGTTGCCGTAGCCGTAGACGTTGTCGACGTCGGCGAGCCAGTGCATCTGGTAGATGTCGCGGTTGCCGTACGTGGCCGCGAGCTCGCCGGCGATCGGGTCCTGGCCCACGGTGACGCCGGTGTTCAGCTGCGACGGGTAGCTGCTCGGGTGGTTGAACTCGGGCGCGTAGGTCGCGGGCTTGGACGCGTTGTAGAACGAGTTCGTCGGCTGGTCCGCCTGCTGGGGGATCATGTACTGCTCCATGGTCTCCCAGGCCTCGTTGATCGGCGCCCAGTCGCCGGTCACCTGCCCGTAGAGCGCCTCGAGCCAGATCCAGTACGAGTACGCCTCGGACGTGGTCATGTGCCCGTGGTCGGGAGCCTCGACGATGAGGGTCTCGACGGAGTGGTACGGGATGCCCTGCGGGCTGAAGTACCCGTTGTCGGGGTCCTTGATCTTGTCGTACTGCGCGAGGAAGCGCTGGGCGTACTCGTCGGAGACGAGGGCGGCACGCACCGGTGACGACTGCACCGTCGTCGTGGCGGGGCCGGCCAGGGCGGTCGCGGTCGAGGCGGCCGCGACGCCCACGAGCGACGCGGCGGTCAGGACGGCCCAGGCCGCCCGGACGGCGCGCCGTCGGGTCGATGAGGACATGTTCCGTACCTTTCTGGCGCGCGGCCCCACGCGCCGCGGCTGCCTCGGTGCAGCCGCGGACCTGGCCTCGTCGCCGGTCGTGCAGGACGCTCGACGCACCGGCTCGCGTCGCTGCGGACCGGTGCGTCTGGACGCGCCCACGATGCTCAGCGGGCGCACAGGCGGTCCAGGGGCGAAGCGTTTAAGGCGCCGCAACTGGTGGGAGCGTGCCCATGCGCGACGGCGCCCCACGCACCGGGCCCCTCCTCCCGGTGCGTGGGGCGCGCGTGTCAGGCCGCCCGCGCGGGGGCCGCCGTCACGTCCAGCGGAACAGGCGCGCCGCCAGCGGGAGGCCCACGACCGCCCAGGCCGCCATGACGAGCACCTCCTGCCCGGGGAACGGCAGGCCGAACCACGCCGCCGTCATCGCCTGCGTCGCCGCCCCGAGCGGGGTGAGGACCGCGATCTGCGCCACCACGTCCGGCATGATCGGCAGCGGCAGCCACACCCCGGCGAAGAACAGCGACACGAAGTAGAGCGTCATGCCCCAGCCGTTGGCGGCCGCCGCCGTGGGGGCCCGCGCGGCGACGAGCGAGCCGAGCGCGAACGCCGCGAACACCGCGAGGACCAGCACGCCCACCAGCAGCAGGGGCTGCCGCGGGGCGGCGATGCCCAGCACCAGCAGGCCGCTGACCACCGCGAGGGCCGCGGCCGCGAGCAGGGCGACAAGGTTGACCAGCACCTGCGCCACCAGCAGGCGCGCGGGCCCGACCGGCGTGGTCGACAGCCGGCGCAGCACGCCGCGCTGCCGGTAGGTGGCGACGACGGAGGGGAACGTCGACAGCGCGACGGTGGCGACCGCCAGGCTCAGGACCGTCGGCGTGTAGCCCGCGATAGCCGTGAACTGCGCGAGCGCCGGGTCGTCGGGCTGCATCGGCTCGTCCGCCCAGGGCATCACCAGGCCGAGGACGGTGAGGACCAGCGCGGGGAACACCAGCGCGAAGAACAGCACCGACGGGTCGCGCACGAACAGGCGGGCCTCGACGGCGACCATGCGGGCGAGCGGGCGGGCGCGGCCGGCGCGGGGGCCGGCGGGCCGCAGGGCGGTGGCGGGCGTGGACATCTCAGACCTCCGGGGTGGACGTGCGGCGGGCGCCGGCGGTGGCGGGCGTGCGGCGGCCACGGGTCGTGGCCGGGGCGGCGGCTCCGCCCGCGGGCGGGGCGTCGTCGGTGGCGGTGAGGGTGACGAACGCGTCCTCCAGCGACGCGCGCTCCAGGTGGACGTCGGCGACGCGCACACCGCGCCGGTCGAGGGCGACGAGCACGTCCTGCACGAGCGCCCCTCCCCCGCGGACCGTGAGCACGCCGTCGTCGACCGCGGCGTCGACGACGTCCGGCACCCCGGCGAGCGCACCGAGGAGCACGTCGTCCGCCTGCGGCACGTCGGGCCGGGCGCGCAGGACCTGCTCGCCCTGCGTGAGGGCGACGATCTGCGCGGGCGTGCCGACGGCGGCGACGCGCCCGCCGGCGATGAGCGCGATCCGGTCGCAGAGGCGCTCGGCCTCCTCCATGAGGTGCGTGACCAGCATGATCGTGACCCCGGCGTCGCGGATCGCCTCGACGACCGCCCAGGTCTCGCGGCGCGCGTGCGGGTCCAGGCCCGTCGTGAGCTCGTCGAGGATCGCCAGCTCGGGGCGGCCGACGAGCGCGAGCGCGACGGACAGGCGCTGCTTCTGCCCGCCGGACAGGTCCTTGAACGCGGCGTCGGCCTTGGCGCGCAGGCCGAGCAGGTCGAGCAGGTCCGCGGGGTCGGCGGGGTCGGCGTAGAACGACGCGTACAGGTCGAGCGCCTCGCGGACGCGCAGCCGGTCGGGCAGCGCGCTCTCCTGGAGCTGCAGGCCGACGCGCTCGTGCAGGGCGGCCGCGTCGCGCGTCGGGTCGAGACCCAGCACCTCGACGGTGCCGGCGTCGGGGGTGCGCAGGCCGGCGATCATCTCCACGGTCGTCGTCTTGCCGGCGCCGTTGCGGCCCAGGACGCCGTAGATCTCGCCGCGGCCGACCGTGAGGCTGACGTCGATCACCGCGCGGGTGCGGCCGTAGGACTTGCTCAGGTGCTCGGCCCGGACGACCGGGCCGGTGGGGTCGGTGGTGCTCATGCGTCCTCCTTCAGGACAGGGCGCGGGGCGCGGGGTCGGCACCGTGCGCGCGAGGCGGGGATCGTGGGGCGGGGTGCGCGCGGGTGCGGGGTGCCGCGGGGCCGGCGGTGCGGCTCCGTGGGGACGGGTGCTTCAGCTGTGCGACCGGCGCTGCGCGGGGAGGGCCGTGCGGCGGGGTGGTGCGGTCAGGTGGTGCGGTCAGGTGGTGCGGTCAGGTGGTGCAGGCAGGTGGTGCAGGCAGGTGGTGCGGTCAGGTGGTGCGGACGGGGGCCCCGCGGACGAGCGCGACGTACGCGGCCGCGACGGCGACGCCGAGGAGGGCCGTGCCCAGCACGTGGGCGGGGGCCACGGCCGCCTCGGGCAGCCCCCGGAGCAGGCCGTCGTCGGTGCCGTTCAGGGCCTGGGCGAGCAGCAGCGGGCCGACGGTCAGCGGCAGGGCGAGGGTGCCCCACCAGCCGCCGGTGCGCAGGTAGACGATGCCCACGAGCAGCCCGCAGAGGTTGGCGAGCACGAGCACGGGGCCGAGCTCGGCGAGCAGCGCGCCGACCGTGGCGTGCGGGCCCGGCAGCAGCGCGTCGGCGATGCGGGCGTCCCAGCCGAGAGCGCCGTGCACGGCCCGCTCGGCGAGCACCAGCACGGTCATCACGACGGTGTGGCCGGCTCCGGCGACGAGCGCGGCGAGCAGCGTGGCCCGCACGAACGAGCGGCGCGTCATCCCGGCGGCGACGTGCACGCTCAGGTAGGTCGCGACGAGCATGATCGTCAGGGAGAACGGGAACCAGATGGCACCCTGGCGGGCGAAGGCGACCACGGAGACGTCGACGGACCCGGCGACGCGGGCCGCGACGACCGTGCCGACCGTCGCGCCGACCAGGACGACGCCCCAGAACCAGGCACCCATGGTGACCGTGAGCGACAGCGGCATGCGCAGCGCGTGGCGGGCGGGGGACGGCACGCGCGCGGGGAGCGGGACGGACGGGGCGACGGTGCTCATCGGGCGCTCCTGACGGGTCAGCGGGGCGTGCGCACGGGTGCCGTGCGCACGACGAGGGCGTAGGCGGTGGTGACCAGGACAGCGGCGACGGCGGCACCGACGAGGTGGGTGGTCGTCGACGACTCGGCCCACAGGCCCACCGGGAGGGGGCCGAACCAGCCGCTCCAGATGCCGAGGGTGAGGAGCACCGGCCCGACGGTCAGCGGCAGGGTGAGCGTCCCCCACCAGCTCCCGCCGCGCTGGTAGACGGTGCCGACGAGCAGGCCGGCGAGGTTGGCGACGACGAAGCCGGGGCCGTACTCGACCAGCAGGGGCAGGACGGCGGTGCCGGTCCCGGGCAGGCCGCGCTCGGTGATCTCGAAGCCCCAGCCGAGCACGGCGTGCACCTGCCGCTCGACCGTGAGCGCCGCGACCATCGCGACGGTGTGCATCAGTCCGGTCGCGACCGCGGCGACGACCGTGGACCGGAGGAAGGTCCGACGGGTCAGACCGGCCGCGACGTGCACGCGCACGAGGGAGGCCAGCAGGATCGCCTGCGAGAACGGGAACCACGTGGCGGCCTGGCGGGCGTACGCGACGACCGAGACGTCGACCGAGCCCGTGGCCCGCAGGATCGACACGGTCACGATCACGACGGCCACGAGGACGATCGCCCAGAACCCGAGCGCGAGGACGGCCGCGGTGCGCAGCTGCCGCGCGAGCGCGTGCACGACGGGCGACCGGCGCACCACCGGGGGCGTGGCGACGGCGGTGCTCATCGCGTCCCTCCGGCGGGTGCGTCCGTGCGGGTGGCGGGCGCGGCGCCGTCGCGGCGGCGCGGGTCGGTCAGGTGCACGAAGAGGTCCTGCAGCGGCACGGGGCCCAGCTCGAGGCCGGCGGCCCGGGCACGGTCGACGTCGGGCGCGTCGAGCGCGCCGCGGAGCGTGACCTGCGACGTGCGGCCCAGCCGCTGGGTGCCCAGGACGGTGCGCCCGGCGACGAACGCGTCGACCGCGTCCGCGGGGCCGGTGACGGAGACGCCCTCGGCGCGCAGCGAGTCGGCGTCCTGCACGAGCAGGACCTTCCCGCGGTCGAGCACGACCACGTCCTCGACGAGCCGCTCGACCTCCTCGATGAGGTGGCTGGACAGCACGATCGTGCGGGGGTGGGCCAGGTAGTCGGCCAGCAGGGTGTCGTAGAACGCGTAGCGGCTGGGGGCGTCGAGGCCGAGGTGCACCTCGTCGAGGATCGTCAGCGGCGCCCGGGCGGCCAGCCCGAGGGTGATGCCGAACGCGGACTTCTTGCCGCGCGACAGCTTGGCGGGCTTGCTGCGGGGGTCGAGCTCGAACAGGTCCAGCAGCTCGGCGGCGAACGCGCGGTCGAACGTGGGCCGGGCCCCGGCGAAGAACGCGAGGTTGTCGGCGATCCGCACGTCGTCGAGCACGTCGCCGGACTCCCGGACGAGGCAGACGCCGGGGGCGGTGCGCTCGTTCTCCCAGGGGTCCTCGCCGTCGACGCGGACCTGCCCGGACGTGGGGCGGCGGAACGCGGCGAGCAGGGAGCCGAGCGTCGTCTTGCCCGAGCCGTTGCGCCCGAGCAGCCCGGTGATCGTGCCGGCGCGGATCTCGAGGTCGACGCCGTCGAGGGCGACGGTGCGGCCGAACCGCTGCGTGACGCCGTGGAGCGTGACTCCGTAGCCGGGCGTGCTCATCGTGCGGCCTCCTCGCCGAGGGTGGGGGCGCCGGCGGCGGAGGCGCGCCGGCGCAGGCGGGCCACGACGTCCTCGACGTCGATGCCCAGGACGTGCGCGGCATCGGCGACGGGGTCGACCGTGTCGGTGAAGAACGACTCGCGGCGCTCGCCGAGCAGCTGCTCGCGGGCGCCCTCGGTGACGAACATGCCGACGCCGCGCCGCTTGTAGAGCACCCCCTCGTCGACGAGCTGGGCGAAGGCCTTGGCCGCGGTCGCCGGGTTGATCCGGAAGGTCGTGGCGTACTGGGTGGTCGACATGACCTGCTCCTCGGGCTGCAGGGCCCCGGTCAGGACGTCCTGCCGGATCTGGTCCGCGATCTGCAGGTACACGGGGTCACGACCGTCGAACATGGCGACCCTCCCTGCGTGTTCTGTGGTTCATTACATGACTAATGAACCACAGAACCTGGGGTGGCACAAGAGGGACCTCGCCGCACGCACGACGACGCCCGCCGGCACGGTCCCAGGGACCGCCCCGACGGGCGTCGTCGATCAGGAGAGGAGCGGGTCAGCGCTCCGACGAGAGCAGGTCGGACGTCGCCGGGCCCAGCGCGGAGAAGACCCCGCTGACGTGCGACGCCGCGAACAGGTACGACCGCCGGGTCGCCGCCCCGAGCTCGTCGTACACGATCGGGCCGCCGCCACCGATCCGCGCGTCCGTGGGGATCTGCACCACCGCGGCGGTCTGCTCCTCGAACCACGCCTTCCACGACCGCACCTGCGCCGGCGTCGTGCCCGCGCCCCACGGACCCGTGACCACCGTGACGGCCCGCTCGACGAGGTCGTCCCGGCCCATCTCGCGCAGCTGGTCGACCAGGCGCCCCGCCGTGACGACCTTGTCCTCCGCCCACGACACCGGGATCACCAGCGCGTCGGCCACCGCGAGCGCCGCCATGAACCCCTCCGCGCGCGGGTTGTTGCCGGTGTCGACCACCAGCACGTCGTAGTACCGCTGCAGCACGTCGTGCAGGCGCGCGAACCCGGCCGCGTCGATCTGCGACATGCGGCGGGGGTCCTCGTCCGACGGCAGCACGTGGAAGTTGCCCGACTCCTGCGCGCGCACGACGGCGCCGAGGTCGCCGCGGCGCGCACCGCGGCTCTCGAACTCGTCGAGCTTCTCCAGCAGGTCGACGACCGTGACCTCCGACGCCGCACCCTCCGTGCGCAGACCCAGGGTGCCGAGCGTCTCGTTGGCGTCCCACGCGAGCACGCCGCCGCCGCGCACGTGGCCGAAGGTCGCCGCCAGGCCGATCGCGGTGGGCGTCTTGCCCGAGCCGCCCTTGGGGTTGGCGACGACGACGGTGCGCGGACCCTGCCAGCGGGTGCGCACCGCGGTCGCGGCCTCGATGACCGCGCGCTCGCGCGGACCGGGCTCGAGGTCGATCACGCCGCGGGTCGCGCGGCGCAGGAACCCGCGCCAGCCCGTGGCCGCAGGGCGCCGCTGGGCCGGGTCGGGGACCACCACGAGGTCGGCCGACGGGCGCACCACGCGCACCGGCTCGGGCTCGATGACCACCGGCGGGACGACCTCCGGCTCCGCGGGCGCCGACGCCCCGGACGCCGAGGACCCGGGTTCCACCACCGGCTCGGGCGGCACCGACGACCCGGGGACGACGACCGGCTCGGGGTGGTCGGCGGCAGCCGTGCGGCCCAGCGCGTGCGGGCCGAGCTGCGGGCCGACGACGGGTGCGGGCTCAGGCACCGGGCCGAGCGGGATCGGGCTGACCACCATCGTCGCCGGGACGCCCGGCTCGACGACCTGGTCGAGCGACGGGCCGACGAACCGGCTCCGCGGCACGCGGGTGCCGCGCGGCGGGGTCACGACGGCGGGCTCGTCCGCGACGGGCGACGCGGAACGGGCACCGGCGGCGTCGTCGGGCTCGTCCTCGTCGAGCGGCGGGACCGCCTCGAGGACGACCGTCTCACCGGCGAGCGGCCGGGCCGGCCCGGCCGTCCGGGCCTCGGTGCCGTCGGCGCCCTCCGGGTCGGGGCCGCCCGCGAGGCCGAACACCAGGTCGGCGAGATCATCACCGTGCTCGAGCCCGTCCGTCCGACCGACCGTCGACCCACGCTGCTGACGTCCCACCGCTGCCACCTCTTCCGCGCCTCACCCGCTCGCCCGCGGGACGGCGCACGCCGACCTCACGAGGATGGGCACCGGACCGAGGCGCCCCCGGCAGGCTAGCCGAACACGGCAAAGCGGGAGCATCCGGACACAGGACCTCCACGTGTTGGTCCGGCGGCCCCCTCGTCCCCGGGTCAGCGCGGGTCGGTGCCGCGCAGCTCGTCGCGCAGCCGTCCCATGCGTGCGTCGAGCTCGGACGCGACCCGGGCCGCGTCGTCGAGCTCGGCCACCAGGTGCGCCGGGACCTCGCGGTCGTACTTGTAGTACAGCTGGTGCTCGACGCTGGCCCAGAAGTCCATCGCGATGGTGCGGACCTGCAGCTCGACGTGCACGTGCTCCGTGCGGTCCGACAGGAACACCGGGATCCGCACGATCATGTGCAGCGACCGGTACCCGTTGGGCTTGGGGTGCGCGATGTAGTCCTTGATCTCGACGACCTCGACGTCGGGCTGCCGCGCCAGCATGTCGACCACCCAGTACGCGTCGGAGACGAACGAGCAGGTGATCCGGATGCCGGCGACGTCCCGGATGCGCTCGCGGATCGCGGGCAGCGTCGGCTCGCAGCCGGTGCGGCGGACCTTGTCGAGCAGGGAGTCCATCGACTTCAGCCGCGAGCTCACGTGCTCGATGGGGCTGTGGTCGTGCGTGTGCACGAACTCCTCGCGCAGGATGTTGACCTTGGTCAGCACCTCGTCGATGCCGAACTGGTAGTGCAGCAGGAAGCGCGTCAGCTCCCGCTGCAGGGCGCGCAGGCGCTCGCCGAACGTCGCGGGGTCCTGCCCGAGCAGGTCCGGGGCGCGGCGCGCCACGATCTCCGCGAGCGCCCGCTCGCCACCCGCACCCTCGGGGTCGTGCGCAGCCCCGACGTCCACCGATCCGTCACCCACACGCTCCCCAACGCACCACCCGACCCACCCGTTCCTCCCCACCCACCCCCTCCCCCGACCCCGTCATCCATGACGGGGTGGGGGTGGGGTGGGTCGGTCCGGGGGTGGAGGGGGATCCCCCGGAGGTCGCAAGCGGGGTTGGGCGGTGCGGGCGAAGACGCGCGGGCAGGGCGCTGAGCAGCATGGACGCAGGTCACGAGCACCGCCCCGGGGACCGCCCGGGCCTCGTGGCGCAGGAGGTCCCATGCGCACGCACCGCGCCGCCCGCCGCACGTCCGCCGCCCTCGCGCTGCTCACCGGCCTCGTCACGCTCACCGCGTGCACGGCCGCACCCGAGGTGCCCGAGCCGCCACCGACGCACCCCGCGTCGACGGCCGGCCTCACGACCGCCGACGTCGACGCGTGGCTCGACGACACCCTGCCCGCCGCCCTCGAGGAGGGCCGGATCGCGGGTGCGACCGTCGCCGTGGTCGCCGACGGCGAGATCGTCACCGCCCGCGGGTTCGGGGTCGCCGACGTCGCCACGGGCGAGCCCGTCGACGCCGACGCCACCCTCGTCCGCCCCGGGTCGGTGTCCAAGCTGGTCACCGCCACCGCCGTCATGCAGCTCGTGGCGCAGGGCGACGTCGACCTCGACACCGACGTCGAGCGGTACACGGGCCTCGACCTCGGTCACGCGCAGCCCGTGACGCTGCGCCACCTGCTGACGCACACCGCCGGGTACGAGGAGCGCGTCGCCGGGCTGATCGGCGACGCGGGCACCGTCACCGACCTGCGCGCCTCGCTCGTCACCGACCCGCCCGCCCAGGTGTACGAGCCCGGCACCACGCCCGCGTACTCCAACTACGGCAACGCGCTCGCCGGGTACGTCGTCGAGGCCGTCAGCGGCCAGCCGTTCGAGGAGTACGTCGCCGAGCACGTGCTCGCCCCGGCGGGCATGACCTCGTCGTCGTTCGCGCAGCCGCTGCCCGACGCCCTGGCCGGGCGCGTCGCACAGGGGTACGCCGCCACCGCGGACGGGGAGCCGGCGGGCTTCGAGGTCGTGGGCCAGCCGCCCGCGGGCGCGCTCAGCGCACCGGCCACCGACATGGCCCGGTTCATGCTCGCCCACCTCGGCAGCCCCGTGACCGGGGAGCCCGTGCTGCCGGACGACGCCCGCGCGCTCATGCAGGAGCCGGCCCTCGACGCGGGCACGCTCGGCGCGCTGGCCGCGGGGCCGCGGATGGGCCTGGGCTGGTTCGACGAGTCCCGCCACGGCCACCGCGTGGTCGGGCACGGCGGGGACACCACCGCGTTCCACTCGCACCTGCAGCTGTGGCCCGACGACGACGCAGGCATCTTCCTCTCGCTGACCAGCACGGGCGCCGACGGTGCCGCCTACCTGCTGCGCGACGACCTGCTGGCCGCGTTCGCCGACCGCTACTTCCCCGCGGACGCGCCGGTCACGAGCACCGTCGACGACGCCACCCGTGCCGCGCACGCCCGCGCGCTGGCCGGGCCGTACGAGAGCACCCGCGGCTTCCGCTCGACGTTCCTCGCCGTGACCGGCGCCCTCCAGCCCGTGCGCGCGCAGGTCGTCGACGGCGACCGCGTGCTCTTCACCCCCGGCCCCGGCGCGCTCGGCGCCGGGCTCTACGAGGAGGTCGAGCCGTGGGTGTACCAGGAGGTCGGCGGTGACCGCGTGCTGGCCGTGCGCACCGACGACGCCGGGCAGGTCCGGCTCGTGGGGCACGACTCGGCGATGTCGCTGGTGCCGCTCACCCCGGCGCGGCAGGCCGTCGTCCCCGTGCTGGCCGCCGGCACCGTGGTGCTCGTGCTGGCGCTGGTCGCGTGGCCCGTGGGGGCCGTGGTCCGGCGGGTGCGGGGTCGCCGCACGGGTCAGGAGGCGGGCCCCGGGGCGCCCGCCGTCGTCCCGGCCGCCGGTACCCGCGGGCTGCGCACGGCACGCACGCTGACCCGGGCCGCCGCGCTCGCCGCGGTGCTCGCGCTCGTCGGCTGGGGTGTCGCGATCACGACGATCACGAGCCTCGCCGACCTGCCGACCGGCGTCCTCGTCGGCGCGCTGGCGCTGCAGTGGGTCGCGGCCGCGGGGGTGCTCGCGGCGGCGTGGCGGGTCGTCGCGGAGGTCCGCGGCCGCTTGGGGTGGGCCCGGGCCGCGGCGGCGACGCTGGTGCTCGTCGCGCTCGGGGGCGTGACCTGGGTCGCGGCGACCTCCCACCTGCTGACGCCTGACCTGACGTACTGACGTGACCGGCGCGAGGATGTCCCCCGTGGCAGCCCCCTCGTCCCCCGCCCCCGGCGTCCTCGCGTCGCCGGGGGCGTGGTGGGACGCGCGGCTGACGCGGGCGGGTCTGCGGAGCCCGGTCGCCCGGGACGCCCTGCTGGCCGTGACGCTGGCGGCGGTCATGCTCGTCGGGCTCGTCCTGACGGTGGCGCTGCTGCCCGGCGAGGACCTCGTCCGGCCCGCGGCCGCCCCCTGGGTCGTCGTGGTCGTGGTGCTCCAGAGCCTCGCGGTGGTGCTGCGCCGCGTGCAGGTGGTCGCGTGCGTCGCCGTGGTGGTCGTCTGCCAGGTCACCCTGGTGGCGCTCGCGCCGGACGCGTCGGTGCGGTCGCTCGCACCGTTCGTCGCCGGGGCGAGCGCCGCGACGGTCCTGCCGGCCCGGTCGGCGGCGCGGCTGGTCGGCGCCGCCGCTGCGGCGGAGGCGGCAGGCGCCCTGCTCCTGGCCGACGGTCTGCTCGCCGGTGGGCAGCACGCGCTGTCGGGGGTCGTGGTGTGGGGCGGGTCGTTGCTGGTGGGGCTGCACCTGGCGACGCGGCGCGCGCACCTGGCGCTCGTGCGCGAGCGGGCCGACGCCGCGGAGCGCGAGCGCGACGCCCGGGTGCACGCCGCGATCACCGCCGAGCGGGCCCACCTGGCCCGGGAGCTGCACGACGTCGCCGCGCACCACCTGTCGGGGATGGTCGTGCAGGCCGCAGCGGTCGAGCGGCTCGTCGGCCGCGACCCCGACGCGGCCCGCGCGGGCGCGGCGTGGCTGCGCGACCAGGGACGCGAGACGCTCGACAACCTGCGGCAGGTCGTCGGCCTGCTGCGCTCCGACGACCGCGACGGCCTCGGCCCCCTGCCGGGCGTCGACGCCCTGGAGCACCTGGTGCGCACCGCGCAGGCCCTGGGCGACGACGTGACGCTGGTCCGCGACGACGACGCCACCGGGCTGCCCCCGCTCGCCGACGTCTCGCTGTACCGGGTCGCGCAGCAGGCCCTGACCAACGCCCGCCAGCACGCACCCGGCGCCCCGGTGCGCGTCCGGGTCGCGCGCACGGCCGGGGCGGTCCTGCTCGACGTCGAGAACGGCCCCGCGTCCACGCCCGTGCGCGGGGACGACCGCGGCGGCACGGGTCTGCTCGCCATGCGGGAGCGGGCGGCGCTGGTGGGCGGCACGCTCGACGCGGGGCCCACGGCGGACGGCGGCTGGCGCGTGCACCTGCGCGTACCCGGCACGGACGGCCCCTCGGGGCCCGGAGGAGCGGCATGACCCGGGTGGTGCTGGTCGACGACCAGGCGGTGGTGCGCGCGGGGTTCCGCGTGCTGATCGAGGAGCACCCGGACCTCGAGGTCGTCGGCGAGGCGTCGAGCGGCCCGGACGCGGTGGCCGTGGTGCGCCGCACCCACCCGGACGTGGTGTGCATGGACGTGCGGATGCCCGGCGGCGACGGCCTGGCCGCGACCCGGCAGATCGTCGCCGACCGCGGCGAGGCCGACCTGCCGGCGGTCCTCGTGGTCACCACGTTCGACCTGGACGAGTACGTGTTCGGCGCCCTGGAGGCCGGGGCGAGCGGGTTCGTGCTCAAGGACTGCGACCCGGCCGAGCTCGCCGACGCGATCCGTGCCCTGGCCCGCGGCGAGGCGATGGTCGACCGGTCCGTGACCCGGCGGGTGGTCGCGGAGTTCGCCCGCCGCCGCCCCGCACCGGAGCCCGACGGCTCCGCGTCGGTGCTCACGCCGCGCGAGACCGACATCGTGCGCCTGCTGGCGCAGGGCATGTCCAACGCGGAGATCGCGGCGGCGCTGGTCGTCGAGCCGTCGACCGTGAAGTCGCACCTGGGCCGGGCGATGACCAAGCTCGGCACGCGCGACCGCCTGCAGACGGTCGTGTGGGCGTACCGCACGGGGCTCGCCCGGCCCTGACCGTGGTCCGCCGTCCGGTCCGGCCGCACGGCGGCGGGCCCGGGGTGGCCGTCAGACGGGCCCGGCGGCGACCCCGGGGCCCGGGTCGGGCTGCTCGCGGGAGGGGTCGACGACCGCGCAGACCTCGTCGCAGCCCTGCGGCGGTCGGGTGGTGCGGGCGAGCAGCCGACGCAGCACGCGCCGCTCGTCGGGGTCGAGGCCGGCGAGCACCTGCTCCTCCGCGGCGCGGATGCGCTGCTCCAGGTCGTCGAGGACCTCGCGTCCTGCCGCGGTCGCCACGACCCGTCGGGCGCGGCGGTCGGCGGGGTCGGGCTGCCGCTCGACGAGGTCGCAGCCGACGAGCCTGTCGACGAGGTACGTCATGACGGTGCGGTCGATGCCCAGCGACGCGGCGAGCGCCCCCTGCGTGGGCGGGGCGCCGTGGGCGACGGCGCGCAGCACGTGGTAGCCGCGCGGGCCCTGCGGGACGTCGGCCAGGGCGGACCCGACGGCGTCGCGCCACCGGGCGAGCAGGCTGCCCAGCTGCCAGCCGAGGTCGTCCTCGGCAGCGACGGACGTGTCGACGGCTCTCACCGGGCCAGCATACGCACACCGTCAGATCATCTGTTTGGCATACGATCTGAAGAGCAGACGACAGGAGATCCCATGACGGACTACGGTCACGACCTGACCTTCGGCACCTTCCTCACACCGCAGGCCGCCGAGCCCGACGCCCCCGTCGCGCTCGCCGTGCTCACCGAGCAGGCCGGGCTCGACCTCGCCACGTTCCAGGACCACCCCTACCAGCCGGCGTTCCTCGACACGTGGACCCTCCTGACCTGGGCCGCGGCGCGCACCGAGCGCATCCACCTCGCCGCGAACGTCCACAACCTGCCCCTGCGGCCGCCCGCGGTGCTGGCGAGGTCGGTCGCGAGCCTCGACCTCCTCTCCGGCGGACGGGCGGAGCTCGGCCTGGGTGCCGGCGCTTTCTGGGACGCGATCGAGGCGATGGGCGCGCCGCGCCTCACCCCGGGGGAGGGCGTCGACGCGCTGAGCGAGGCCGTCGACGTGATCCGCGGGCTCTGGGACACCTCCGACCGGCGCCCCCTGCGCGCCGGCGGCCGGCACCACCACGTCGCGGGCGCGAAGCGCGGGCCCGCCCCCGCGCACGACGTGGGCATCTGGATCGGGGCGTACAAGCCGCGCATGCTGCGCCTGGTCGGGGAGAAGGGCGACGGGTGGTTGCCCTCGGCGGCCTACCTGCAGCCCGGGGACCTGGCCCGCGGCAGCCGGACGATCGACGAGGCGGCGACGGCCGCCGGCCGGGACCCCCGCGAGGTCCGTCGCCTGCTCAACATCGCCGGCCGGTTCACTCCCGCCACGCAGGGCGACCTCGTCGGCCCGCCCGAGCAGTGGGTCGACGAGCTCGTGCGCCTGGCGCTCGAGGACGGCATCGGAACCTTCGTGCTCGGCACCGACGACCCCGCCACGATCCGGACGTTCGCCGAGCGCGTCGCCCCCGCGGTCCGCGACCAGGTGGGCGCGGCCCGCGCCGCGTCGGGGACCCCGACGGGCACGGTGCGTCCCGCCGTCGCGCTGGCCGCGCGGGTCGCCGGCATCGACTACGACGGCGTCCCGCCCGGGCTCGACGCCGTCGAGCCCGGCGACCGCCGGTACGCGGGCCTGCGCTCGACGTACATGCGCCACGGCGCACCCGGCCTGGTGCTGCGTCCCCGCGGCACCGCGCAGGTGGTCGAGGCGCTCGACCACGCACGTCATCAGCGCGGACCCCTGTCGGTCCGGTCCGGGGGCCACGGCATCTCCGGCCGGTCCACGAACGACGGCGGCGTCGTCCTCGACGTCGGCGCGCTCGACCAGGTGGAGGTCGTCGACGCGTCCGCACGCCGGGTGCGGCTCGGCGCCGGCGCGACGTGGGGAGCGGTCGCGGCCGCGCTCGCTCCGCACGGGTGGGCGGTCTCGTCGGGCGACTACGGCGGCGTCGGCGTCGGCGGCCTCGCGACGGCCGGCGGGATCGGCCTGCTCGGCCGCGCGCACGGGCTCACTCTCGACCACGTCGTCGCGGCGGAGGTCGTCACGGCCGACGGCACCGTGCACGTGGTCGACGCGGACCACGAGCCCGAGCTGTTCTGGGGCCTGCGCGGCGCGGGCGGCAACCTCGGCGTCGTGACCTGGGTCGAGGTGGTGGCCGCCGAGGTCGCCGACGTCGTCTTCGCGCAGATGGTCTTCGACGCGTCCGACCCGGCCGCCCTCGTCGCACGGTTCGCGCAGGTCGTGGAGGACGCGCCACGCGAGCTCACGAGCTTCCTGCACGTGTCTGCCGGCCGCGGCGGCCGCCGGCCCGTCGCGCAGGCCATGACGGTCTGGGCCGGTGACGACACCGTGCAGGCCGTCGCCGCCCTGGAGCCGATGCTGGGCGTGGGGCCGGTGGTCGAGCAGGAGGCCCAGGTCGTCCCGTACGCGGGGGTCGTCAGCCCGGTCGCCCGGCACCACGACGGCGGAGCACCGCCGGTCTCCCGGTCAGGACTGCTGCCGTCCTGCACCCCGGAGGCCGCCGAGGGCCTGGGCAGGGTCCTGGCGTCGGGCGACGCCATGCTCCTGCAGCTGCGCGCCACCGGCGGCGCCGTGAACGACGTGGCGCCCGACGCCACCGCCTACGCCCACCGGCACCAGCGCTGGGCCGTCGCGGCGTTCTCGGGCCGCTCCGACCGCGCCGCGCTCGACGCCACGTGGGACGCGCACGCGCACCCGCACATGGACGGGCTGTACCTGTCGTTCGAGACCGACCCGCGGCCCGAGCGCCTGCTGGAGGCGTTCCCCGAGCCGACGCTCGGCCGCCTCCGCGCTCTCAAGCGCACCTACGACCCCGACCACGTGTTCGACCAGAACTTCCCGATCGACCCCGCCGGATGAGCCCCGGCCTGTGAGCGGGTCCGGCGCACGGCGGTGCGCCGGACCCGCTCACAGGCCGAAGCGGCGGGTCGCCAGGGTCTCGGCGATCTGGACCGCGTTGAGCGCGGCACCCTTGCGCAGGTTGTCGTTGCTGATGAACAGCGCCAGGCCGCGCCCGTCGGGGGCACCCTCGTCCTGGCGGATGCGCCCCACGAACGACGGGTCCTGGCCGGCGGCGACCAGCGGCGTCGGCACGTCCGCGAGCTGCACGCCCGGCGCGGACGCCAGCAGCTCGGTGGCGCGCTCGACCGTGATCGCCCGCTCGAACTCGGCGTTGACCGACAGCGAGTGCCCGGTGAACACCGGCACGCGCACGCACGTGCCGGACACCAGCAGGTCCGGCACGTCGAGGATCTTGCGCGACTCGTGCCGCAGCTTCTGCTCCTCGTCGGTCTCGTGCAGGCCGTCCTCGACGATGGACCCGGCCAGCGGGATGACGTCGAACGCGATGGGCGCGACGTACTTCTCCGGCGCCGGGAACGCCACCGCGGCGCCGTCGTGCACGAGCCCGAGCGTGTCCTGCTCGACGGCCGCACGGACCTGGGAGTCCAGCTCGCGCGCACCGGCCAGCCCGGAGCCGGAGACGGCCTGGTAGGTGGAGACCACGAGGCGGCGCAGCCCGGCCTCGTCGTGCAGCACCTTGAGCACGGGCATCGCGGCCATGGTCGTGCAGTTGGGGTTCGCGACGATGCCGATCTCGATCTCGTCGAGCGCCTGCGGGTTGACCTCGGACACCACGAGCGGCACCCGGGGGTCGCGGCGCCACGCCGAGGAGTTGTCGACGACGACGGCACCGGCCGCCGCGAACCGCGGCGCGTGCTCCTTCGACGTCCCGCCGCCCGCGGAGAACAGCGCCACGTCGATGCCCGACAGGTCCGCCGTCGCGACGTCCTCGACGACCACGTCGGTGCCGCGCCACGGCAGGGTCGTGCCCGCCGACCGTGCCGACGCGAAGTACCGGATCGACGCGACCGGGAAGTCCCGCTCGTCGAGCAGCCGGCGCATGACCGCGCCGACCTGCCCGGTCGCCCCGACGACCGCGACCCGCAGCCCGTTGCCCGCCATCGTCATCGCCCCGTCCCGCCGTACACGACGGCCTCGTCCTGCTCGGCGTCCAGGTCGAACGCGGTGTGCACGGCGCGCACCGCGTCGTCGAGCGAGTCCGCGCGCGTGACGACCGAGATCCGGATCTCCGACGTGGAGATCATCTCGATGTTGATGCCGGCCTCGGACAGCGCGGAGAACAGCTTGGCGGACACGCCGGGGTGCGACTTCATGCCGGCGCCGACGAGCGAGAGCTTGCCGATCGTGTCGTCGTACTGCAGCGACGTGAAGCCGATGCCCGGCTGGTGCTCGGTGAGCGCCTGCGTGGCGGTCGCACCGTCGGCGGCGGGCAGCGTGAACGAGATGTCGGTCAGACCCGTCGCCGCGGCCGAGACGTTCTGCACGATCATGTCGAGGTTCACGCCCGCACCGGCGACGACCTCGAAGATGCGCGCGGCCTTGCCGGGCACGTCCGGCACCCCGACGACGGTGATCTTGGCCTCGCTGCGGTCGTGCGCGACGCCGGCGATGATCGGCTGCTCCATGGTGGTGTCCTTGGTCGGGTCGGGCTCGTCGGTCACGAGCGTGCCGGTGTGCGTCGAGAACGACGAGCGCACGTGCACCGGCACCTGGTAGCGGCGCGCGTACTCCACGCACCGCAGCATGAGCACCTTGGCGCCGCTCGCCGCCATCTCGAGCATCTCGTCGTAGCTGATGCGGTCCAGCTTGCGGGCGCTCGGCACGATCCGCGGGTCGGCGGTGAACACGCCGTCGACGTCGGTGTAGATCTCGCAGACGTCGGCCTTGAGGGACGCCGCGAGCGCGACCGCCGTGGTGTCGGAGCCCCCGCGGCCCAGCGTCGTCACGTCGTTGGTGGACGGGTTGACACCCTGGAAGCCCGCGACGATCGCGACCTCGCCGCGCGCGACCGTGTCACGGATGCGGCTGGGCGAGACGTCGATGATCCGGGCCTTGCCGTACACCTCGTCGGTGATGACGCCCGCCTGCTGGCCCGTGAACGACTTGGCCTCGACGCCGAGGCTGTGGATCGCCATCGCGAGCAGCGACATGGAGATCCGCTCGCCGGCGGTCAGCAGGATGTCCATCTCGCGCTGCGGGGGCAGCGGCGTGACCTGCCGGGCGAGGTCGATGAGCTCGTCGGTGGTGTCACCCATGGCCGACACGACGACGACGACGTCGTGGCCGGCCTTCGTCGTCGCCACGACCCGCTGGGCGACGCGCTTGATGCTGGCGGCGTCGGCGACGGACGAGCCGCCGAACTTCTGCACGATGAGGGCCACCGGACGGCTCCCGAGGTCGCGGGTCATGGACCTGGCGAGTCTAGGACGAGCCCAGGATGCGGACCGTCACGGTTTCGCATGACGGACGTCGGGAGACCGCGGGCGGCACGGGGCCCCGCCGGACGGAGGACGCGGCGGGTGCGCACGTCAGACCCCGGGGGGACGCGGCGCCGCACGACGCGCGCCTAGCGTGATCGCCATGTCCGGCGACGACGCACCCGCGAGCACCCCTCCCCCCGACGACGCGTCGGGCGGCACGACCGACCCGAGCACGACCGACCCGACCGCACCGGCCCCGTCCGCACCGGCACAGTCCGCACCGGCCCCGACCGCTGCACCGGCTGCCCCGGCCGCCGCGACGACCGCCGTGCTCGAGCCGACGCCCACCTCCCCGGGCGCGGTGCCCGGCATCGAGGCCCGCGGCGTGCGGCGCGCGTTCGGCTCCGTGCAGGCCCTCGACGGGGTCGACCTCGTCGCCCGCGCCGGTGCCGTGACCGCGCTCGTCGGCCCCAACGGCTCCGGCAAGACGACCCTGCTGCTCGTGCTCGCCGGCCTGCTCGTCCCGGACTCCGGGCACGTGCGCATGGCGGGCGCCGACCCGGTGACCGACGGCGCCTCGGCCCGCGCCCGCACCGGGTGGATGCCCGACGCGTTCGGCACCTGGGACTCCCTGACGGCCCGCGAGGTCCTCACGACCTTCGCCGACGCGTACCGGGTCCCCCGCGCGCAGGTCCGCGGCCGCGTCGACGAGCTGCTCGCGACCGTGCACCTGACCGAGTACGCCGACCGGCCCGCGGCCGTGCTGTCCCGCGGGCAGAAGCAGCGGCTGGGCCTGGCCCGGGCGCTCGTGCACGACCCGCAGGTGCTGCTGCTCGACGAGCCCGCCAGCGGCCTGGACCCGCGCTCCCGGGTCGACCTGCGCGTGCTGCTGCGCCGCCTCGCCGACGAGGGCCGCACCGTGCTGGTGTCGTCGCACGTGCTGTCCGAGCTGGAGGAGATGGCCGACGACGCGGTGTTCATCTCGCGCGGGCGCACCGTCGCCGGGCACGAGGCCGTCGACGCCGCCACCGCGCGGCGCACCTGGCACGTGCGGGCCCTGTCCCGCACGGCGCTGACCGCCTGGCTCGACACGATCGGCGCCGCGTGGCGCCCGGACGACACGCTCGGCCACCCCGGCACGGGGGCGCTCGCCGAGGGCGCGCCCGATGCGCCCGGCGGCGTGCTCATCGAGGTCGAGGGCGACGCCGGTGCGGCACGCCTGCTGGCCGACGCGGTCGCCGCCGGCGTGCCCGTGACCGCGCTCAGCCCCGCGGGCGGCGCGCTGGAGCAGGCCTACCTGGCCCTCGACGAGGAACGGCGGTGACGGGCATGACGCAGGACGCTCCCCCGGTCGCACCCGCGCAGCACGACGGTGCGGGCGTGCGGACCTGGTCCCTGACCTGGCACGGCGTGCGGACCGTCGTCGCGCTCGAGCTGCGCCAGCGGGTGCGCTCGTCGCGGTGGAAGACCGCGCTGGTCGTGTGGGTCGTCGTGGTCGGTGCGATCACGCTGCTCTCGTCGGGCGCCCTGTCGTGGATGCTCGGGGGCACGGGCGACGAGCAGTCGCGCGGCCCGCTGCTGTTCATGATCGTCACGTTCCTCGTGCTCGGCCTCGGCCTGCTGGTCACGCCGACGCTGACCTCGACGGCCGTCAACGGCGACCGCGCAGCGGGCACCCTCGCGACGCTGCAGGTCACGCTGCTCTCGCCCGCGGAGATCGCGCTCGGCAAGCTGCTGGCCGCGTGGTTCTCCGCGCTGGCGTTCCTCGCGGTGAGCCTGCCGTTCCTCGTCCTAGCCGTCGCGATGGGCGACGTCGCGGTGCTCGCGCTGCCGCGCGTGGTGCTGCTCATCGCCCTGCTGCTGGCGTCGGTCTGCGGGATCGGCCTCGGCTGGTCGACGATCGCGGCCCGGCCCGCCGGGTCGACGGTCCTGACGTTCCTCACGGTCGCGGGACTGACGATCTTCACGCCGGTGTTCTTCGCGATCACCTACCCCGCGATCACCACCACCGAGGAGGTCACGGTCTTCGGCGTGACCGACGAGGCGTGGGAGGACTTCGACGACGCGACCGGCTACCCGCGCTGCACGTACTACCAGGACGTCCGCGACGTCGCCCACACCGAGCGCACCTCGTGGCTGCTCACGGTGAACCCGTTCGTCGTCGTCGCCGACGGCGCCGGGACCGGCCCCGCCAACGACCCGCGCAGCTCGGTGTACCGCGTCGACCCGACGGCCGAGCTGAGCCGCGGCGTGCGCGACCTGGCCGCCCCGCCGACCGCGATCGACGAGTGCTGGAGCTGGGGCGAGGGCGAGCCCGCGCCCACGGACGGGCCCGAGATCACCGTCGGCGGACCCGTGTGGCCGTGGGGCCTGGCCGTGAACCTGCTGCTCGGCGGCCTCGGCTTCGCGGTCGCGGTCCGCCGCCTGCGCATCCCGCAGCGCACCCTCGCCCGCGGCACCCGGGTCGCCTGACCCCACGAGCACCGGTCGCGCGCCCGCTGGAGGGGTGGGCGCGCGACCGGGAACCCTCACGCCCTCCCGTCACCGCAGGAGGTCGCCCGGTACGAGATCGTCAGGCTGACGCGCTGAGCCAGCCGGCCTGGTCGAAATGCCGTGGCGCGCGTGCGGCGGGGAGCAGGAGCGTGACGGCATGGACCACGTCATCGCGCTGAGGCCGTTGCAGGACTCCGACCCGAAGCTGCTCGAGGCGGCGTTCGCCGCGATCGGGTGGTGCAAGCCGCAGGAGCAGTACCTGGGCTACCTGGCCGAGCAGCGGGCCGGTGCACGCGTGTGCGTCGTCGCCGAGGTGGACGGCGCGTTCGCCGGGTACGGGACGCTGCGCCGGAGCTCGGACTACCCGCCGTTCCGGGACGAGGGTGTGCCCGAGGTCGCGGACCTCAACGTGCTCCCGCCGTACCGGCGCCGGGGCGTCGGCACCGCACTGCTCGACGCGCTCGAGCACGAGGCCGCCGCGCACGGGCCGCGCGTCGGCATCGGCGTCGGCCTGAGCGCCGACTACGGGGCCGCGCAGCGGCTGTACGTGCAGCGCGGCTACGTGCCGGACGGGCGCGGCGTCATGCACCACGACCGCCCGGTCGCCCCGGGCGCCCTCGTCCCGCTCGACGACGACGCCACGCTCATGCTGGTCAAGGACCTGCGGTAGGCAGGTCAGGGCTGCAGGGCGTCGTACTCCGCCTCGGCGGCCACGTCGTCGTCGACGTCCAGGCGGACGTGGGCGATGATCGTCTGCAGGGCGCGCAGGGTGCTGGCCGCGCGCTCGCCCCAGTCGGACAGGTAGCTGAACTGCCACCACCACAGGGCCTCGAGGACGTTGCCGCGGTCGTGGTGGGCGAGCCCCTGGGTCAGGGCACCGACGATCGCGACGAGGTCGCCGGAGATCGTCGACTCCTCGACCTCCGGGCCGAGGATCGGGTCGATGACCTCGACGTACTCGTCGATGCCCTCGAACAGGTTGGCCAGGTTCACGCGCAGCGGCTCGAGGTCGGCGTCGGGGCCGACGTCGGGCTCGAAGCGCGAGGGCGGCACCACGTCCGTCGTCGCGCCGAGCCGCGCGCCCGCCGCCAGCAGGTCCGAGACCGCGAGCAGCAGCAGAGGCATCGACGCCTCCGGCGCGGAGCCCGCCGCCACCTCGGTCACCGTCGTCAGGAAGCCGCGAGACTCCGCGGCGACCGCCTCGGCGATCTCCCGCACGTCCGCCTCGACCACCGGTCGTCCGTCGCTCATCGGTCTCCTCCCCCTCGTCGTGGGTGCCGGCGCCGTCGCCGCACCCGTCAGGCGCTGATGCGGCGGCGTCCCTCGAACGCCCGCCCGAGCGTGACCTCGTCCGCGTACTCCAGGTCGCCGCCCACGGGCAGCCCCGACGCGAGCCGGCTGACCGTCAGGCCCATGGGCACGAGCATCCGTGCCAGGTACGTGGCCGTGGCCTCGCCCTCGACGTTCGGGTCGGTCGCGAGGATCACCTCGGTGACCGTGCCGTCCGCGAGGCGCTGCATGAGCAGCCCGATCCGCAGGTCGTCCGGGCCGACGCCCGCGATCGGGTTGATGGCGCCGCCGAGCACGTGGTACCGACCACGGAACTCGCGGGTCCGCTCGATGGCGACGACGTCCTTGGCCTCCTCCACGACGCACAGCACCGTGGGGGTGCGGCGGGGGTCGCGGCAGATGCGGCACTGCGGCTCCTGCGCGACGTTGCCGCACACCTCGCAGAACCGCACCCGGGCCTTGACCTCCGTCAGCGCGTCCGCCAGGCGCCGCACGTCCGCGGGGTCCGCGGCGAGCACGTGGAACGCGATGCGCTGGGCGCTCTTGGGGCCGACCCCGGGCAGCCGCCCGAGCTCGTCGACCAGGTCCTGGATCGCGCCTTCGTACACCCGGCCAGCGTAGTCGCCGCACGGGCGCGCGCCGCCCGCGGCCGGGCCGCCGCCGTGCGCGGCACGGGCGGGCCTCGGGACGGGGCCGTCCGGGCGCTGGTCAGCCGGCCGCCGCAGGCAGGTGCAGGCGCACGCTGGTGCCGCTGCCCGGCCGCGAGCGCAGCACCGCCCGGCCGCCGTGCCGCTCGGCCACCACGCGCACGAGCGGCAGCCCCAGCCCGGACCCGGGCAGGCCGCGGGCGTCGCGGCCGCGCGCGAGCTCGTCGAAGACCAGGTCGACCTCGTCGGCGGGGATGCCGGGACCGGTGTCGGCGACCTCGACGACGACCGTGCCGTCCTCGTCGGAGCCCCGGACCTCGACACGGGCACCGGGCGGGCTGAACTTGAGGGCGTTGACCAGCAGGTTCGTCACGGCGGCGTACAGCAGGTCGACGTCGCCGCGCACGGGCGGCAGCGGCCAGGGCGCCGTCGGCAGGGTCACGACGACGTCGGGGCGCGCCAGGCCGCGCGCGGTCTGCTGGTCGACGACGTCCGCGACCGCGTCGCGCACCACCTCGGCCACGTCGACGAGCTCCTGCTCGATGTCGCGCACCTCGAGCTCGGCGAGCCGGCGCAGGTCGGCGACGAGCGCCGCGAGCCGGGCGGACTGGCCGCGGACCGTGGCGTGCGCGCGCACGCGGGGGCCGTCGTCGGGGTCCGGCTCGAGGCCCGCGGCGGCGGCCTGGAGCGCCGTCACCGGGTTCTTCAGCTCGTGGTCCAGCCGGGCCAGGAACCGGCGGTGGGCGGCACGCTCGGCCTCGCGCCCCGCCGCGTGCGCGGCGTCCTGCGCGCGGTCCCGCGTGCGCACGGCCCGTGCCCGCAGCGTCGCGACGAGCAGCAGCGTCCCGGCGAGGAGCGCGGCGCCGGCCGCGAGCACGGCCGCCGGGTACCAGGTCACCACGACGCGCAGCGACGGGGCCGCGACGGCCACCGCCACGGCGGCCGACCCGCCGAGCAGCACCACGCCCGCAGCCGCGGCGGTGACGGCGCGCCCGCCGGTCATGCCGCGGCGCCCCGGCGCACGGTCCCGCAGAACCGGTACCCGTGCTGCTGGACGGTCTCGACGAACCGCGGCGCCGCGGCGTCGTCCCCGAGGACCCGGCGGATCTCCGCGACACGGTGGTCGACCGCCCGCGTGGCCACGGGCTGCTCGAAGCCCCACAGCGCCTGGAGCAGCCGCTCGCGGGTGTGCAGCTCGCCGGGGTGGGTCATGAGGTAGTCGAGCAGGAGCGACGCCTTGGGCGTGAGCGGCACGGGAGCGCCCGCGAGCAGCACCCGGCGGGCGCCGCGCTCCACCCGCAGGTCCTCGCAGACCAGCACGTCCGCGGCCGCGAGCGACGGCTGCCCCGGCACGGCCCTGCGCAGGACCGCCCGGACGCGCGCCAGCAGCTCCTGCGGGTCGAAGGGCTTGTTCAGGTAGTCGTCGGCGCCCTCCTCCAGCGCGGCCGAGCGCTCGTACGACGCACCGACCTGCGTCAGCAGCACCACGGGGGTCCAGTCCCCGGCGCCGCGCAGCCGTCGTACCAGGGCGCGACCGTCGAGCCGGGGCATGAGCACGTCGCACACGAGGATGTCCGCGGGCGCGCCCGCGTGGGCCGCGAGCGCCTGCAGGCCGTCCGTCGCCGTGGTCACGACGAGCCCGGACCGCTCGAGGAACGGCGCCAGCCCGTCGAGGATGGCCTGCTCGTCGTCGACGAGCAGGACCCGCGGGCCGTCCGGCGTCACCCCGCGCCCCACAGGACGATCCCGCCGCCGAGCACGAGCACGGCCACGAGCGCGTAGAGCGCGCACGTGAGGTACCCGAGCACCAGGCCGACCACGGCGAGCGCCGCACCCCGCTCCCCCGTCCGGCGCACCTGCGCGAGGGCGAGGTGCCCGAGGACGACGGGCAGCAGGGCGAACCCGAGCACCCCCAGCACGAGGGTCACGACCGCCAGGGTGTTCGTGCGTGGCGGGGCCGCGGCGTACGCGGGGGGCAGAGGTGCGGGGTGCACGGGTTCCTCCTGGTCGGGACGGGCAGGGGTGGGGCGGGTGGGGGTGGGGGCCGGCTCAGCCGTCGTCGACGACGCCGTACGAGCTGCCGGCACCGACGTCCACGACGGTCGGGGCGCCGCCCTCCCACCGCACGGTCAGGCCCGCCGCCTGCAGGTCGACGTCGTCGGCCCGCGCGACGAGGACCGTGGCGCCCGCACCGGCGACGACGAGGCGCCCGACGTCGCCCGCGACGACGACGGCGTCCGCGCCGGAGACGGTGAGGGTCCCGCACGCGTCGGTCACCTCGACCGCCGCCCCGGCCTCGGCGACGACGAGCTCGCCCCCGCCGCACGTGACCTGCTGCTGCACACCGGCCAGCAGCACGTCCCGGGTCGACCGCGGGGAGGGTCGGGACGGTCGCTGCGCGCCCGGCGCCGGAGCGACCGCCGTGCTCATCGCCTCCGGGGCCTCGACGGTCGCGGACGTGCCCGGGACCTCGCGGCCCGCCGTCGCCCCGGTCGTCGGTGCACCGGTCGTCGGTCCGCCGGGCCGCGGTGCGTCGTCGGCGTCGACGAGGTCCACCGAGCACCCGGTGAGCGCGAGCGCGAGCACCGCGACGACCGCGCGTCGACGCCACCGCCCGCCGGCCGCGCTCACGAGGGCACCACGATCTCGACGCGCCGGTTGAGCTGGCGACCCGCGGGGTCGTCGACCCCGTCGACCTCGTTCGGCGCGACGGGCCGGGTCTCCCCGTGCCCGACGGCGTCGAGATCCGACGACGCACCCCGCTCCTGCAGGGCGGCCACGACCGCCGCGGCGCGCCGCTCCGACAGGTCCTGGTTGTACTCGGTCCCGGAGATCGCGTCGGTGTGCCCCTCGACCCGGGCCGCGGGGACGCCCGCGAGGACCTCGGCGACCGCGTCGAGCGTCGCCGCCGCGGCCGGTCGCACCTGGGCGCTGTCGAAGTCGAACAGCAGCGTCGCGTCCAGCACGAGCCGCGTGCCGCACGACGGCGCCGGGGCGATCACGCCCATCGACGGGAAGTCGCCCAGCGGTGCGACGGGTGGCAGCGGCTCGGCCCGCACGGGGACGCCGTCGACGGTGCCCGTGCCGTCGCCGAAGTTCTGCACGGTCAGGGTCGGCGACACGTACTCCCCCGAGCCGTCGCCGAAGTTCTGCCAGCTCACGTCGCCGTCCTGGTACACCCCGGAACCGTCGCCGAAGTTCTGGATCGACCGCTCCCCGCGCGACCAGGTGCCCGACCCGTCGCCGAACAGCGTGACGCTCGTCGTGCCGTCGTCGTAGGTGCCGGAGCCGTCGCCGAACGACGTCACGTCGGTCGTCCCGTCGGCGTACGTGCCGGAGCCGTCGCCGAAGACCGTCACGTCCGTGCCGTTGAGCGTGTAGCTGCCCGACCCGTCGCCGTACGTGACGACCTCCCCGTCGGGACCGGTGAACGTGCCCGACCCGTCGCCGTACGCCAGCAGCTCGCCCGAGCCCGCCGCGGCGTCCGCGTCGCAGCGCAGCGTCGTGACCCGCACCCCGGGCAGGTCGCCCACCGCGTCGTCGACGTCGATCGCGAACCCGGCGAGCGACGCGTCGAGCATCGCCAGGTCGGGCAGCACCACCAGCGGCACCGGCGGCACCTCCCCGACCGCGTACCCGGGCACCGTCGGCACGTCCGAGGGCACCGCCGTGGGCGTGCCGGTGTCCGCCGTGGGCGACGTGCTCGGCGGGCGCGTCCGCGTGGCCGCCGGGTCGCCCGTGGCCGCGCAGGACGCGAGCAGACCGACGACGAGGGTCGCCGCGGCGACGTTCCGGACAGGTCGTGACAAGGAGGGCACGCTCCAGAACCTAGGACGGACGCGGCGCGCGGTGGTCACCCACGTGTCGCAGCCGTGTCGCAGCCCTGCGACACCCCGCACGACGCCGACCCCCGCCGGCCGCACGTCTGCGCAGGTCAGAGGGTCCGCGCGAGGCCGACGCCCGCACCGACGCGGCCCGCCGCGCGCCGGCGCCGACGCACCCGGATCACCCGGAGGGGCGACGCCCGTGGACCGGACGCCGAGACGGCCGCAGGGCCACGTCAGGCGCCGTCGACGATCTCCTCGATGACCCGCCCGCCGAGCACCTGCATGACCAGCGGGGCACCGATCAGGCCGGACGACGAGATCAGCGGGTCGTCCGGACTCGGCTCGTCCGGCTCGGACGGCACCGCGGGACGCTGCTGCGCCGCCCGGGCGGCCGCGGCCATGCCGCGCTCGCGGGCGGTCGTCGGTCCCCCGCCGGGAGACGCGGCGTCGGTGGACCGCACCGTCGGGGGTGCGGGCCGGTCCGCGGGTCGCTGGGCCCGGGCGGGGGTCGCCGGTCGTGACGACGGCGCCGTGGACCAGGGGTCCTCGGGCTCGTCGCCCGGGGGGATGTCGTCGTCGGGGCCGGCCACCGGCGCGGGGGGAGGGTCGCCGTGCGACGGTGCGGCGGGCGACGGCGTGGTCGTCGCCCCGGTCCCGGGGCCGGACGGTCCTGCCGCAGCCGTCGCGCCGGGCCGCGACGCCGCGTCCTGCGGGCCCCGGTCGGGCGCACCGGCGGCGGTCGCCGAGGCGTCGGGGGCCGGCTGCCGCGCGGGTGCCGGGGCGGGGTCGCCGGCACCGGGAGGCAGGTCCCAGGACGCAGCCGCCCGCTCGGGCGTGATCGTGGCGGGCACCTCGGGCACGGCCGCCGTCGTCGGCTGCTCCCGCGCAGGAGCAGCCGGACCGGCGAGCACGGCCTCGACGCGGGCCTGGACGCCGAGGGTCTCGTGCAGCGCGCGGGCGACGACCTCGCCGTGCCCGCTGTTGCGGAACGTGGACACCAGGCCGGGCTGCGCGAAGCCCAGGCGCAGCGTCGTCGCGTCGAGCTCGAGGATCTGCGCGTGCTGGTTGACCAGCGCCCACGAGGGCAGCCGCAGGCGCCGCACGGTGGTGAGCACCTCGGGCCAGCGGCGGCGCAGCATCTCGGTGTCCGCCGCCGCGGCACCCGTCGGCGCACCGGCGGGGGCCGCCGCAGCAGCCGGCCCCGGCGCGGCAGGGGCGGCGGCCGGCGCCGGCTCGGGCTGCGGGTCCGGGGCGGGGGTGGCGCGGGGCGCCTCGGCGGCAGGTCGCTCCGGGTGCGTCGCGGGGACGGGTGCGGGCGGGATCGGCGCCGCCGCGGCCGGCGGGGCGGTCGGCCCGTCCGCCGGGGCCTCGGCTGCGGGTGCCCGCTCGGCGGCGGGGGCCGGGTGTACGGGGGCGACAGGCTCCGGGGCCGTGCGGGCCGGGGCGACGGGCTCCGGGACCGTGCGGGCCGGGGCGACGGGCTCCGGGTGCGCCACCACCGGCTCGGGCCGGGCGACGGACGGGACGGGGGCCGCGTCCGCGGGCGACGGCGCAGCGGCCGCCGCCGGCGCCGTGACCGCGCCGGTCGCGAGCCCACGCTCCAGCCGGTCGACGCGCGCGCCCAGCCCGGTGCGGGAGTCGTCGACGGCCGGCAGGAGCAGGCGGGCCATGAGCAGCTCGAGGTGCAGCCGCGGGGACGTGGCCCCGACCATCTCCGTCAGTGCGGCGTTGGCCAGGTCGGCCGAGCGCGAGAGCTCCGACGCACCGAGGTGCGCGGCCTGGGCCCGCATCCGCTCGAGCTGGTCGGGCGGCAGGTCGCGCAGCACGGCCCCGGCGGCCTCGCCGGACGCGGCGATGACGATGAGGTCGCGCAGCCGCTCCAGCAGGTCCTCGACGAAGCGGCGCGGCTCGTGGCCCGTGGTGATGACGCGCTCGACGACCCGGAACGCGGCGCCGCCGTCGCGTGCGGACACCGCGTCGACGAGGTCGTCCAGCAGCGAGGTGTGCGTGTAGCCCAGCAGCGCGACCGCACCCTCGTAGTCGAGGCCGTCGGGACCGGCGCCCGCGATGAGCTGGTCGAGCACGGAGAGCGTGTCGCGCACGGACCCCGACCCGGCACGCACCACGAGCGACAGGACGCCCGAGCCGACCTGCACACCCTCGGTCGCGCAGAGCTCCTCGAGGTACGGCAGCAGCACGTCCGGCGGCACGAGCCGGAACGGGTAGTGGTGGGTGCGCGAGCGGATCGTGCCGATGACCTTGTCGGGCTCCGTCGTCGCGAAGACGAACTTCACGTGCGGCGGCGGCTCCTCGACGATCTTGAGCAGCGCGTTGAAGCCCTGCGGCGAGACCATGTGCGCCTCGTCGAGGATGAACACCTTGTACCGGTCGCGCGCGGGCGCGAACGTCGCGCGCTCCCGCAGCTCGCGCGCGTCGTCCACGCCGCCGTGGCTCGCGGCGTCGATCTCGACGACGTCGAGGCTGCCCGGCCCGCCGCGCGCCAGCTCGACGCACGACGCGCACTCCCCGCAGGGGGTGTCGGTCGGGCCCTGCGCGCAGTTGAGGCAGCGCGCCAGGATGCGGGCGCTCGTCGTCTTGCCGCAGCCCCGCGGGCCGCTGAACAGGTACGCGTGGTTGGACTGCCCGGACCGCAGCGCCTGGCGCAGCGGCGCGGTGACGTGGTCCTGGCCGATGACCTCGGCGAAGGACTCGGGCCGGTAGCGCCGGTACAGGGCAGTCGTCACGCTCCGCACCCTACGTGCCCCCACCGACCCGCGGCACCGGCCGTCCCCCGGCACGCGGCGGCCCGCACCGCGTCGCGCGGTGCGGGCCGTGGTGCTGGTCGCGTCAGCGGGTGGGCGGCAGGATCTGCGTGGCCGAGCCGTCGTCGTCGGTGGTCACGGGGATCCGCTCGGTCGCGGGCCCCGGGTCGGCCACGCGACGCGCCCGGACCGTGCGCGGCGCGGTGCGTCGGGCCTTGGCCGCGGGGGTGTCGAACGGGATGACGGGCGCCGCGTCGGGCACCGCGTGCAGTGCCGGCTCGAAGTCCGGGCCCACCGCACGCTTGCGGGCAGAGGAGGACGCCGACCGCGGCTTGGGGCTGGTGCGTGCCGCCCCGCGGGGGGCGGTCTGCCGGGGCATCCGCTGCGTCGGCGCCGGGTCCGACGAGACGGCGGCCGCCGGGGCGGGGTCGGCGGGCAGCGGCTGGGTGGGTCGCTCGCCGGGCGCACGGGTCTCGGCCGCCGGCCCGGCCTCCGCCGGCCCGGCCTCCGCCGGCTCGTCCTCCGCCGGCTCGTCCTCCGCGGGCTCGTCCTCCGCGGGCTCGGGCTCGGGCTCGACGACGGGCGTGGTGCCAACCGGCGCCGGCTCGCTCGCCAGCACCGCAGGAGCGCTCGGTGCGGTCGGCGTCACGGCGTCGCTCTCGTCCGCGCGCACGTCGTCGTCAGCGGCACCGCCCACGGTGGCGGTCCGGACGACAGGCGTGGCCTGGACGACGGGCGCGGGCTCGACGACGGGTGCGGTGGTCACCGGGGTGACGGGCGTGGCGGCGTCCGACGTGTCGGGAGCGGTCTCGTCGGCCGGCTGCTCGTCGGGTCCGGCCGACGTGACGACGCCGTCCTCGTCGGGGGCGTCGACGGCTGCGGGTGCGGCCGCCGTGGCGTGCTCGACGGCGTCGTCGGTCGGCGTCGGGTCGGCCGACGGCACGACCGTGAGCGTGGGCGGCGCGGCCGGGGCGTCGTCCGCCGCACCGGTGCGCCGCGCGCGGGCGCTCGACCAGGTCGGCCAGCCGGAGGCCGGCTCGTCCTGCTCCGTGCCGCCGGTCCGGGGCTGGTCCGCGACGGGCGTCGAGGCCGCGGTCGGGACGGCGACGGGAGGCGCAGCAGCGACCGGTGCAGCGGTGACGGGCGCAGCAGCCACCGGTGCAGCGGCGACGGGCGTGGGTGCACCGATCGTCCGGGGCGTCGCGGGCGCGGCCCCGGTGTCGTGGGCGGGCGACGTCCCACCGGTGGCGCCTGCTGCCGCGTCCTCGGGGCGCGTGCCGTCCTGCGGGGCGGTCGGCTCCTCGGGCGGCTCGGGCAGCGTGGTGCCGGCGGCCCAGAGCACGACGGACAGGACGAGCGCGTAGGCGCCGACGAGGACGAGGAGCACGCCCACCCCGGCGCGCGCGGGGCCGGTGAGGGTCAGGCCGAGGACCACGCCGAGCGTGGTCGTGACGACGGTGGTCGCGGCGGCGGTGGTGACCATGAGGCGCATGGGGCGCCGGTCGGGGGCGTGCTTGACCACGCGCGCGCCCGCGACCGCGAGCGACGTGAGGAGCACGCAGGCCGCGGCGACGACGAGCCACGCGCCGGCGGCCTGCACGACGAGGGTCACGAGGGCGGCGAACACGGTCGCGAGCGGCGGCAGGGCCAGCGCGAGGAGCACCACGACGACCAGGGGCTGCTGCCAGGTCGTCAGGCCGCGCAGGACGGACGACGTGGACGGGGTGGCGGGCCGGGGGGTGGGGGTGTCGACCATGCGCCGAAAGGCTACGCAGGTGTGTCCGGTTCGTCCGCCGGAGCACCGTTCTGCCGCCCGGCTCTCACACGACGCTCACACTCTGCGCCCGATCCGGCGCCGCGGGCCGCGACGACGAGCCCCGGGCATGCAAGGACCCCCCGCACACCCGCCAGAGCTCGCCTGCCCTTGCTGCCTTCCGGCCCTGGGGGAGTTCAGCGAGATGACGCCGCACGAGGGGTCTGGCACCACCTTAACCCAGGCGGGAGCCCCACCGGATCATCCGAGCGGGGCGCGCGGGACGGACGGGCGGACCAGGAGGGCTGTCGCTGCCGTGGCTGCGACGACGACCGCGGCGAGGGCGACGGCCGCGGCGGTGGGACCACCGTGGTCGAGGAGCGCACCCAGGCCCAGCGGGCCGACCACCGCGCCCGCGTCGCCGACGGTGCGGAACACGCCCGTCGCGCGCCCCTGCCGCTCGGGCGCGACGCGCTCGGCCAGCACGACCCCGGGCACGATGCCGGCGGTGCTCACGCAGGTGCCGGCGACGACGACGAGCGCGGCGAACGCGACCGGGGAGCCGACCAGCGGGTACGCGACCATCGCCGCGGCACCGACGAGCGCGGCCGGCACGAGCACCCGTCGCCGCCAGCCGGCGTCCAGGGCCCGCGCGACCAGCGGCGTCAGGACGAGCGAGACGACGGTGACGACGGCCATCGCGACCCCCAGGCCGCGGGCGTCGAGGCCGGCGTCGCGCGCGAGCAGCGGCGCGAGCGTCTGCTCCCCGCCGAAGCGTGCGACGAACACCGCGGCCCCCGCGACGTTCGCACCCACGACGGCCGCGAGCGCCGCGCGGCCGAGGCCCGGCGCGGTGGTGCCGGCACCCCGGGCGGAGACGGGTCGCTCCACGCGCCCCCAGAAGGCGGGGTCGTGCCGCACCACCACGACGACGGTGCAGACCAGCACGGGCAGCGCCGCGGCGACGAAGACACCGGGCACCCCGCCCACGCCCAGGGCGGCGCTGCCGAGCACGGGGCCGACGGCCGCACCGGTCAGCTGCGCGGCCTGCGCGGTGGCCAGCACCCGGCCGCGGGCGTCCCCGGGTGCCCGGGCCGCGAGCAGCGCCAGGCCGACGGTCACGACCGTGCCGCCGAGGGCACCGGCGAGCACCCGCAGCACGAGCAGCGCGGCGAGCCCGTCGGCGAGGGCGGTGGCGGCGGTGACCACGACCAGCCCGGTGCCGCCCCCGAGCAGCAGGGTGCGCGCCCCGACCCGGTCCGCCAGCAGCCCCGCGGGCACGTTCGTCAGCAGCCGGCCGACGCCGAACGCGGCGACGACGACCCCGAGCAGCGACGCGCTCAGCCCGTACGCGGCACCGACCTCGGGCAGGGCGGGCACGAGCGCACCCCAGGTGACCTGCGCGGTCGCGACGAGGCAGCACACGAGGACGACCTGCTCGCGCATCCCCGGCGGCAGGTGGCGGGTGCGGGAGGGCGCACCCGCCACCCGGTCCGGGGCGGCCGTCGTCACCGGCCGAGCAGGTTCTCGCGCAGGGTCGCGCCCGCGTACCCGTCGCGCACCAGCCCCCGGCGGCGCAGCTCGGGCATGAGCAGCCCGACCACGTCGTGCAACGACCCCGGCATGGTCGACGGGTTGCAGATCATGAACCCGCCGCGCCGCCCGGTGGCCTCGAACTGCGCCTCGAGGTCGTCGGCGACCTGGCCGGGCGTGCCGGCGACGGTCTGCTCGTACCCCGTGGCCCAGCGCCAGCCCTCGTCGAAGAACTCGTCGCGCGTCATCGTCGCGTCGTCGCCGCGCAGCGCGATGAGACGCTGCACGAAGCCGGCCTGCGTGGCCTGCGCGGCCGCGATCGCGTCGGCGACCTCGGTGAGCGCGAACGACGACGGCAGCGTCGAGAAGTCGAACCCGGAGTTGTACGACAGGTACGCCCCGACGGCGTCGGGCGGCAGCATCTGCGCCATGCGGTCCTTGCGGGACTTCGCCTCGTCCTCGGACTCGGCGACGATCGCCTGGATCGCCCAGAGGATGCCGACGTCGGCGGGGTCGCGGCCGGCGGCGACGAGCGCGGCGTCCAGGCGCTCGCGGTGCGAGACCTGCGAGGGCAGGTGCCCGCCCATGCCGAAGACGACGTCGGCGAAGGCCGCGGACGCGGCGATCCCGCGCGGGGACGCGCCGGCCTGCACGAGCACGGGCCGCCCCTGCGGGCTGGGGACGGACGGCAGCGGGCCGGCGACCTTGAAGTAGGTGCCGTCGTGGTCGACGCGGTGCACCTTGGCGGGGTCGGCGAACCGCCCGGTGACGCGGTCGCGGACGATCGCGTCGGGCTCGACGGAGTCCCACAGGGCCTGGCAGACCTCGACGAACTCCTCCATGCGCGCGTACCGGCCGTCGTGGTCGGGCAGCCCGTCGAGGCCGTAGTTGGCGGCGTCGGTGACGCGGCCGGACGCGACGACGTTGAACGCGACGCGCCCGCCGGTGACGTGGTCGAGGGAGTTGAGCAGCCGCGCCACGTAGAAGGGGTGCATGTACGTCGAGGAGTAGGTCAGCCCGAAGCCGATGTGCCGGGTGGCCTGCGCCATCGCGGCGATGAACGGGCTCATGTCCTGCCGGGGCCACTGGATGCCGTACTCGATCGCGGCGTCCATGGAGCCCTGCCAGGTGTCGGGCACGCCCACGCCGTCGCCGAAGAACAGCATGTCGACCCCGCCGCGCTCGGCGGCCATGGCGAGCTCGACGAAGGCGCCGAGGTCGGGGTAGTCGGCGCCGACCCACGACCCGGGCGCGGCCCAGCGGCCCTCGGTGTGCGTGAACGACAGGTCGAACGCGATGCGCATCTGCCCGCTCATGCCGGCACCGCCTGCGTGCGACGTGCGGTGGTGAACGCGTCCGCGAGCGCGTCGGTCGTCGCCACGAGGGCGGCGCTCTCGGCGAGCGCGCGCAGGGTGGTGGTGTGCACGGCCGCGTCGTAGGCGGCCGTGGCGTCGGACGCGACGACGGTGCGGAAGCCGCGCTGGAACCCGTCCCAGACGGTGGTGCCGACGCAGCACTCGGTGGTCAGCCCGGCGGCGACGAACCACGTGGTGCCGGCGGCGTGCAGCTCGGCCTCCAGGGTGGTGCCGACGAAGCCGGAGTACCGGGTCTTGCGGACGACGGTCTCGCCGGGGGCGGGCTCGACGCCGTACCACCGGGCGCCGGGGGTGCCGGCGACGCAGGGCTCGTCGGCGCCGGGCCAGGGGGCGTCGGCTGGGACGCCCCGCAGCCACAGGGACGTGCCCCAGGGCGCGGCGGGGTCCTGCTCGAGGGCGACCCAGACGACGGGCACGCCGTGCTCGCGGGCGACGTCGACGAGGTGCGCGGTGGCGGCGACGGCCGCGGCGACGGTCCCGAGCGCGGCGGCGTCCAGCCAGGGCAGGTGCGCGGGGTCGGCGAAGGAGCGCTGGACGTCGATCACGACGAGCGCACCCTCGGCCAGCGGCCCGGGCAGGGGGCGCACGCTGCCGTCGAGGAGCACGAGGTCGGTGCTCATGCGCCCACCGCCGCACCGGCGCGGGCCCGCAGGGCCGGCATGACGGCCTCGCCGAAGACGGGCAGGTCGGCGTGGTAGTCGGGGAAGATCACCATGAGGCCGTCGACGCCGGTCTCCTCGACGAGCTCGGTGATGCGCTCGGTGACGGTCTCGGGCGAGCCGTCGACGACTGCGGTCTGGAAGGCCTCGTCCTCGGGGTTCTCGGCCGTCATGGACAGCGCGCGGTCGAGGGGCAGGCCCCAGGACGTCTTCATGTTGACGATGGCCTCGACGTCGGCGCCGCGCCCGTACTCCTTGCGGCGGGCCTGGGCCTTGGCGTCGGTCTCGTCGAGCACGACCGTGAGCATCGAGTACGTCTTGATGCTGCGGCCCTGCGCGGCGGCCCGGGCCTTGACGTCGTCGGACGCGGCGCGCAGGCCGGGCAGGTCGTCGGCGGTGAGGAACGACCCGTCGCAGTGCCGGGCCTGGAAGTCCAGGCCGGCGGGCGAGCGGCCGGCGGAGATGAGCGTGGGCCGCACCGCCGGGTGGGGGCGGGACTGGCAGTCGGTGAGGTGGACGAACTCGCCGTCCATCGTCACGGAGTCCTCGGTCCACAGCCGCTCGAGCGCGGTGACCCACTCCTCGGTGTACCGGTAGCGGGCGGCGTGGTCGCGGGTGGTGTCCCACTCCCCCATCTGCGCGAACTCGTCGGCGTAGGCCCCGACGACGATGTTCATGCCGGCCCGGCCGCCGCTGATGTCCTGCAGGGTCGTGTACATCTTGGCCGCGACGGCGGGGTTGAACAGGTTGGTGTGGATCGTCGCCCAGATCTTCACGCGCTCGGTGGCCTCGGCGAGGCCGGACATCATGGTGATCGACTCCAGGGTGCGGCCCCAGTGGTCGGTGCTGCCGCCGTAGCCGCGGAACTTGCCCATCGACATCACGAAGTCGAAGCCGTGGGCCTCGGCGAGCACCGCGGCGGTCTTGTTGTAGTCGTACGTGGCCTGCGGGTGGGGCGCGGTCTCGGACATGATCCAGCCGCCGTTGCCGATGGGCAGGAAGATGCCGTACTCGGTGGCTGCGGTGGTCGTGGGTGCGGTGGTGGGTGCGGCCGTGGTCTGCGTCATGGGGTCACCTCGGGGTCGTGGGGCGGGTGCGGGCGGGGCGGGGCGTCACTCGCCGGGCCACACCAGCTCGGTGCCGTCGTAGACCGCCTCGAGGAACGAGGCGTCGAAGGCGTCCTCGACGGCGGGCACGTCGCCCAGCTCGCCGGAGTCGACGAGGGTCTGCGCCTCGGCCTCCGTCGCCGCGGCGTCGAGGTACCCGAGGGGCTCGCCGTCGGGCGTGGACGACAGGGCCAGCTCGGCCTCGGTGGCCCAGATCTTCGCGTTGTGCTCGGCGTCGTACCCGGACTCGGCGAGCTCGGCGGCGTAGCCGACGCACTCCTCGCCGTTCTCGACGCAGTGGTCGAACGCGTGGATCACGGCCCGCAGGTAGTCGGTGACGGCCTGCGGGTGCTCGGCGGCGAAGTCCGGGTTCACGGCGAGGGCGCCGAAGGAGCCGACGACGTCGACGTCCTCCGGGTTCCACACGGTGACGTCCTCGCCCATGGCCTCGAGCGTCAGGGGCTCGTTGGACTTGTAGCCGGTGAGGGCCTGCACCTGCCCGCGCGGCAGGACGCTGGGGTCGTAGCCGACCTCGACGAGCTCGATCGCGTCGACGTCGACGCCCTCGGCGACGAGCATCGCGCGCAGCGGGGCCGGCAGGGAGCCCTTGTGGCCGAGGGTCTGGCCCTCGAGCTGCGTGAGGTCGGTGATCTCCGGGCCGGTCATCAGGGTCGCGATCGGCACGTGCGCCCAGGTCAGGACGCCGGTGATGTCGACGCCACCGGCGACGGCCTTGAGGACCTCGGCCTCGTTGCCCAGCGACGTGACCTGCGCGGTGCCGGCGGCGACGAGCTGGGCGTTGGCCGCGGTGTCGCCGGAGCCGGGCTGGATCTCGACGTCGAGGCACAGCGCGTCGAAGTAGCCGAGCGCGTCGGCGGCGACGGCCTCGAGGATGCCCGCCGACGACTGGTACTGGTACCCGGTGATGTAGGTGATCGTGCCGGCGGCCTCGTTGGCGGCGCACCGCTCGGCGGAGATCTCGGTGGCGCCCGCGGCGACGGTCTCCTCGGTCTCGGCCTCGGCGGACGAGCAGGCGGCGAGCGTGAGGACGGCGGCCAGGCCGGCGGCGACGGGGCCGACGCGGCGGGCGGCGCGGCGGCCGGCCGGTCCCGTCGTGGACGTGCGGGTCGGGGCGGTGGTGGTGCTGGGGTGCATGACGGCTCCAGGGGTGCGGGGAGGGGCGGGAGCGGACGGGTACGACGGGGCGTGCGGGCAGGCGGCAGCGGTCGGACGGGCCGACGGTGGGTGGGGGGCGAGTGGTGTCAGCCGCGGGGGCGCTGCTGGGACTCGTGCCAGAACAGCAGGCGCCGCTCGAGCAGCGCGATCACCGCGAGCATCAGCACCCCGAGCAGGGCCAGGCAGGTCACGGCCGCGTACATCTGCGGCAGCTGGGAGTTCGCGGCGGACGTCTTGATCATCGTGCCGAGGCCCGACGACGAGCCGGCGGCGACGAACTCCGCGACGACCGCGCCCACCACGGACAGCGGCAGCGTGACCCGCAGCGCCGCGAGCGTGTACGGCATGGCGCTGGGCACCCGCAGGCGGGCCAGCACCTCCAGCCGCGACGCGCGCAGGGTGCGGAACACGTCGAGCACGGGCAGCGGCACGGACCGCAGCCCGGTGCTGACGTTCGCCAGCACGGGGAAGAACGTGATGATCGCGGTGACGATGATCTTCGGCGCCAGCCCGAACCCGAACGCCACGACCAGCCCGGGGGCGAGCGCGACGACCGGCGTCACGTTGAGCACGCTCGCCAGCGGCATGATCGCCCGGCGCAGCAGCGCGGACTCGCTGACGAGGACCGCGAGCACGAACGCGGCGACGAAGCCGTAGAGCAGGCCGAGCAGCGCGATCTGCAGCGTCGCCCACGCGTTGGTGACGAACAGCAGCGGGTCGTCGACGAGCGCGGTGCCGACGTCGCGCAGGTCGGGCAGCACGTACGGGTTGCCGGCGGCGACCAGCTGCCACGCGGCGCCGACGACGCCGACGGCCACGAGCGTCGGCAGCCAGACGGCGGGACGGACGGCGGCGGGCAGGCGACGCGGCGCGGCGACCCGGGCGGGTGCGGGCGTGCCGCGCACGAGCAGCGGTCCGGGGGCGGCGGTCTCGACGACCATCTGGCCACCTCTTCTCGGTCGGTCGGGGCGGGTGCGGGGCCGGGCACCGGCGGGGCGGGCCGGGGTGAGCGTCATGCGGGCACCAGGTCCGCCGGCTTGGCGCCGTGCTCCCAGGCGTCCTGGAGGGAGTCGCGCACGCGGTCCTCGACCTCGTGCAGGTGCGCGTCGGCGAGCACGTCGCGGTCGCGCGGGCGCGGCAGGTCGACGTCGATCACCTCGTGGATGCGCCCCGGCCGGGCGGACATGACCACGACCTGGTCGGACAGCGTCACGGCCTCGCGCACGGAGTGCGTGACGAACAGGACCGTGGTCTGCATGCGCTGCCACAGGCTCAGCAGGTGCAGGCGCATCGCCTCACGGGTGAACTCGTCGAGCGCGGAGAACGGCTCGTCCATCAGCAGCACGTCCGGCTCGAGGCCGAACGCCCGGGCGATCGCGACACGCTGCTGCATGCCGCCCGACAGGTGCCCGGGGTGCGCGTCGGCCTTGTCGGCCAGGCCCACCAGGTCGAGCAGCTCGGCCGTGGACACCCCGCCCTCGGTGCGCGCCGGGCCGCCCATGCCGTACCGCGCGGCCCGGCGCCGCTCGGCCCCGCGGTTGACGCGGCCCGGCAGCTCGACGTTGCGCGCCACCGTCAGCCACGGCAGCAGGGCGGGCGTCTGCGGCACCAGGCCCACGGCCTTGTACCCGCAGGCCTCCTGCGGGCTCGCGCCGAAGATGCTCAGCTCGCCGCCGTCGTACGGCTCGAGGCCCGCCACCGCCCGCAGCAGCGTGGACTTCCCGCACCCGCTGGGGCCGATGAGGGAGACGAACGTGCCGCGCGGGACGACGAGGTCGACGTCGTCGAGGACACGCTGCTGCGCGCCCGGGTACGTCTTGTGCAGCCCGCGGACCACGATGTGGTCGGGGTCGGTGACGACGTGCTCGGGCAGCGGGGCGGTGGCGGCCATGCTCACTCCTCGGTGGGCAGCAGCCGGCGGAACCGCCGGCCCTGGTAGGTCAGCGGGGTGCGGTCGCCCTGGGCCACCGCGGTGACCTCGACGAGGATCATCGTGTGGTCGCCGGCGGTGGTGCGCTCGTGCACCCGGCCCTCGAGCGTGAGGGTCGCGCCCTCGAGCACCGGGGCGCCGGTGGCACCGGCGTGGAACGTCGCGGCGGCGAACTTGTCGGCGCCGCGGGTGGCGAACACGGTCGACAGGTGCGCCTGGTCGTCGGCGAGCACGTTGACCGCGACGCTGTCCGTCGCCCAGAACGCGTCGTGGCACTCGGCGGTGTCGGCCAGGCACACCAGCACCAGCGGCGGGTCCATCGACACCGACGTGACGGAGTTGGCGGTGAAGCCGTGGCGGTGGCCGTCGACGGCCGTGGTGATCACGCAGACGGACGTGACCATGGCGGACAGGCCGTCGCGGAACGCGCGCGGCTGCTCGGTGAGGGTGGTGGTCCGGCGGGCGGCCGGTGCGGGCTGCAGCAGGGTCATGGGAGGTCTCCGGGGTGCACGAGGGTGCACGGGGTCGCGGTCACGACGTCGGGGTCGGTGACCGGCTGGGTCGGGCGGGAGGGGTGGGCGCTACAGCGCCGCGAGGGCCGGGGCGGCGAGGGCGGCGTGCACGGGCCACGCGTGCGCGTCGGCCCAGGCGACCACCGGGTCGTCGTCGGTGCGCAGCGCGGGCAGCCGCTGCTCCTGCAGGTACAGGCCCGCGGCGGGGCACACGGCACCGAGCTCGACGAGCACGGGGCGCAGCGTCGTCTCCACGGCGTGCCCGTGCGCGGGGCTGGCACCGACCATCACGGCCTGGGCCACGACGCCGGCCAGGCCGCCGGGCCCGTACCGGTCGAGGAACGCCTTGAGCAGCCCGGTCGCGGCCCCCTTGTAGACGGGGCTGGCGACGACCAGCAGCCGCGCGGCGGCCACGCGGGCCGTGGCGGCCGTGACGTCGGCGTCGTCCGGGTCGAGCACGGCCGGGCCGAACGCGGCCAGGTCCACCAGGACGGGCGTCGCGCCGGGGTCGAGGACCTCGGCGACGCGCAACGCGGCGGTCGCGGTGCGCGACCCGGGGCGCGGGTTGCCGACCAGGACGACCACGTCGTCGGCGGCGGGGGGTGGGTACGGCAGGCCCATGGGCCCTCCCTTCTCTCCGCAGCCCGGACGTCGGACCACGGATCGCACGGAGAGCGGGCGGAAGCTGCATGGTCGACGGCCCGCGGGGATCGTTGACGAGGACGACGCTAACCACGCCGTGTTACGCCGGTCCCCCCGCTCCCGTTACGGCCGCGGGTCCAATCTGGACACCTGTGTGACAACGCCGTGAACGCGCGCCACGGACGAAGGTCCCGACCCTCCCCGTCAGGGCAGGACGCGCACCTGCCCCGCCAGGTCGACGACCGCCACGTCGATGGCCCGCTCGCGCAGCGCCGCCGGCAGCCACGCCCCCGGCGCGACCAGCCGTGCGTACGGCGCGGTCACCGCCAGCAGGGCCCGCGCCCCCGGCGCGACGACGCCGCGCAGCCAGTCCAGCTTGAACGCGTCCGCGATGAGCTTGTTGCGCTGCAGGCTCTTGAGCTGCCCCGTGCCCCCGTTGACCAGCACCAGCACCCGCGGCACGGTCGACCCGTCGGCGGCGTCCGTGCCGTCGACGCTCACCCGCACGTCGCCGCGCACCACGAACGTGCGCGGCACGAGCACGACCCCCAGGTGCGCCCCGACGGCGGCGAGGACCGCGTCGTCACCACCGGCAGCGGCATGACCGGCGGGCGCGTGCGCTCCAGAGCTCATCTACCCAGCGTAGGCACCCCGCACCACGCACGACCGCGCACCCGCGGGCGAGGCGCCATCACGTCAGGACGTGGCGCAGGTAGCGCTGCGGGGAGTCGAGGAAGCCGCGCCAGGACTGCACGAGCTCCAGGTCCTCCCACGCGCACCGGCGCATCCCCCACTCCCCGACCTCCCACACCTGCGCACCGGGCAGCGCCGCCAGCAGCGGCGAGTGCGTCGACAGCAGCACCTGCGAGCCGCCGCTCGCCAGCTCGTGCAGGTGCTGGAGCAGCGCGAGCGACCCGGTGAACGACAGCGCCGACTCCGGCTCGTCCAGCACGTAGAAGCCGGGCTGCATCATGCGGCTGCCGATGAGCGCGAGGAACGACTCGCCGTGCGACATCTCGTGGAAGTCCGGGTCGTACCCGCCGGGGTGCTCCTCGAGGTACGTGTAGAAGCCGTGCATCGTCTCGGCCCGCAGGAAGAACCCGCGCCGCGGCGCCCCCGCACCCCGCAGCAGCTTCAGCTCGTCCGCCAGCGCCGACTCCGTGGGCCGCGTGCTGTGCCGCGACCCCGTCGACCCGCCCTCCGGCCCCATGCCGAACGCCCCGGCCACCCCCTCGACGAGGGTGGACTTGCCCGCGCCGTTCTCCCCCACCAGCACCGTCACCGCGGACAGGTCCCACCCCTCGTCGAGCACCTGCGCCACGGCCGGCACCTGCCGGTACCAGTCCGCGGGCGGCCGCCAGTCGTCCTCGGCAGCCGGTTCCGGCGCCCCGACGCCGGACGCCTCGACCCGCCACACCGGCAACCTGCTGCTCAGCCCTCGTCCCGTCCCCTGCGCCATGCGCCCACCCCACCACGCCCCTGCGACACCCGGGCCCGCGTCGCGCCCCCGCGGGGCGTCGCGCCCGAGGTCCCGTGCAGCACTCCGGCTCGGCTAGACTCCTCGGGCGCGCTGCGCGGTCCCGACCGCCTCCGCGTGCCAGGAGGATTCGCCTAGTGGCCTATGGCGCACGCTTGGAAAGCGTGTTGGGGTAACACCCTCGGGGGTTCGAATCCCCCATCCTCCGCCGAGCGAAGGGCCCGTCACCTGCCGTGAAGCAGAGGGCGGGCCCCCGCCATTTCTGCGTGCGGATGAATGACGGAGGCGGACCAGCCGAGCCCTCCTCGCGTGAGGCATATGGCCGCGACGTCGATGCCAGGCCAGGAGTCGTGGCAGGTTGAGCGCGTGACGACAGGCGCGGACCTGCTGCGAGAGCTGCGTGCGGTACCCGAGGGCGCGCTGCCGCAGACGCTTCGGAACAGGTCCTCGGTTTCTCCTCCCGAGGTCGGGCGCGCCGCTCTCGTCGCTTGCCTGCTGACGAGCTCGTCACCGGCAGACGCTCCCCTGGTCCGCGAGCTCACGCGCCAGGAGATCGCCTGGGTCGAGGCGGGCGACTCGGGGTGCGGCGATGTACTGCTCGCGTGCTGCTGGCTGCTCTTCATGGGTGGTGACCTCGACGACGCGTCGCTCGTCTGGGCTGCCAAGAACGTCAACTTCGACGCGTACTGCTACATCGACTCTTCTCTCCTCGTTCCGCAGGGCGCAGCCGCGACCGCCCTGCGCGCACGTGCACGCGGCCTCTCCGATCTGGCCGACCATGTGGATGGGCTCGCCGCGTCCGAGCTGCAGCGGATGGCAGACGTATGGCGGTCGGGCGACTACTTCAGCGGGGCGCCGTCGGCCACGGCTGCGGTCGATGAGCTCGCAGCCTGGGTTCGCCAGTAGAGCGCGATGCACAGCCAGTCCGCGCGGCAGTTCGAGCTCCCGGCACACGCTCGGCCCGTGGTCGCGGTCCCTGCTCGGCGATCACGCGCGCCTCGCCGATCCGGTCATCAGACCGGCACCTGCACACGGCGCAGGAGGGCGCGGACGACGCGCGGGTGGATGCGTCGCACCACGGCCCAGTAGGCGCGTCCCCGGCCGTTGCGGATCTCGACGACGGTGCCGACACGCACGGCATCGTCGACGACGCGGATGCTGACGCGGAACGCGAGGTGGACGTCGTCGATGCCGAGCAGGATCTCGTCGTCCGCCCGGGCCAGGACCGGGAAGCCTGCCTCGGAGCCGTTCGGCACGGGCTCGATCCCGACCAGGCGCACGAGCCTGTTGCGCAGGGACATCAACCGGTCCACCCAGCCGGGCGTCGCCGAGACGAGGGCGGCGTGCCACGCGTCGACCGATCGGCTGTCGTCGGCGACGAGCGGTGTCTCCCAGACGTCGCCGTCGTCAACGCGCCCGAGGGCCCCGGCAAGCAGGCCGTCGTGCGGGAGCGGGCGCCGGAGCACCGGGCGTCGGCTGCCGCCTGTGGCGGGGCGGGGCGCTGACGGGTGGGACGGCACAGGGCTCTCCTGATGACGGGCGACGCGACCGGGCACATCCTCCCTCAGGGCGACGTCGGGCCGCCGCAGCCGGGTGCCGCTACTCCGGGACGCTCGGCCCGCCTCGTCGCCGGTAGAGCTCGGCGGGCTTGCCGCGGCGGCCGGTGCTCGTGCGGCCCGTCTCCGTGAGGTGGTGGCGCATGGTGCGGCGGAAGGCGTCCGGGGGCAGGCGGTGGCCTGCGACGGCCTCGTGGACGAGGCGGAGCTCGCGGAGGGTGAAGGAGCCGTCGGGCTCGGCGGCGTCGACGAGGCCGGAGGGGTCGGGGGCGGTGCGGTAGCGCTCGCGGAGGGCGGTGACGGCGAAGCCGATGATCGCGCCGTGGTCGAAGGGCAGGGCGGGGACGTCGGCGACCGGCACGAGGCGGTTGCCGTCCCGGGCGGGGACGCGGTCGGCCCGGACGACGGCGAGGTGGGCGACGGACAGGACGCGGCCGCGGTCGTCGCGGGCGGGGTCGTCGAAGACGTGCAGCTGCTGGGGGTGCAGGTCGGCGACCCCGGCCTTCTGCCGCAGGGAGCGGGTGACGGCGTCGGCGAGGGTCTCGCCGACGTGCAGGAACGTGCCGGGCAGCCGCCAGGCGAGCGACGGCTCCGCGTCGGGGGCGCGGACCAGAAGGACGCACAGGGCGCCGCGCGCGACGGTCAGGACCGCGGTGTCCACCGCGACGGACGGTCGCGGGTAGTCGTCGAGCGAGCGGCCCGTCGGGTCGAGGGACGTCACGGTGCGACCGCGGCGGGCGCGTACTCCGACCCGCGACGGCGGTAGGCCAGCGGTGTGCCGAACAGGCGCCGAAGCTCGGCGACGACGCGCTCCTCCCGCGCCTGGAGCCCGTGCTCGTCGACCAGCACCCAGGGCACGCCGGCCTGCTCGCACAGGTCGATCCAGAACTGGTCGGTGGTCTCGCGGCGGTCGCCGCCGTAGCGCAGGGGGTCGGCGGCGAACGGCACGGGGTCCTGCCCGAGGATCACGTAGAGGTCGCTCGCGTGCGCGGCGGCGTCGGCCCACAGGCCCGCGGGCACGTCCGGCTCGCCGAACTCCTCGCCCTTGAGCAGCCAGTACCCGACGGTGGAGTACAGGTCGGTGTCCTGGACGACGAACGGCCGGCGCCGGCGGGCTGCGATCGCCTCGGCGGCCCGCTGCTGGGCGAGCTGGCCGTGCCAGATCGCACGCATCTTCGCCGCGGTGACGTCGGGGCCGACGGCGTCGAGCTCGAGGTAGGGGCGCGCCCACTCCGGCTGCGCGACGGCGAGGCCGCGCTCCTCCATGCGCCGGGTCAGCGTCGTCTTGCCCACCGACTCGGCCCCGAACAGGGTCACACGCTTGCGCAGCACCGGTGCGAACTCGTCGAGCAGGTCCGCGAAGTGCTCGATCGGCGCCTCGCGGAGGCGGGTGGCCTTGGCGGGGTTGGCGAGGCGGCCGGGGTCGTACGGCAGGAACCGACCCTCGATCACGGCGGCGAGCTCGGCGCCGTACGGCTCGGACGCGACGACGAGGTCGCCCGGGCGGGCGCCGAGCCCGACGAGGAGGCGGTGCCACATCGGCCAGAAGTCGGGGGTGTCGGCGGGCTCCTGCGGCATCTCCTCGTGGACGTGGTGGACGTGCACGGCGCCGTGCGGGTCGAGCCGGGCCGCCATCGCGCGCACCGCGGCGTGCCGCTCGGCGGGCATCGGCTCGCTGGGCTGCGTGCACAGCACCACGTGGACCTCGCGGGCGGCCAGCGCGGCGAACCGCACGAGGTCCTCGTGCCCGGTCGTCGGCGGGAGCGCGGTGAGCAGGACCCACGCGCGGTCGGCCCCGGGGCGGGCGTCGCCGGTCATCGCGTGCTCCGCAGCCACGCGCGGAAACCGAGCACAGCCGTGACGACGAAGACGACGTACTGGAGCCCCGCCACGACCAGGCCCGCGCTGAGGTACGTCCCGACCGCCAGAACGTTGACCGCGACCCACACGAACCACGTCTCGATGCGCTTGTTGTCGAGCAGGAACTGGGCCAGCAGCGAGCCCGCGAGGATCGCCGCGTCCGCCCAGACGAGACGCCCACCCAGGGCGCCGACCAGCCAGATCGCCCCGAGGTAGGCGGCGCCCGTGACGCCGAGGTACACCGGGATCCACCGCCAGTCGCGCACGAGCCACGTCACCGGACGCGTCTGCTCGTCCCGCCGCCACCGGAACCACCCGTACACGAGCTGCGGGGTGAGGTAGAGGTTCAGCAGCGCCGAGGCCAGCAGCCCGTTCTGCAGGAAGAGGACCGCGTACGCGGCGGTGCTGACCGCCCCGACCACGTAGTTGGCGCGCCGCTGCCGGATGCACAGGATCGTGCACGAGTACGACGTCGCCACGGCGAAGGCCTCCAGCCAGCCCACCGCGTCGACCCACCCGGCGAGCACGCCGATCCCGTAGCTGGCCCCGGTGAGCAGCACCGCCGCCACGACCGACACGGCGATGTCGCGCCGGGCGGAGGAGGGAGCGGATGCGGTGAAGCCCCGAGGCATGGCGCCTGCACGGAGGCCCGCCGCGGAGTCCGCGGGTCGGTCGGTCGTCGGTTGAGTCACCACCGGAAGTTAGCGCGATCTCGCGCTAATTCAAAGCGCCAGCATGACCGCCGACACGGTGCGACATCCCCTGCCGCGCGGTCGAGATGCCACATCTGTGTAGCACCGCTGCACTGCTACACAGATGTGGCATCACCTCGCCGTCCGGCGCCACGCACCCCGTCACGGAGCATGAGCTAGAAAGGTCTGGTGACGCGGCACGTCGGGATCGACCTCGCCTGGGGCACCACCGCGCGCACCGGCGTCGCCGTGCTGGACGAGGCCGGCCGGCTGGTGCACTCGTCGAGCGTGGTGACGGACGCGCAGATCGACGACGTGCTGGCCGAGCACGTCGGCGCCGCGCCCGTCGTCGCGGCGATCGACGCCCCGCTGGTCGTGCCCAACGCCACGGGGATGCGGGAGGCCGAGCGGCTCGTCACCCGCCACTTCGGCCGGTTCTCCGCCGGTGCCTACCCCGCCAACCGCGCCAACCCGCACTTCGACCCGCCGCGCGCCGAGTCCCTGGCGCGCCGCCACGGCTGGGCGACCGACCCCGGCGTGCGCCCCGACGACGCCACGTCCGTCGCCGTCGAGGTGTACCCGCACCCGGCGATGGTCATGCTCTTCGGGCTGGACCGCGTGCTGCCGTACAAGGCGAGGCGGGGCCGCGACGTCGCCTCCCGCACCGCCGCGTGGCAGCTGCTGCTCGACCATCTCGACCGCGTCGCCGGCACGCTCCTCGGCCTGCCGACCAGCCCGCGCTGGGCCGAGATCCGGCACGCGGCCGCGGCAGCCCACCGGCCCGTCGACCTCGACCGCCTCGAGGACGAGGTCGACGCGATCGTCTGCGCCTACCTCGCGTGGCTCTGGCACCACGAGCCCGAGCGCATGGTCGTCCTCGGCACGGCCGCCGACGGCTACATCGTGGTGCCCGGCCTTCCCGATCCGCACGAGGCGCGCTCCCGGCCGACCACGCCACGCCGGGACCCGGACGCCGCCCGGCGACGGGCCGTCGACGCGGTGCTCGCCGAGATGCCCATGCTCACCCCCGAGGCAGCGCGACGGCTCGTCGCGATCGTCTCCGTCGAGCTCCAGGCCTGAACCCGTCAGCCGCCCCACGGCGGTTCGAGCAGCCCATCGACGCAGTCGCGACGACTGAGATGTCAGCTGGCTTCGCGCAGGTCACGCCACCGCGCACGGGCGGCATCACGGTGGACGTCGAGGAGGTCGGGGCGCGGCAGCGTGTGCTCGGCCACCTGGAGGGGACGTCCGTCGAGGTCGGCCAGCCCGGGGTGGCGGTGCACGAGCTTCGGGGCGACCTGCGCCGTCCAGTCGTGCGTGTCGATCGTCAGCAGCAGCCGGTCGAAGAGGCGGTGAACATCGGCGCGCAGGAGAAGCCCGCCGCTGACGTCGTGGTCCTCGTGGACGGCGAACGCCTGCAGATGCGCGGCGTCGAGCACTGCCTCCGGCTGCCGCCCGGTGACTGCGCAGACGGCTCCGAACCGGTCGAGCAGCCGCTCCCGGAACTGCTGCTGGCCGCGACGGCGCCGCACGACCGCGTCGACGTGACCCCCGGTCGGCACCTGACCCGCGCCGAGGAGGTTGAGGTGCAGCTGCCCCTCCGCACCGCCGAACCGCTCGATCAGCGCCAGCGCCCGGCCGTAGTCGAGCCGGCGGATCGCGTTCTGCCGGTCGGCACCGGCGTAGACGTCGGTCAGCCACCGCACGGGTGCGGGCGGGTCGAAGTCGAGCCACGTGCTCTCGTAGTGCGCCGTGTACGCGGTGACCGCCTTCTGCTCGACCTGCGGCTCGTCGAACTCGAACCGATCGGCCAGGCACCGGAACCTCGGCAGCAGCGCACGCCGCTCGCTCAGGCGTGACGACCCGCACCGCGGGCAGCGCAGCATTGTCTTCTCATCGGGCCGCGCCTCGATGTCCTCGACGACGGCATGCCCGTAGACGAGATGCTTGTCGCGGATCAGGATGACGTCGCCGACTGTGATGCCCCGGTGGTTCACGACGTGCGAGTCGTAGGCGTACCGGCTGCCCGGGCGATCCTCGTAGAGGGCGTCACCGACGACGTCCGAGACCCCGGTGTAGCAGCTCCAGGCGTTGCCCGTCACCGCGCGTCACCCCACCCATGTCGCCCCCGCACAGCGCGAGCTCATCACCCCGAGGACGCCGGAGCAAGGGCCGATCGGGGTGAGCCATCGCCCTCAGTCCTGCTGCGCGGGCACCTTCGCCGCCACGGCGCTCACCTCGATGAGGGCGCCGGGGACGCCGAGGCCCGCCACGCGGGCTGCGGTGACGAGCGGCGGGGCGCCCGGCCCGCCGAGGCGGTGGGCGATGGCGCCGTAGGCCGCACCGAGATCGGCATCGGCCGCGATGAGGACCGTCCACTGCACGACGTCGGCGAGCGTGGCGCCCGCGGCGGCGAGGGCGACGGCGGCGTTGTCGAGGGCGCGGGCTGCCTGGGCGCCGACGTCCGGCGAGACGACCGCACCCGTCTCGTCGACGCCGTTCTGACCGCCGAGGTAGATCGTCGTCGCGCCCGGCGGCACGACGGCGACGTGGCTGAACGCCGGGCTCACGACGAGCCCGTCCGGCTGCAGGCGGGTGATCTCCATGCCCGAACGGTCGCACCGCGCACCGACAGGCGCGAGGGCGAGGGGCAGGCACGGGCTGGGACGATGGGCGCATGAGCGCACCCGCACCGGAGACGACGTTGACCTGGGCCGCGTGGGACGCCCTGACGCCGCGGCAGGCGTACGAGGTGCTGCGGCTGCGGGTCGACGTGTTCGTGGTCGAGCAGGAGTGCGCGTACCCCGAGCTCGACGGCCGCGACCTGGAGCCGTCGGCGCGCCACCTGCTGGCGGTGCGGGACGGCGCGGTCGTGGGGACGCTGCGGCTGCTGCACGACGCGGCCCGCGACGACGCCCCGGCGCGGGCACGCATCGGCCGAGTGTGCGTCGCGGCGTCCGAGCGCGGCACGGGGCTGGCGTCGCGGATGATGACGGCTGCCGTCGGGGCCGGCGGGGCGGGCGAGCAGGTGCTCGACGCGCAGGCGCACCTGGAGCACTGGTACGCCCGGTTCGGCTTCCGCGCCGCGTCGGCGCCGTTCCACGAGGACGGCATCCCCCACGTCACGATGACCCGCGCCTCCCAGGAGCACTGACCACCCGGGCACCAGCGGGGCCGTCCGGGTGTGGGTTCTCACCCGATCTGGACGCTTGTTCACCCCGGCGCCCGCTGGACGCACGTGGCCACGTGGACGACATGTCAGGCAGACCGGCGCCGCACCCCGCGCAGCGCGCCGTCGCCGCCGCCGCGGTGACCGCACCGGTCCGTCCCCTGCCGTCCGCCGTCGGAGCGTGCCGTGCCCGTCCCTGCCCCGCGTCAGCGTCGTCCTCTCGCCCGTCGGGCGGCTGCCGCGCTCCTCGCCCTTGGGCTGGCGGGGCTCGGCGCGGGCTCGGTGGAGCTCGGGCAGGCGCAGCCCGCCGCCGCAGCGGACGGCACCCTCTGCGGCACCGACGTGTCCGCGAGCGCCACGGCGACGGCGTCGTCGTCGGGGTCGCCCGAGTGGACCGGGCCGGAGCGCGCGCTCGACGCCGACGCCGCGTGGAGCCGGTGGGTCGCGCGGGACGACGCGGACCACCCGGCCCAGGACGACGAGCACCTGACCGTCGACCTCGGCTCCGCGCAGCCGGTGTGCGCGCTGAAGGTGTACTGGTCGGCGGCTGCCGACTACGACGTGCGGGTCTCGACGGACGGCGCCGCCTGGACGACGGTGGACACGGTGCGCGGCAGCACCACGGTGGGCCTGGTGACGTCGCGGTTCGCGGAGACGACGGCCCGCTGGGTGCGGGTGCAGGGCGTCGCCCGTGCGACGGCCGACCCGTACGGGGTGTGGGACCTGCGGGTGCTCGGGCCCACGACCGTCGCGCTGCCCACCAGGGACCTCTTCGGCCCGAACGTGCTGGTGCTCGACCCGGCCATGCCCGCGGCGGACGTCCAGGCGGTCGTCGACGCGGTGTTCGAGGAGCAGGAGGACGACCAGTTCGGCACGGACCGCCGCCAGCTGCTCTTCCTGCCCGGGGAGTACGACGTGGACGTGCGGCTCGGGTTCACCACGTCGGTCGCCGGGACGGGGCAGATGCCCGGTGACGTGGTGGTGCGCGGCGACGGCGGCTGGGTCGACGCGGCCTGGTTCGACGGCAACGCGACGCAGAACTTCTGGCGGTCGGCGGAGAACCTCACGGTCGACCTCGACGACCCCGCCACGGCGCCGGTCGAGACCGGTCCGCTGCGCTGGGCGGTCGCGCAGGCCTCGCCGATGCGGCGCGTGCAGGTGCTCGGCGACCTGGCGCTGGACTCGGCGCGGTACGGGTGGGCGTCGGGCGGGTACGTCGCCGACACCGCCGTGACCGGCACCGTCACGGCGTACGCGCAGCAGCAGTGGTACACCCGCGACAGCAGCGTCGGCGGCTGGGACGGCGGCGTCTGGAACATGGTGTTCTCGGGCGTCACCGGGCCCCTGCCCGACGCCGACGCGTGGCCGACCCCGCCGGCCACCGCCCTGGCCACCACCGGCCCCGTCGCCGAGAAGCCGTACCTGTACCGCGCCGACAGCGGCTGGCGCGTCGCCGTCCCCGACCGGCGCGACGGCACGACCGGCACCACGTGGGCCCCGCCCGCGACGTCCCTGGCGATCGGCGACTTCTACGTCGCCCGGGAGACGGACTCCGCCGCCACGATCCAGGCCGCGCTCGACGCCGGCCGGCACCTGCTCGTCACCCCCGGCGTCTACCACCTGGACCGCACGCTCGAGGTCACCGAGCCCGGCACCGTCGTCCTCGGCCTCGGGTACGCGACCCTCGTGCCCGAGCACGGCGGGCCCGCGCTGCACGTCGCGGACGTCGACGGCGTGCGCGTCGCCGGGCTCGTCGTCGACGCCCCCGTCGGCGGCTCCACCGGGCTGGTCGTCGTGGGCGACGCCGGCGCGCACACCGACCACGCCGCCGACCCGACGGTGCTGCAGGACGTCGTGCTGCGCGTCGGCGGTGCGAGCGCGGGCAGCACCGGCACCGCCCTCGCCGTCCACGCCGACGACACCCTGCTCGACCACGTGTGGGCGTGGCGCGCCGACCACGGCACCGGCGTCGGCTGGGACCAGAACACCGCGGACGTCGGCGTCCACGTGACCGGCGACGGCGTGCACGCCTACGGCCTGTTCTCCGAGCACTTCCAGACGTGGAGCACCCGGTGGTCCGGCGAGCGCGGGCGCACCGTCTTCTACCAGAACGAGCTGCCCTACGACGTGCCCGACCAGGCCGCCTGGCAGAACGGTGCCGTGCGCGGGTACGCCGGGTACGAGGTCGACGAGGGCGTGACCACGCACGAGGCGTGGGGGCTGGGCGTCTACAGCAACTTCACCGAGGACTCCGACGAGGACGAGATCACCGTCGACAACGGGTTCGAGGTGCCACAGGCCCCGGGCGTGGTGCTGCACCGGGCCACGGTCGTCTCCCTCGGCGGGGAGGGGGTGTTCGAGCACGTCGTGAACGGCGTCGGCGACCGGGCCGACGACGGTGCCGTGGTGAGCAGGGTCGCCGTCTACCCGACGGGCGGCGACGACCCCGTGTGGCCGCCGGCCGCCGCGACGCCGACGCCCACGCCGTCGCCCACGCCCACGCCCACGCCCACGCCCACGCCCACGCCCACGCCCACGCCCACGCCCAGCATGACCCCGACCCCGACCGTGACGCCGTCGCCCACACCGACCGCCACGCCGCGCACCACGACGACCCCGTCACGGACCGCGACGCCCCGCCCCGCGGGCTCGGCAGCGGCACCGGGCGCCGTCCGGGTGCGCCTGCCCGAGCCCCGGATCCAGGAGGACGGCCGGGTGTCCGTCGTCGCCAGCGGGCTGCGCCCGGGAGAGGCCGCGCAGGTGTGGATGTACTCCGACCCCGTCCTGCTCGGCGTGGTCACCACCGACGCCGACGGCCGCGTCGCCCTCACCACGGCCCTCCCGCCGGGCACGCGCGCCGGCACCCACACGGTCGTCGTCGTCGGCCTGGAGTCCGGGCTCGAGGGCCGCGCGACCCTGCAGGTCCTCTCCGACGTGCCGGCCGCGACCGGCACGCTCGCCGCCACCGGCGGGCCGCCGGGGGGCGCCGCGCTGGTCGCGCTCGTGCTCGTCACGCTCGGCGCGTCGGGCGTCGTCGTGGCCCGTCGCCGGACCGCCTGACCGGACCGCCGCGCGCGCAGGGGCGCACAGGCGGACGATGGGGGCATACCGGGTGCAAAGGCGCGCCCGCGTCCGAGGGGGCGACCATGTGGACCACAACCACGCCTGACCCGACCACGCCGACGACGCCCGGCACACCGAGCCCGTCGGCGACACCGGTGCCCGGCACAGGGGACGCGCTGACCGTCGACCTGTCGCTGTTCCTGTGGATCTCGGTGCTGGCGCTGGTGATCATCGGGGCGACCCACCTCGTGCACGTGCTGGCGAACAAGACGCGGCCCCTGACGCTGGTGCGGATCCTGGCGCTGATGTTCGTCGTCGCCGCAGCCGTCGTGCTCGTCGTCGCCGACGCGCCGACCGAGGCGAAGACCGCCGCGTTCACCCTGCTCGGCACGATCGCCGGGTACCTGGCGGGCACGCGCTCACCGACGACGACCACGACGACCACGACCCCCGGAAGCGACCCGGTCCGCAGCGACGGCACGTCCACGGCGGTCGGCGACACGACGGTGGTCGTCGAACGCACCTGAGCTCCCCGCGCACCGGCCCGCCGGACGGTGGGATCATCGACGGCTGCCGAGCCACGGCAGTCGGCGAGAGGTGACGATGCGGCCAGGTGTTGACGCGGTCGACGCGGTGCCCGGGATGGATCTCGTCCTCGTGGTCGGGCTCGTCCTCGGCATGTTCATCCTGTTCTCCCTGGTCGCAGCAGCCTTCGCCGAGGAGTGGCGCCGGGCGGCCGTGCGTGCGGCGATGCTCGCGGTGGTGCTGGGAGCCGTCGTCGCGTACGCCGCGCCCCGGCTCGGCACGTGGCAGGAGCTCTACGACTACGAGGCGACGTGGGCCCGGCTGGAGGCACGGTACGACGTCGAGCTGTCGGAGGCCGACAAGGCCGTCGAGCTGCCCGGCCGGCCCGGTCGCTACGGCGGCGGCATCCTGAGCCAGCGCGAGCTGGGCCCCGTCACCATGCCGGACGGCACCGTCCGCGAGGACCTGTACCTGCAGCACGCCGCCGGTGAGCCCCTCCGCATCGCGATCGTCACCAGACCCCCGGGGGTGAACGACCTCGTCGTGACGACCGGGCCCTGGTGGGACGAGATCCCGGTCCCGGCCGCCTCCTGACCCCCGCAGGTCCCGCACCGCGACCCCGTCTTCGGTGGCGCTGCGCAGCTCCCTCGCGGCAGGGATGACGGGGTCGTCGGGCAGGGGTTGCCCGGGCGGGCCGTCCGCGGCCGGTGCGTCAGGGGCGGCGGGTCAGGGACTCCGGGCTCAGGCCGGCCAGGACGAGGCGCTCGCGGACCGCCACCGAGAGCTCGCGGTCGCGGAGCAGGTCGCGCAGGACGTCGCGCTCCTTGTCGCGGTCCTTGTCGCGCTCGGGGCTCGGCTCCTCGCCCTCGGTGGGCTTCTCCGAGTCGCCGCCCTTCCAGACCGACGCGGTGCGGACGGCCTCCCGGGTGAACGGCGTGCTGCGGAACGTCTCGCCCTCGGCGGTCACGAGCACGGTCCAGGTGCCCTCCTGGTCGGCCTCGAACGCCTCCTCGAAGACGCCGCCGCCGGCCTCCTGCAGGCCGATCACCTGCACGCCGCCGCCCGGGTCGGTGACCGTCGCCCGGACCTTCGCGCGGCCCTCGACGGGCACGCCGTACTCGGTGAGCGTCGCCCGGACCAGCACCTTGGCACCGGGCTCGAACGACTCGTGCCGCACGTCGACGGCCAGGCGCAGGTTGCTCGACGCGTGCACGAGCACGGTGCCGGTGATGCCCTTGCCGCGCAGCTCCACCAGCTCGGCCCGGGTCAGCTTGCCCTCCCCCGCCGACGCCCGCTTGAGCGACTCCTCGGGCAGGTGCACGCGCGCGAGCCAGGTGCCCAGGTGCGCGCCGGAGCCGATCGGCACCGGCAGGCTCAGCCGGTAGAGCACGACCTCCTCGCCGACGTGGGTGTAGCTGCGGCCGCCGATCCCGGCGACGAAGCCGGGGTCGACGACGTCGCCGTCGGGCGTCACCAGCGTCAGCTCGACGAGGTGCGGGTGCCGGGTGAGCAGGACGACGTCGACGACGATGTCCGTCTCGGCCAGCAGGAACGGCACGTCCACGGTCTGCCCGAGGCCCACGGCGACGGGCGGGTCGACGACGACCTCATGGTTCTTGACCCCGGCCAGCACCTGGAGGAAGTACTTCGCGAGCCGGTAGCGGCTGTCCAGGCCGAGGTCGCCGGTGAGCACGCAGTAGCCGCCGGTGCCGTTCGTGACCTGCGTGAGCGCCGAGGGTCGGATGTTCTCGGCGCGGCCCAGCGCGACCGCGAACGTGCGGTCGGTGACGGACCCGGCGACGTCGGCGATGAACTTGTCGCGGTTCTCGAACCCGTCGGTGAAGACGATGGTCGCCTTGGTGTCGAACCCGGTGACGGGGTTCAGCTCGGCCTGCCCGAGGTCGAGACCGTCGCCGATCGACGTGAAGCCCGCCGTGTTGGTGGCGAACGTGTCGATCTCGGCGCGGATCGAGTCGCGGGCCACGTCGATGCCGCCCGTCGGCGCGGCGAGCGGACCCGCCGGGGGCACGAGGACCGGGGCGGCGTCGGTGTCGAACGCGACGATGCCGACCGCGTCACCCTCCTGCGCGTAGTCCACGAGGATGTTCGCGGAGTACTGCAGCACGTCGAGGCGGCTGCTCGTGCCCACGCCGGAGGGGCTGTCCATCGACCCGGACCGGTCGAGCACCAGCATGACGGCCGCGGTGACCGGCGGGACGCTGCTCGCCGTGATGGGCACGGTCCACACCTGGCCCGTCGGGTCGTGGCGCACCGTGATCGAGCCGGAGTCGGTGGTGCCCGGGGTGCGCCCGGTGAACGCGACCCAGATCAGCCCCTCCTCCAGGGTCGTCCACTGCGACGTCCCCGTCAGGGCGTCGGACGAGCCCAGCGGCAGCGAGAACGGCGCCGCGGGGCCGGTCACCACGGAGAACGTCGACGGGTAGAGGCTGTGCACGTCGATGCGCACGGCCCGGAACGTCGTCTCCCCCTCGGGCACGTCGGTGAACTCCAGGGCGTCGGTGACGAGGTCCACGGTCCACGCGGCGCGCAGCACCGCGGCGCGCGCGTCCACCCGGCCGGCGCCGTACCACTCGCTGCGGGCCGGGCCGCGGTACCCGGGGTCGGTGGAGATGCGCCCGTCGACGTCGCGCCAGCGCCCGTCCGCGTCGGTGCTCGTCGCGTCGATCCGGACCGCGGTGCGCTCCATGATGTCGCCGACGTCGCGCCACCCCAGCTGCGGGTTGGCCGAGAGCATGAGCGCCGCGACGCCCGCCGCGACCGGGGTCGCGTAGGACGTGCCGCCGAAGTCGGTGCGCCACTCGCGCGGCCCGAAGGTCACGGCGGCACCGTCGGCGAAGCCCGCGGGCAGGGCCATGTCCAGCGAGATCCGCCGGTTGCCGGCGTCGACCGCGGTGATGGTGCGCCCGCGGCTGGTCGCGGCGGCGGCCGGGCCGACGAGCACGGACCCGCCCACCACGGCACCCGCGACGGACTGGACGTCGACGGTCGTGGCGCCGGCGCCCGACGCGGTGCGCAGCGTCGTCGTCGCGGCCGCGGTGCCGGGCACCGCCGTGCCCCGGGGCGTGGCCCGGTGCGTGGCCGTGAACGCGCCCCAGCTCTGCGGCGGGTTGTGCCCGCCCGCCTCCGCGTCGTTGGACAGCGCGCAGACGTCGACCGTCGAGCCCCAGTTGCTGTACCAGGTGCGCCGCTCCGTGGTGCCGTCCGGGTCGAGCGAGGCCGCGGCCACGCCGTAGCAGCGGTCGTACATGCTCCACGGGCGCCGGTCGGTGTCGTCGAGGTCGACGGCGTCGTTGCCGGCGGAGAAGTACAGCACCGTGCCGCGCCCGCCGCGCCCCTGGTCCGTCAGGGCGTCGAACGTGTCCCGCATCAGCCCGGAGATCGGCACGTCCACGCTGAAGCCGAAGCTGTTCGAGATCACCCACGCGCCGTCGGCCAGCTGCGCGGGGAACCCCGCGGTCGCGCTCCCGGCGTCCAGCCCCGCCATCCACAGGTACGCCTCGGCGTACCGCTGCTCGCTGCCCGCGTGCCGGGTGGCGATGAGCCGCGCGTTGCCTGCCACGCCCGCGGTGCCCACGCCGTCGTCGGCCCGGCCCACGGCGGCCGACGCGCAGCAGATGCCGTGGTCCGCGAGCGGGCCCGTGTTCGTCGCGTCGTTGTTCGCGACCATGGTGCCGAAGTCGAAGAGCTGGACGACCTTGGCACGCCCGTCGCTGACGGTGCCCGTGATCGCGGGGTGCCCGGGGTCGACGCCGTTGTCGGCGACGGCCACGACGACGTCGGGGTCGCCGAACGTGTGCGCCGGGTCGAGGTCGCGCAGCACCTGCCACGCGTCGGCGAGCCCCTCGATCGTCAGGTCCCACTGCTGCGGGCGCAGCAGGTCGCTCGGCGCCACCGCGTCGGGGACCACGCTCGAGACCAGGTCGGGCTCGGCGTACCGGACCCCGGGCTCGGCGGCGAGGCCCGCGACCTTGTCGAGCAGGTCGTAGCCTGCGCCGTCCGGCGAGCGCAGCAGGTACGTGCGCGGCAGGGCGCCGAACCGCTGGACGACCTCCAGGCCGTGCCGGGCCGCGAGCGTCACCACGTCGACGTCGTCGCCGAGCAGGGACACGTGCACGGTCCCGGACAGGAACGACACCGCGGCGTCGGAGAGCTGGACGATCGCGCCGACCTGCTCGACGTCGTCGACGACCTCCGCGCGGTGCGCGAGCTCGCGCACCGCGTCGTCGAGGGCGCGCGAGCGGTGCGGGTCGACGTCGCGGTGCACCGCGTCGCCGTCCGCGCCGGTACCGAGCCCGGGCACGCGCAGCACCTGCACGTGCGGGTCGGGGAACGTCAGGGTCGTGGTCGTGCCGTCGGTCAGCCCGTCGAGCGCAGGGCCGCCCCCGTCGTCCCGCGGGACGACGGTCCGCACGCCGACGGCGTCGAGCACCGGCCGGAACGGCACGCGCACCCGCCCCCGGAACAGGTGCGGCCACCCGGGCGGGCCGACGACGAACTCCTCGAGACCGTCCCCGCGCACGGGGTACGCGCCGCCGACGTCGCGGGCGTCGGGCGCGAAGCCCTCGGCGACGACCGTGACCGTCGCCGGGTCGGCCGCGGGCGCGTCGAACGCGGCGCGCCCGCGGGCGTCCGTCTCGACGGTCGTGCGTGTGCGGTCCGGCGCGGTCCGGGTGACCTGCGCGCCGACGACCGGCCCGCCGTCCGCGCTCGTGACCCGCACGCCCAGCGTCGCGGTGGTGCTCATCTGCCCGTCCCCCGTCCGGCTGCGCCGGTGCGCCGCCCCCTGCGAGGAGGACCCCCGGCGCGGGGTGCGTGATACCTCCCGGTATGCCCGGTCCCGCGTTCACCCGGCGGCGGCCCGGCGGTGACGGCAGCGGTGTCGGCGGGCGTGGGTACCGTGCGGCCCGTGGGTGACTACCGGTTCGACGCGCCGCTGTGGCGCACCGAGAACGGCTCCTGGGTGTTCGTCACGGTGCCGTTCGACGTCGCGGACGCGATCGACGAGGCGTCGCACGGCGCGCAGCGGGGGTTCGGCTCGGTGCGCGTCGAGGCCGTGCTGGGCCCGACGACGTGGCGGACGTCGTTGTTCCCCGACAAGCGGCTCGAGAGCTTCGTGCTCCCGGTCAAGCGCCCCGTGCGCGAGGCCGCGGGGGTCGACGACGGCGACGTCGTGCACGTCGAGCTCACCCTCCTCGACGCCTGAGCACCGCGGCCGACGCCGGCCCCGGGACGTCTCAGGCGGGCAGGCGCCCCTTCGCGAAGTACGTGATCGGCCCGACCCAGTTGACGAGCAGCGCGACCCCCCACGCGAGCTTGGGGCCGTGCACCTGCTCCGCGGGCCGCTTCACCAGGTCCCGGTAGGCGGCGACGGTCAGCGCGATCTGCGCGGCCGAGACCACCACCACCCCGACCCTGCGGCCCGTGCTCAGCTCGTCCCAGCGCTGGTGCTGCATGACGCTCCCCTCCCCGGGCCCGTCAGGGCCCACCTGCCCATCCTCGCGCGGCACCCCGGCCCCGCACGCGGGCACGACGTCCCGACGACGCCTAGGCTCAGCGCCCATGGAGCTCACCCTCGGCCTCGACGAGGCCCTCGTCGCCGCGCGCGCCAGCGGCGCCCTCCCCACGGCCGTGACGGACGTCCGTGCCGAGGGGGCGGTGGTGCTCGCCCGCGTGGCGGTGCACGAGCTGCCCGGCGTGCCCGCCCCCGTCCGCATGGCGACCCGCATGGCCGGGCCCGTGGACGTGCGCGTCGAGGACCGCGGCATCACCGGCCGCAGCTGGGAGGTCGCGATCGTCGCCCAGCACCCCGTGGTGCGCGCGGACCTGTCGTCGTTCGTCGCGGACGCGCTGCGGGGCCAGCTCGCGCACCTGCCCCCGGGCGTGGCGCTCGTGCGGACCTCGGGCGGCGCGGTCGTCGTCGACGTGGACCTCGACCGGGTCGGGCCCGTGGTCGCGGGGATGCTGCCGGGCGGGGGCCGCGGTGCGGCCGTGCACGTCGAGCACCTGCAGCTCGGCGCGCGGCTGCACGTCGTCGCCCGGGTCAGCGCCGCCTGACGGGCGCGCTCACGGCGTCGCCGTCGGCTCCGGGGTGGTGGCGTCGTCCGCCGTGCCGTCGTCCGTCGTACCCTCAGCCGTGCTGAGCGCCGCGGAGTACGCGTTCGACAGGAACGACACGAAGTCGTCCGCGTCACCGAGGTCGCCCGTGTACGGCTGGCCCGCGACCAGCACGACGGGCGACGTCGTGACCGCACCGACCTCCGCGTACGGCACCGCGTCGGCCGCGCGGGCCGTCGCCTCCTGAGCCCAGTCGACGAAGTCGCCGCCGCGCACGCACGCCTCCACCTCCTCGTCCGCGCCGATCGCGGTCGTGACCACCGCGACGAGCTCGTCGGTCGACAGCCCGTCGGCGTCCAGCCCGCCGACCTGCTCGAGCAGCGCCGCGTGCGCCATCAGCACGGCGTCGGGCTGGACGTCCGCGACGCACGCGAGCGCGCCCGCGGCACGCGCCGAGTAGTCCCCGCTCGTCGCGGTCGCGGTGGCCTGCGCGGACGGCACGTCCGTCGCCTGCGCGTCCGGCGTCGCGGCGGCCGTGGGGTCGGCGGTCGCCGTGGGCGCCGCCGTCGCCGTGCCGGAGGGGTCGGCCGCCGCCGTGCCGGTGGGGTCCGCGGTGGCGGTCGCCGCGGGCACCTCGGCGCCGTCCAGCACGGCGACCGGGTGGATCTCCACGGTCGTGTAGCCCATCGTCACCCAGCTCTCGACCTGCTCGCCGCTCGCCGCCCAGAACGCCGCGGCCTGCGGGTCGCGGTAGTCGACGTACAGCACGACGTCCGGCACCGCGGCGTCGACGACCGTCGCGGTGGGCTCCTCGCCGGGCGCCAGCGCGTGCGTGCGCACCGCGGTCGTGGTGGTGCCGTCCCCGGCCAGCAGGACGCCGTCGGCGGCCATGTTCGCCGGGCCCGTGCCGGCGGCCTGCGCCTGGGCGTGCAGCGCGACGGCGACCGCCACCACCACCGCCAGCGCGGCGACGGGCGCGCTCGTGCGACGCACCACGCGCCACCGGCGCGCCCGGCGGCGGCGCCGCTCCCGCTCGGCCCGGGCGAGCGCACGGTCGGCCGCGCGGCGCTCCTTGGCGGTGGCCTTGCGGCGCAGGTCCCGGGACCGGCTCATGCGTCGTGCTCCTCTGGCTGCGGGCTGCGGCGCGCCCGCCGCGGGCGTGCCGGGGCCCCGCCGGAAGGGGACGTGCCGGCGGGGCCCTCGACTGCACCGTGCCGCGGCCACCTGCACGCACCCCCAGCGGGCGCTGGGAGCACGCTGTGCGGGGGGCGGCGCAGGGGCGCGGACGGCTACAGGTCGACGCGACGCTCCACGGGCGCGGCCCGCGGGGCGAGGAGCCACGCCCCAGCCACCGCGAGGAGCGGCAGCCCGACGACGAGCAGCCCGACCGCGGACCAGGGCACGACCGTGACCCAGTCGAGGTCGCGGTAGTGCCGCGCCCGGATCATCAGGTGCCCGAGGAGCAGCCCCGCCCCTGCCCCGAGCGGCACCCCGACCGCGCAGAGCACGCCCGCCTGCGCGGCGCTGACCCGCCGCCGCAGCGCCGGTGCCGCACCCGCCGCGGCCAGCAGGACGAGGTCGGGCCGGGCGTCGCGCGCAGCGAGGGCCACCGTCATGGCGACGGCCCCGACGCCGAGCAGCAGAGCCACCAGCGCGACGGCCCAGAGCATGCCCGGGCCTGAGCCCTGCCACCCGCGCTCCACGTGGAGGCCCGCGGCCACGGCCTGACGGACCGCGTGCTCGGCGTCGGCCTCCTCCTGCACGGTCGGCATGCGGGTCGTCGTGACGAGATAGCCCGCCGGGGCCACACGTGCCCCGAGCTCCGCGACGCCCGCGGGGAGGACGACGCCGAGCTGGAGCTGGTGCCCGAGGTCGACCGCGGTGCCGGGCAGCACGACGGTCCGGAGCTGCTCGGCCGGGCCGCCGGCGTCCGGCCACGCCTCGACCGCGAGGTGCACGGTGCCGTCGGGCCACACGTCGTGCGGCGAGGCCACCACCACACGTCCCGCCGCGAGCGCCGCGGCTGCCTCGTCCGCTCCGGGCACCCCGAGACGCCCGACGGCGGTCCCGTCGTCGACGACCTCGCTGAACCCGGTTGCGTGCCTCCAGATCTCCCACCCGCCGGGGTCGAGCGTGCACCGCGTGTCACCGGGCTCGGCGTGCCGGGACGAGCCGTCGTCCCGGTACCAGGGGCAGAGCGCGTCGGGGTGCCGGACCACGGAGTACGCGACGAAGGCGTCGTCCACCTGCTCGGCAGGGGCGGCGGCGCTCACCGGGACGATCTCGCCGACAGGGAGCTGGTCGCGCAGCGTCTCTCGCAGGAGCACGTCGTCCTCCGGCGTCAACGGGCCGTCGTCTGCCCCGGCGCCCACGGCCACGACGCCCGGGGCCCCGATGCCGCGGTACATGGCCGCGTTGTAGGTCTCTGTCGACGCGACGACGACGAGCGCCGCGGTGGCCCCGGTCACGGCCGCGAGCACGGCGGCGACCGCCGGTGCGGTGCGCGACCGCTGCCGGACGGCGTCACGGACGGCGAACCGCCCCGCCGGGCCGAGCCGCGGGGCGAGCAGCCCGAGCACCTGCACCAGCCCGCCCGAGACGAGCACGACGCCGACCATCATCGCCAGGGCACCGGCGACCATGAGTGCTCCGCTCGCGCCGATCGAGCCGGAGCGGATGAACCCGAGCATCTCCAGGACGATCACCGCCGCACCTCCCGCGGCGAGCAGCAGCCCCACCACCACGACGCGGCGGCGGGGCGGAGCCTCCGCCCGACGTCCCGCGAGCGCGGCGACGACGTCGACGCATGCGGCACGGCGGGCAGGGAGCCACGCGGCCGCGGTGGCGACGGCCGTCCCGGTGAGCACCGCCGCGAGCACCTGCCACGCGCTGACCCGCAGGTCCGGGTACGTGAACCGGCCGGTCGCGAGGTCGACCCACCGGACGACGGCCGCGACGCCCAGGCCGGTCACGGCGCCGGCTGCGGACGCGGCCGCTCCGACGAGGAGCCCGCCGAGCACGACGACGCGTCGCACGGTGCGCCGGTCGGCGCCGACGGCGGCCAGCAGCGCGAGTCGACGCCGGCTGCTGCGCGCGCCGATCGCGAACGCGGGGCCGATGAGCAGCACCGCCTCGAGGAGCCCGAGGACGACGGCCCCGCCGAGCAGCACGGCCGTGCCGTCGTCGTCGCGCGCCGGGACGGCCGGCGGGTCGAGCACCACGGCCCGGCTGACCACCGCCGACCCGAGGCCGTTGACCGCCAGGACGTCGTCCCAGGTGACGGGCGAGGGTCCGAGCACGTACCAGGCGGGCGCGGACGGCAGCAGGGCACCGGCGTGCGTCGGCTCGGGGAGCACCGCGCCGGTCGTCGCGACCACGTCGGGCGACAACGGGGCGCGGGCGAGGACGCCGGAGACGACCAGGCTGACGGGACCGCCCTCGGCGGGAGTCACGGTGATCGTGTCGCCGACCCAGGCGTCCAGGGCGACAGCCCACGCGTGGGAGATCAGCACGCCGTCGGCGCGACGCGGCAGGGTCCCGCTGTGCAGGGGGGCGGTGACGACCTCGGGGAGGTCGTCGAGGCCGAGCTCGAGCACCAGCGCCTGCGCGCTGTCCCCCACGACAGCCGCGGGGTCGGCCGTGCGGGCGTCGGAGCCGAGGTCCGCCGGTCCGCGGACCGCTCGGACCAGCCGGGCGTCGGCGGGGAGGGCGGCGGCGAGGCGGCGCTCGTACGTCGCCACGTCGGCCCGTTCGCCGCGCGGCACGTACCCGTCCGGCTCCCAGGTCGACCCGTCGGGGTCCTGCGTCACGGCGGACCCGGCCTGCTCGCCGACCAGCGCCTGCGCGTGGTCGCCGAGCGTCGCCCCGACGAGCCGCGCGGGTGTGGGCGTCGCCGACAGCGACAACGTCGAGACGGCGACGGCCGCCGCGACCGGCAGCGCGACGAGGGCCGCGACGAGGGCGGTGCGGCCGCGCTCGTCGCGGGCGTCGCGCAGCGCGATCCGGGCGGCGACCCGCCACGACGCCACCAGACGCGCGGGCAGTGCAGGACGCGCGGGGGCGGTGACGCTCATCGACGCACCGCCCCGAGGAGCTGCTCGGGGCCCGCGGCGGTGCCGGTGCCGTCGACGAGGACGCCGTCGCGCAGGAACACCGTGCGGTCGGCCCACGCGGCGAACCGGGGCTCGTGCGTGACGAGCAGCCCCGCGGAGCCGGCGTCGATGCGGCGGCGCAGCACGCGCATGACCTCTTCGCCCGTCGCGGAGTCGAGCGCCCCGGTCGGCTCGTCGGCGAGCACGACCCGCCGGGGTCCGATGAGGGCGCGGGCGATCGCGACGCGCTGACGCTGCCCGCCGGACAGGTCGTCGGGGTAGCGGTCCGCGAGCGCGGCGGTGCCGACCTCGTCGAGCGCGGCGAGCGCCTCGGCACGGGCCGGGCGGGGTGCGACGCCGTCGAGCTCGCGCGGCAGGGCGACGTTCTCGGCGACGGTCAGGGCGGGCACGAGGTTGAGGTCCTGGAAGACGAACCCGACGGCGCGCCGGCGCAGGGCGGCACGGCGCCGCTCGTCGAACGCGGTGACGTCCTCCCCGTCGATGACGACACGGCCCGACGTGGGGCTGTCGAGGGCGCCCGCGAGGTTGAGCAGGGTCGACTTGCCGGAGCCGGAGGGTCCCATGACGGCGACGAGCTCGCCGGCGTGGACCTTGAGGTCGACGCCGCGCAGGGCGCGCACGGCCGCCGGGCCGGTGCCGTGGACGCGGCCGACGCCGCGCAGGGCGACGAGGACGGGGCGGGTGGGGCTCATCGGGTGCCGCCGGTGCGGGTCCGGCGGGCGGCGGTCAGCGGGTGGGCGGCCGCGTCCGACGTCCCGGGCGCGCGTCCCTCCGACGCGGCCCGGGACGCCCGTGACTCGACGTGGTCGAGCCAGCGCACCTCCGCCTCGGCGGCGAAGACGAGGTGGTCGAGCACGAGGGACCAGGCGAGGTCGTCCGCGCCGTCGGTGCTCTTGAGGCGGGTGTACTCGTGCAGCACGCGCATGGACTCGCGGCGCTGGTTCTGGATGACGTCCTGCACGTCGACGCCGGGGGCGGTGACGGCGAGCGCGACCTTGATGACGAGCTCGTCGCGGGCCGGGGCGCCGCGGTCGACGGGTCGGGACCACCAGGCGCTGGCCTCGGCACGCCCGTCGGCCGTGAGGCGGAAGTGCTCGACGTCGGGCTGCTCGTCGTCGGGCAGCGGCTCGACGAGGCCGTCGCGGACGAGGCGGTGCACGGTGGTCCAGACCTGGCCGATGTTGAGCGGCCAGGTGCCGCCGGTGCGGTGCTCGAACTGCTGCTTGAGCTGGTACGCGTGCATCGGCTGCTCGGCGAGCAGAGCGAGGACGCCGTTCCTGACGGTCATCGAACCCCCTGGTTACTCGGTAACTAGTGCGGAGGTTACCGGGTAACCATGACGGGTCGTCAACCCTCGACGCGCGCGGACGTCGCGACGTGCCTAGCGTCGGACGCGACGGGGCCGCACCGGCGCCCGACCAGGAGGGACCACGCCATGCAGGCCAGGCACGTGCTCGCGGACGGCTTCGGACGCATCGAGGAGCTCGTCGCGGAGGCGCTCGACGGCGCCGACGACGCGCTCCTCGTGCGCCGCCCCGACCCGGAGGCCAACACCCTCGCGTGGCTCGCCTGGCACACCGCCCGCGTGCAGGACGCCCAGGTCGCGCCCCTCGCCGGTGTCGAGCAGGTCTGGACCGCGCAGGGCTGGGCGCGCCGCTTCGACCTGCCGTTCGACGACGACGCCCACGGCTACGGGCACACCCCCGACGACGTCGCCCGCGTCGTCGCGCCCGCACCGCTCCTGCTCGACTACCTGCGGGCCGCGACCGCCCAGACCCTGGCCTACCTGGAGCGGCTGACGGACGACGACCTCGACGCGGTCGTCGACCCCGGCTGGGACCCGCCCGTCACGCTCGGCGTCCGCCTGGTCAGCGTCCTCGCGGACGACCTCGAGCACGCCGGCCAGGCCGCCTACCTCCGCGACCTCCTCGACCGCACCCCCTGACGAGGCGGCCGCGCCGCTGAGCACGAGGGGACGTAGGACTCTGCACGGCGCGGGGCCGGGTGTGGTGGGGTGGGCGCGTGACCCGACGCCGCGTGACGATCCCCCTGCCGACCGCCGGGGAGGCCGCGCTGGGCCTGCTCCTCGCCGGGCTCGCCGGGCTGCCCGTGCTGCGGACCTGGGCGTTGCACCTGGGCGCCACCGAGGCCGAGCTCGACGCCGTGCTGCCCGGTGACGACCGCACCCCGTCGGCCGACCTCGTCGCGACCCGGGCGATCACGGTGCGGGCCCCCGCGGACGTCGTGTGGCCGTGGGTCGCGCAGATCGGCGCCGACCGCGGCGGCTTCTACTCCTACGACGCGCTCGAGAACCTCGTCGGCTGCGGCGTGCGGTCCGCGGACCGTGTCGAGCCCGCGTGGCAGACCGTCCGGGTCGGCGACGCGGTGGCGCTGCACCCGGACCTCGTCCTGCGGGTCGCCGTCGTCGAGCCCGGCCGCGCCCTGGTGCTGGAGGGCAACGCGGCCCCGGGCGAGCAGCAGCCGCCGTACGGCTTCACGTGGGCGTTCGTGCTGCGGGCCGCACCGGGGGGCGGCACGCGGCTCGTCGTGCGCGAGCGGTACGTGCGTGCCGGAACGGCCGCGAAGGTCGTGACGGAGCTCGCGAGCGCGGCCAGCACGGTGATGTCCGAGAAGATGCTGCGGGGCATCCGCGACCGCGCGGAGCGCAGCGGGGCGGGCCGCTGACCAGGACACCGACCCCCCTCCCCCGACGGCGACCACCTCTCGGCGAGTCGTGACCTCACCGTGACCTTCCCGGCACTTCTGACGCGCGCCGAAATGCCGCTAGGGTGGGGCACGTAGTCGCAGTGCATCGCTTGTCGGTCCGACCGCCCTCGTGGCGGACGGGCATACGTTCTCCGGAGCGGACGACGACCACCGTGATTCACCGGTCCCGGTCGTCGGGTCCGCAGTACACCGCATGAGGAGAATGACATGCCCAACGGCATCGTGAAGTGGTTCAACGCTGAGAAGGGCTTCGGCTTCATCGCCCCCGAGGACGGCGGCCCGGACGTCTTCGTCCACTACTCGGCCATCCAGTCGAGCGGCTACCGCTCGCTCGAGGAGGACCAGCGTGTGTCCTTCGACGTCCAGCAGGGCCCCAAGGGCCCGCAGGCGTCGAACGTCGCGCCTGCCTGAGCGACACCCAGCGCCACGAAGGGCGCCGCGACCTCCGGGTCGCGGCGCCCTTCGCCTTTTCCGGGACCCCGATCCGCCCGTCCCCCAGCACCCCGCCCCTCCGCAGGCCAGCCGACCCCGCCACCGGTGGCGCCCAGCACCCCCGAGACGCCACAGACGACGGACTCGCCGGCCGGGGCCGGGCCCCGAGCGGCCGACCCCGCCATCCGTGACGGCCTGCACCGGCGGTGCGTCACAGATGACGGGGTCGGCGGGAGGGGTGGGGTGAGTCGGCGCGGTGGGGGCCCGGCCGCTGGGGACGGGCCCCCACCGGTCGGGACGATCAGGACAGGGGGGTCGTGATCCGGGTGATCGCCGTGGTCAGGGTCGTGCGGGCCTGGGGTGTGGCCTTCGAGACGCGGGAGTCGCGCATCGTCGAGACGCGGTCGGCGAACCGGTCCAGCGTGCGCACCAGCGCCCGATCGTCACCCCGGTCGGCGGCCTTCTGCGCCGCCGCCAGCGCGACCTTCCCCTCGACGACGACGAGGCCCTCGAGGTCCTTCGACCGCACGAGGCCGTCGAACGTGCTGCGCAGCGCGTCGACCGAGCCGGGCAGCCACGCCTGCGCCACCGGGACCGTGGTCATGTCGGTGTCCGACGCGAGGTAGAAGCCCGGGTACGAGGGCTGGTTGTAGGTCGTCTGCTGGCGGGCGACCTCGGCGCGGTACTGCGGGTCGTGCATGAGGGTCGCGAGCCCGCGGTCGGTGACCTCGGTGGAGAGGTAGACCCGGATCGCCGAGGAGTCGGCCGTGCGGACGAAGAGCTCCTCGCGCCAGTCGCCGAGGACGTCCGCGACGAGGGACGGGTTGCCCTTCGTGCCGTTGTTCGTGAGCGTGCCCGTCGCGGTGAGCAGGGTGCCGCGGGTGGCGTCGTCGATCGTGGGTGTCGCGGTGCCGGAGCCGTTGACGATCTGCGTCGTGCCGTCGGCGGCCCAGCGGATGCTCATGTTGGTGCCGGGGATGGTCGGCTGCAGGACGCGCCCGTCGGCCGAGTACAGCCCGGACGCGTCGGACCCGCCGGGCAGCGACGCCCAGGCCTCGATGCCCGGCACGTCGGGACGGACGTCTCCGACCATGCCGCGCCCGGTGTCGCGGCCGGAGTAGACGCCGAACAGGGTCTCGCCGGTGGCGGCGTCGCGCATCGCCATGCCGTAGGGGGCGTAGGTGCCGCCCTCGTGCACGGTGAAGACCTCCAGGCCCGGACGGGCGGGGTCGATGTCGGTGACGTGCATGGCGTCGCCGTGGCCGAGCCGCGCCTGCACGCCCGGGGTCGCGCTGCCCGCGGGCATCGTCGCGAACGACGAGTAGAGCAGCGAGCCGTCGTCGTCGATGGTCGCCGAGCCGTACACGACCTCCTGGCGGCCGTCGGCGTCGACGTCGGCGACGGAGAACGAGTGGAAGCCCTGCGTGGTGAGGGTGCCGAACTCGGGGTCGGTGCCGTCACGCCCGTGCGGGCCGTCGTTGAACGGGTTGGTCAGGGGCGTCCAGCCGGAGTCGACCGTCCAGCGCTCGTGCAGGCGCTTGCCGTCCCAGTCGTACGCGACCAGGGTCGTGCGCGTGTAGTAGCCGCGGGCGAAGACCGCCGAGGGGCGCTCGCCGTCGAGGTACGCGGTGCCGGCGAGGAACCGGTCGACGCGGTTGCCGGGCTCGATGCGCGCCATGGCGTAGTCGCCCCACAGCAGGCCGTCGTCGGTGCGGCCGGGCGTGTAGTCGACGGTCTGCAGCTCGCGGCCGTCGCCGCCCACCACGGTCAGGTACTCGGGGCCGTCGACGATGAAGCCCTCGAAGCTCCTCAGCACGTTGCGCGCGCTGCGGGACGGGGCGTAGACGTCCATGAAGTAGTCCGCGACGGCGCGGGCGTCCGCGTCCGAGAGCGGGTAGTCGTACCGGGGCTCGATGCCGAAGGCCTCCTCGAGCGTCGCGGGCCACTGCCCGGAGACGACCTCGTCGCGGTCCGCCCAGCCGCGGAACATCTCCACGACGTGCTCGTAGTAGCCCTCCCGGCTCAGCCGGTAGTCGTCGGCGTGCGTGACACCGGCGCGGACGTCGTCCCGCGGCAGGGTGACGGGCCGTGTGCTGCGGACCGAGCCGTCCGCCCGGTACCGGGTGATCGTGGTGCCGGGCGCGGTCTTCACCATGAGCTCGGCGGTGCCGTCACCGTCGTAGTCGGCCACCGGGAACTGCGTGTAGTGCGCGCCGGCGCGGATGTTCACGCCCAGGTCCATGCGCCACAGCTGCGTGCCGTCGAGCTCGTACGCGTCGAGGTAGACGTTGCCGGTGTAGCCGATCTGGGAGACGTCCTTGGAGTTGGACGGGTCCCACTTGACGACGTACTCGTACTGACCGTCGCCGTCGAGGTCGCCGACGCTCATGTCGTTGGCGGCGTAGGTGTACGCCTCGCCGGCGGGCGTGACGCCGTCGGCGGGCTTGTTCAGCGGCAGGTCGAGGTGCCCGTCGGCCCACGGCGTCGCGGGGTCGCTGACGTCGACCTCGACGCCGTCGACGACCGCGGCCACGGTGTACGTGGCGTCGGCGGCGCCCTCGGCGTCGAGCAGGTTGGTCGCGCCCTCCACGGTGCCGATCGGCTCGCCGTCGCGACGGACGACGAACTGCGGGCCCGTCTGCGTGGTGGCCGTGGCGCCGGTGACCTCGGGCGCGAGCAGGCGCCAGGACAGGAAGACCCCGTCGGACGTCGCGACGGCGACAAGGCCGCGGTCGAGACGTTCGAGCTGGACGGCCCCCAGGCCGGCACCCCGGCCGGAGCCGTGGGCGCCGCCGCCCGCCGAGGCCGGGGCCGCGAGGCCCGTGAGTGCGAGCGCCGTGGTGCAGAGCACCGCGGGGAGGACGAGCGGGCGTGCCGGACTGCGCAGACTCATCGTCGAATCCCTCTCCGTCGGCCGGTCGGGGCGTGCGGGGCGTCGTCGGTGACGCGGCACGGGACGCAACCGTCGTTGGAATGCGCTCTCCCGTCCGGTTTGATCGATTCAAGCCCGCGGTCACGACCCACGTCAACCGTCTGGACGACGACGATGACGTCGCTGCAGGTCATCGCCGAGGATCCGGTGCCGCGACGACCGCGCGGGCGACCCCCGAGCGCCGGACGTCCGGCCCCGCGCACCGCGCGACCCCCTAGACTCGCCCCGTGATCTTCAAGGCGGTGGGCGACGGGCGCCCGTACCCGGACCACGGGCTCGTGACGCCCGCCCAGTGGGCCACCGTCCCTCCGCGGCAGGTCCGGCTGGACGAGCTCGTCACCACCAAGGTGACGCTGCACCTGGACGCCCTGCTCGCCGAGGACTCGACCTTCTACGGCGACCTGTTCGCCCACGTCGTGGAGCACAAGGGCGTGCTCTACCTCGAGGACGGGCTGCACCGCGCGGTGCGCGCGGCGCTGCACCAGCGCGCGCTGCTGCACGCACGCGTCCTGGTGGTGCCGTGAGGACCTGCAGGACCAGCGCGTGATCGGGGGAGACGCATGAGCGACCAGGACCGGGCCCGTCAGCTGAGACGACGGCACATGCACGAGAGGCAGGCCGTCATCTTCGGCGTCCTGCTGGCTGTGCTCGCCGTCGCCGGGCTCGGCGCCGCGGCCGTGTACACCGACAACCTGGCGCTGCCGCTCCTGGACCGTGGCTTCTCGACGAACCCGACCGAGAGCGCCGCCCCGGTCAACGCGTACTGCCCGCCCGAGGGCGCGCTGCCGGTGCCGAACGACCAGATCACGGTCAACGTGCTCAACGGCTCGGGCCAGAACGGGCTCGCCGCGGCCACCGCCGCGAGCCTCACCGAGCGCAGCTTCACGGTCGGGGCGACCGACAACGGGGCACCGACCGCCGGCGTCGCCCGCATCGCGCACGGCATCGAGGGCACCGCGCAGGCGTACACCCTGCTGGCCTACGTGCCGGGTGCCGTGCTGTTCCCCGACGCCCGGACCGATGCGACCGTCGACCTCGTGCTCGGCGACGAGTACGAGCGCCTGGCCGCGCCCGAGGAGGTCGCGCTCGAGGCGAGCACCCCGCTCGAGGGCGTCACCGGCTGCCGCCCGTTCGCGGAGATCACCGCCACCCCGACCGCCGAGCCCACCGAGGAGCCCGCCGAGGGCTGACCGGCCCGGACCCGTGGCGCAGGGCGGTCCCCCGCGCCACGGGCGGCCCGCTCAGTGCCGCAGCTCGTCGCCGCCGGGCACCGACGCGGGCGTCGCCGGCTCCTCGGTGGTGCCACGCCAGCGGCCCAGCACCCGCATCAGGTGGTACAGGCCGATCGCCGCCGCGGTGCCCAGCGCGATCCCCCGGAACTCCAGGGCGCCGGCCGTGAACGCGTAGTCCGCGATGCCGACGATCAGCGCCACCGCGGCCGGCACCAGGTTGGTCGGCGAGGAGAAGTCGACCTTGCTCTGCACCCAGATCCGCGCGCCGAGCAGGCCGATCATCCCGTAGAGCACCGTCGCCGCACCGCCGAGGACGCCGTCGGGCACGGTCGCGACGACCGCCCCGAAGCGCGGCGACATCGACAGCAGCAGCGCCGTGGCGGCGGCGACCCAGTACGCGGCCGTGGAGTACACGCGCGACGCGGCCATGACGCCGATGTTCTCCGCGTACGTCGTCGTGCCCGACCCGCCGCCGACGCCGGCGAGCGTGGTCGCCAGCCCGTCGGCCATCAGCGCGCGGCCCACGAGCGGGTCGAGGTCCTGGCCCGTCATGGCCGCCACCGACTTCACGTGGCCCACGTTCTCCGCGACGAGCACGAGGACGACCGGCAGGAACAGGCCCAGCACCGCGAGGTCCACGGTCGGGGCCACGAACGTGGGCAGGCCCACCAGCGGTGCGTCCGCCACGACGGACAGGTCGACCTCGCCGCGCACCAGCGCGACCGCGTACCCGACGAGCACGCCCACGAGGATCGACAGGCGCCCGAGGATGCCGCGGAACAGGACCGTGACCAGGACGATCGTCAGCACGGTGACGAGGCCGGTCACCGGGGCCGCGCGGAAGCCGGTGCAGCCGTCGTCCGTGCACGACCCCCACGCCGCGGGCGCGAGGTTGAAGCCGATGAGCGCCACGATCGTGCCCGTGACCACCGGCGGCATCAGCGCGTCGATCCACCGGGTGCCCGCGACGTGCGCGACCACGCCGACGGCCACCAGCGCCAGGCCGGTGACGAGGATCCCGCCGACGGCGGCGGACTGCCCGCCGCTGGCCGTCGCGGCACCGATCGGTGCGATGAACGCGAAGCTCGACCCCAGGTAGCTGGGCAGCCGGTTGCGCGTCAGCAGCAGGAACAGCGCCGTGCCGACCGCGCTGAAGAACAGCGTGGTCTGCGGGGAGAACCCCGTGATGAGCGGTACGAGGAACGTCGCGCCGAACATCGCGACGACGTGCTGCATCCCGATCCCGACGGTGCGCCCCCACGCCAGCCGCTCCCCCGGGGCGACGACCGCCCCCGGTGCGACGGTGCGCCCGTCGCCGTGCACGTCCCAGCCCCAGCGGCCCACGTCCGGCTCCTCTCGTCCGCCACCGGTGCGGCACCGGCGCGCGTGGGGAGGCTAGCGCGCGCGGGACCGCGGCGGCCGGGACCCTCCACGGCGGACCGTCCCGGCCCGCGCCCAGGGGCCGGCGCTACCCTGGCCGGGCCGGGCGTCGACGCCTGCACCGACCCCGCACCCCCGGAGGCTCCCCTGCCGCGCCGCGCTCCCGCACCGACGACCGTCGCCGTCTGGGTCGTCGTCGTGGTCGTGCACGCCTGGCTGACGTGGCTGGGTGCGGTGCTGCTCGCCGAGCAGTCGTTCGGCGACGTCGACCTGTACCGCGAGTGGGTGCGCGACGGCCTGCGCCTCGGGTGGTGGCCGGTCGTCGACGAGGCGTGGGTGTACCCGGCGGCGGCGCTGCTGCCGATGCTGGTGCCCGCGGTGGTCGGCACGGCCACCTACCTGCCGTACGCGCTGGCGTGGTGCGCCCTGGTCGCCGCGCTGAACGCGGTGGCCGTCGCGGGGCTGCTGCGGCGCCGGCACGGCGAGACGGCCGTGCTGTGGTGGATGACCTTCCTGCTGCTGCTCGGCCCCGCGGCCATCGGCCGGCTCGACGCGGTCGTGGCACCGCTGAGCGTGCTCGCGCTGCTCGGCGCCCTGCGCCGCCCCCGCGTCGCCGCCGCCCTCGTCACGCTCGGGGCGTGGGTCAAGGTCTCCCCCGGGGCCGCGATCGTGCCGCTGGCGCTGGCGGCCCGGCGGCCGTGGCGCGACGTGGTGGCGCCCGCCGCCGCGGTGTGCGTGGTCGTCGTCGGGACCGTCGCCGCGCTCGGCGGGCTGCCGCGGGTCACGTCGTTCGTCGCGGAGCAGGGTGAGCGGGGCCTGCAGATCGAGTCCGTGGCGGCGACCCCGTGGCTCGTCGTGGGGCTGTGGTCCGACGCGGTGCGCCGCTACCTCAACAGGCCGCTGGTGACGTTCGAGATCTCCGGCCCCGGCACGCAGGCCACGGCCGACGCGCTGGGCGCGCTGCTCGTCGTCGGCTTCGCGGCCGCCGCGGTGCTGCTGTGGTGGTGCCGGCGCCGCGACGGCGAGCGCTTCTGGTCCGACGACGCGCTGCGCCTCGACCTGGTGCTGCGCGGCGCGCTGCTCATGGCCCTGGTGCTGATCGTGCTCAACAAGGTCGGCAGCCCGCAGTTCATGACGTGGCTCGCGCCGCCCGTCGCCGTCGCGCTCGCCCACGGGCTGCCCCGGTGGGGTCGGGTGGCCGCCGTCGTGGCCGCCGCCGCGTTCGTCACGCAGGTCGCCTACCCGTGGTTCTACGCCGACGTGGTGCGCGGCGGCACCGTGGTCACGCTGCTGCTCGCGGCACGCAACGTCGCGCTCGTGGCGCTGCTGGTCGCGACCGTCGTCCGGCTGCTGCGGCCGGCCGCCGGCGAGGAGCTCTCCCCCGCCGACGGCCGGACCGCACGCCTCCCCTGGCCGCCGCGCCGGAGCGCCGGACCAGGGACCCCGTCAGGCGCCGTGGGCGGCGAGCCACCCGAGCAGGTACGCACGTGAGCTGCCGTCGTCGACGGACGTGTCGGGCAGCGTGAGGGCGTCGTCCCACGCCGCCGCGGCCTCCTCCGGCCCGGCGAGCGCCCGGTACATCAGCACGTAGTCGCCGAACATCACGTCGGGCCCGTCCGGCGCGGCCTCGTCGGCCGCCGCCGTGATGACCGCGGGGTCGACGTCCACGGCCAGGTAGTCCGCGACCGGCGCCATGGGGATCAGCAGGATCCCGAGCATCGCCGACGGCTCCGGGCTGAACCACGTGGCCCAGTCCCGCTTGCCGCCCCAGTTGAGCGAGAGCACCTGGTGCCCGAACCCGTCGTACACGGGGTCGCTCAGGTCGGGCGCCGTCCAGTACGCGCGCGAGGACGCGGCCTCGGTCGACGCGAGCCACGTCGCCTGCACGAGCAGGTCGTCCTGCCCGGACGCCGCCGCCCACAGGCCCACGCCGTTCCACGCGGTCACGGCCTCCGACGACGACTCCTGGTTGTTGCCGTCCGCGAACGGCGACGTGCCCGACGCCCACGCGTGGCCCGCGTACGGGTCGAACGTGCGCAGCTGCGGCAGCTCGTCGGTGGCCACGGCCGCCGCGACGTCCTGCACGAGCAGGTCCATCACCGGGCGGACGTCCTCGACGAGGTCGGGGTCGTCGGCGCCGATCAGCCCGGCGGCGGACAGCAGGTAGCCGTAGTGGAAGTGGTGGTCGTTGAGCTGCTCGGAGCCGAACGCCACGGTCCGCCCGATGACGGACCGGGCCTGCGCGTCGTAGACGAAGCAGCGGGCGTCGCGCTCGTCGCAGCCGTCCGGCTGGGCCCACTCGCGCAGCGCGTCCGCGACCCGTGCGCGCAGGTCGGCGACCACGTCGTCGGCCCCGAGCTCCTCGCCGAGGACCACGAGGGTCGCCGCCCGGTACAGGTGCTTGGCGCCGAAGTACGTGTCGGACGCGAACGCCTCGGTGCCCGCGACGTCGGCCTCGAGCTGCTCCAGGACGGCGTCCCGCCGCGCGTCGTCGGTCCCGGCCAGGTCGAGCGTGCCGGTGGGTGTCAGCGTCGGCGCGTAGGCGTCGAGGGTGGTGCCGGCGCACAGCTCGAGCGTGCCGTAGACGCTCCGGTAGGTGCCGAGCCCGCAGCCGTCGCGCTCGGGCTGCGTGCCCGCCGTGTGGTGCGGCATGAGCACGTGCGCGCCCGGGCCGTCGCCGGCCGTGCGGTAGGTCAGGCTGGTGCGCGCCACGTCGTCGTCCACGCCGTAGACGACGTCGACGGCGACGACCGGGTCGCCCGCGGCGTCGGCCAGCGCCTGCGCGGCGTCGGCCGAGGCGTCGTCGGGCAGGGCGTACCAGGCGGCGGTCTGCCCCGCGGCGAGCGTGAGGCGGTCGCCGTCGAGGGCTCCGTCGGGTGCGACGAGGGCCCACGTGGTCCCGGCGACCTCGGCGGTCGGCGCCGGGCCGTCGCCGGTGAACGCCGCCCCGGCGGCGAGCTCGACGTCGGCGTCCGCGGTGAACGAGACGAACGGCGAGCCGCCCGCCAGGTGCACCGTGCCGAGCGCGGCCCCGGCGGCGTCCAGCAGCCCGACGCCCACGGCGACGGGGTCGGCGCTGACGACCTGCGCGGCGGACGCGCCCGCGTCGACGGTCAGCGCCGGCACGTGCGGCCCCGCGATGACGGCGTCGTTCGTCACCGGGTCGGGCAGCCCGACGGTGAACCCGCTCGCCGTGAGGCCGAACGACAGGGGCAGCGGGTACACCGGCTGCGGCTCGTCGCCGAACACCAGCCCGGAGTACCAGCGGTTGGAGGGCGGCACGAGGCCGTCCGCGAGGCGCACGGGGTCGACGTCCGCGTCGTCGGCCTGCGTGACGCCGGCGGTCAGCGCCGCCGTGTCGACCTGCGGGACGGTCGCGTCGACGGGGCCGGGCACGTCGCCCCGCGACGCCTGCCCGGCCGCCCCGTCGGCGGCTCCCCCGCGGTCCCACGGACGGACGACGACGAGGACGACGACGAGGACGACCGCGAGGACGGCGGCCACGAGCACGGGCGTGCGACGGCCCGCCGTCACCCGAGCATCCCCTCCACGTAGGTGCGCACGGCGTCGGCGACGGTCGTGACCACCCCGTCGTTCTCGAGGTGCAGCGCCGCGACCACCGGGGTGCCGGCGGACACGAGGCCGTCGCGGTCGCCGTCGGCGAGGCCGTCCGAGGCCACGCGGACCACGGCCTGGGCCTGGCCGGCGACGGTCTCGACCGAGATCTCCTCGACCGTGCCGGCGATGGTGCTCTGGTCGGGCAGCGTCAGCGTGACCGGGGCACCCTCGGGCACCCGCGCGTACTGGGTGGCGCTGAGCGTGTACTCGGCCTGCACGTACAGGGAGTCCTCGCGCTGCACGGTCGCGAGCGTCGTCGCCGCCTGCACGAAGGTGCCGCGCGTGGCGTCGACGGTCGTCACCGTGCCGTCGCCGCTGGCGAGGACGACGAGGCGACCCTCGGCGTCGACCTCGGTGAACTCCGGCGCGTCGGAGACGAGACCGTTCTCGAGGTCGTACGTCAGCGCGGAGGAGTCGACGACGAACAGCGGGTCGCCCTCGGTGACCTCGTCGCCGTCCTCGACGAGCTGGTCGGCGACCAGCCCGGCGTACGGGGTGCCCACGGCGTAGGTCTGGCCGAGGATCTGCGCGGAGTCGCTCGTGGCGAGGCCCCGGCTGTCGTTGAGGTGGAACGTCGCGAGTGCGGCGACGGCGAGCACGACGAGCATGCCCAGGACGAGTCGGACGCGGCTGGCCCAGGTCATGCGGCACCTCCGGTGAGTGCGGGCGTGGCGGTGGTCGTGGCGGGGGCGGCGGCGGGCTCGACGGCCCGCGCGGCCCGGTGCTCGGCGCGCAGCTGGGCGCGCGCACGGCGGCCCTCGCGCCAGGCGATCACGACGAAGACCCCGAGGATGGCGGTGTTGGTGGCGTTCCAGGCGAGCGCGAGGGTCGCGTTGGCGCCGGACAGGTCCTTCCACAGCCCGACGGCCGTGGTCAGGAGCAGGAACTGGAAGACCAGCACCTGCGGCACCATGAAGGCGAACGGCGAGCGGTAGGCGCCCTTGCGGCCCGTGACGTGCCAGGCCTGGTCGCGCTTGAGGAACGCGTTGACCAGGGCCCGGGTGTAGATGGGGAACGAGACGGACGCCAGCAGGAGGACCTCCCAGCGGAACGACCCGAGCGTGTAGAACGCGAGCAGGATCTGCATGACGTAGAAGCCCGCGTAGTACAGCGCCCACGTCGCCGGGGTGATCGACAGGTTCATCGGCGACAGGTCGAAGTAGATCTCGAGCGCCGGGACCATGAGCAGCAGCAGGGGCGCGATGCCCGTGAGGTAGTGCGTCGCGGTGACGAGGTACTGGATGCGCTGGTCCATCGTGAGGTTGCGCCGGCGCGAGAGCGGGTTGTGCGTCAGCAGGATCTCGAACCCGCCGGTCGCCCAGCGCAGCTGCTGCTTGGTGTACGCCTCGACCGTCTCGGGGGTGTCGCCGACCGCGAGGGTCATGGGGATGTAGATCGTGCGCCAGCCGGCCTCGTGCAGCAGCAGCGAGGTCCACACGTCCTCGGACTTGGAGTCGGTGTGGATGCCGCCGACGGAGTCGATGGCGCGGCGGCTGAACACGACGTTCGTGCCCACGCAGAACGCGGCGTTGAACCGGTTCCGGCCCGGCTGCACGAACCGGTAGAACACCGACTGCATGTAGCCGGCGCCGCGGGAGATGACGGTGTCGTAGTTGCCGTACGTCTGCGGCGTCTGCACGAAGGCGACGTCGTCGCGGACGAAGAACGGCACGGTCTCGTGCAGCATCTCGGGGCGCGGCACGAAGTCCGCGTCGAGCACGAGGAAGCAGTCGCCCTTGGCGAGCGTGAGCGCGTGGTTGATGTTGCCGGCCTTGGCACCGCCGCTGGACAGGCGTCGCACGTACCGGGCGCCCAGCTCGGCCGCGAGGTCGCGCACCTCGTCGGAGCGGCCGTCGTCCAGCACGTAGGTGGTGTGACGGCCCTGCATGCGCAGCGCGGCCTCGACGGTGCGGCGGATCGTGCCGACGTCCTCGCCGTAGGTGGTGATGAACACGTCGACCGCCACGGGGCGGTCCTCGAGGTACATCTGCCAGTCCCACGGCCGGTCCTCGGCGCCGTCGCGGATGATCTCCGTGAGGTCGTAGAGGCGCTCCTGCGCGTGGTGGAACGCGAAGTCGCGGGGGTTCCAGCCGCTCGACAGCGTCGTCCACATCGACAGCAGCGCGTGGGCGACCAGGACGCACTCGGCGACGATGACGAGCGTGTACGGGAGCCAGTCGCCGCGGTTGGCGGGGTTGAGCAGGAAGACGGCGTAGACCACGACCCCGGCTGCGGCGAGCAGCATCAGGAGGGTCGTCGACGGGCTCTGGACCGCCTCGTGGTCCGGTGCACGCCGGGTCTGCGGCCGCGAGCGGCCGTCGTCGGTGCGTCGGGGCTCGAGGATGAGCCTGTCGAAGGTGGTCGCCACGGGCGCTCCTTGGGGGTGGTCGTCGGCACGGCGTGCGACGTCCACCACCCGGGGTCGGGCGGTGCGTCGTCGCGGTTGCGACGGCTCCGTTGGCGCCCGGTGCACGAGGTGCGGCGGGCCGTCTCGGCCCCGCGGTCCCCCGTGGGTTGTGACGACGGTATGCCCGATTCGCCCGGCGCGTTGACGACAGATTCGAGTGATCGACGGCACAGCGACGGCCGCAGTCATGCGGGACGCCGGTGCCGAATCGTCCCGACCTGGACTTTCACCCCTATGCGTCGCGCATGTGAACATTTCGGTCACAGGCGCTGTATCCCAGCATCCGGACAAATCGCCCTCGAAGACCACCCGCCCGTGTCACCCGGACGGGTGTCCGACAGGCACCCGGGGCCCCGGGCGACGCGGGGCGGTGCGCCGGCCGGGACGGCGACGGCCGGCCCCGGGAGGCGCCCCGGGACCGGCCGTCGAGCACGGTTCAGCGCAGCTGCGTGCCCACCTGCTCGGCCACGAGCTGCAGGTGCTCCAGGTCGTGCAGGTCGAGCACCTGCAGGTACACGCGCTGCACGCCCTGGGCCTCGAGCTCGCGCAGCCGCGCCGCCGCCTCGTCGACCGTCCCGGCGATGCCGTGCTCGCGCAGCTCGGGCACCTCCCGGCCGATCGCCGCGGCCCGGCGGGCCAGCTCGGCGTCGTCGCGACCCACGCACAGCACCAGCGCGACCGACTGCAGGAGGGTGCCCGGGTCGCGGCCGACCTCGACGCACGCCTCGCGCACCCGCGCGATCCGCCCCGGCACGTCCGCGAGCTCGGGGAACGACTGGTTGTACTCCGCCCCGAACCGGGCGGCCAGGCGCGGGGTGCGCGTCGGGCCGTTGCCGCCGACGATCACGGGGACACCCGCGCGCGAGGCGTCCAGCGGCGACGTCTGCACCGGCTTGGGCAGCGCCGGGGAGTCGGTCAGCGTGTAGTGCTCGCCCGCGTGGTCGAACCGCTCCCCCACCGGCGTGCCCCACAGCCCCGTGACGATCTCGAGCTGCTCGGTCAGCAGGCCGAACCGCTTGGCCGGGAACGGGATCCCGTACGCGGCGTGCTCCTGCGCGAACCAGCCGGCCCCCAGCCCGAGCTCGACGCGGCCGCCGGACATCTGGTCCACCTGCGCGACCTGGATCGCGAGGACCCCGGGGTGCCGGAACGTCGCCGACGACACGAGCGTGCCGAGGCGGATGCGGCTCGTGTCGCGCGCCAGCCCGGCCAGCGTCGTCCACGCGTCCGTCGGGCCGGGCAGGCCGTCGCCGTCGCCCATCACGAGGTAGTGGTCGGAGCGGAAGAAGGCGTCGAACCCGAGGTCCTCGGTCGCGCGCGCGACCGCGAGGAGGTCGTCGTAGGAGGCGCCCTGCTGGGGCTCGGTGAAGATGCGCAGATCCATGCCGCCAGCCTCGCACGACGCGGGTAGCGTCGCGGGCGTGGACCGCCGCCCCCCGCGCCCGCGCGCCGTGCGCTGGGCCTCGCTCGCCCTCGTCGCCGGCTGCACGCTCGTCGTCCTGGTCTGCGTGGTCGCGGCCCTGCGCGGCCGCCCGTGGGCCCTCGCCCCCGGCGCGGTCGCGGCGGCGATCGCCCTCCGCGAGATCCGCACCCTCCACCGCCTCTGACCCCGTCATCCCTCCCCGCCGAGCCCGTCATCGGCGCCGTCGAGGACGTGCCGGGCGTCACCGACGACGGGCTCGGCGGGTGGCGGAGGGTCCGGGCGGGTGGGGGCGGAGCGGGGGACCGTGGGGTGGCGGGGGTGGGTGGGGGCTGGCAGCGTGGAGGGGTGCACGCCAGCCCTCTGACCACCGCGCTCGACGTCGCCGACTGGCGGCGCCGCACCGCGCGCACGTACGCCGACGTCCGCGCCCTCGCCACCGACGACCCCGCCGGGGCGCACGCGGTGTGGGTGCAGCAGCGCGACGAGCTCTTCGCGTTCCACGCCGCCTCGCCCCTGAGCCCGGACGCCCGCGCGGCGTTCGCCGGCCTGCCGGTCGCGCCCTACGACCCCGCCTACCGGTTCGAGGTCGCCGTGGAGCCGGCCGGCGAGCAGCGCCTGGACGTGTCGACGGGCACCGACGGGGTGGTCGGCTACGACCGCATCGGCGCGGTCGTGCTCGGCGACCTCGGGCGGCTGGCCCTGTGGTCGCTGCGCGGGTACGGCGGCGGGCTGTTCCTGCCCGTCCGGGACGCGCTCAGCGGCGACCGCACGTACGGCGGCGGCCGGTACGTGCTGGACACGATCAAGGGTGCCGACCTGGGCGTGGACCACGTGGGACGGCTCGTGGTCGACCTGAACTTCGCCTACAACCCCTCGTGCGCGTACGACCCCGCGTGGGCGTGCCCGCTGCCGACCCGGGCCAACACGTTGGACGCCGCCGTGCCCGTCGGCGAGCTCGCGCCGCCCCCGGAGCTCGTGGGCTGACGCGCCCGGACCCTCACACCTGGCAGGTGGGGCAGCGGTACAGCTTGCGGGCGGCCATGTCCTCCACCACGACGGGCGTGCCGCAGACCCGGCACGGCAGCCCCGTCCGCCCGTACACCCAGTGCCGCAGGTCGCGGTCGCGCAGGGCCGCGGCCCGCCCGTCGGCGTCGAGGTCCTCGCGCGTGAGCATCACGCCGTCGCGGATGCCGTCGGCCAGCAGCCCCGCCCAGTCGTCCCACAGGGCGCGCACCACCTCGGCGGGCACGCGCCGGCCGGGCGTCCACGGGTCGAGGCGGGCCCGGAACAGCAGCTCCGCGCGGTAGATGTTGCCGATCCCGGCGACCACCGCCTGGTCCATGAGCAGCTGCCCCACCGGCACGCCGCGCGCGGTGACGCGGTCGACGACCTCCCGGCCCGCGGCGTCGAGGTCGCCGGCCCGGTCGACGGGGTCGGGGCCGAGGCGGTCCCGCACGGCGGCGGCCTCGTCGGGGGTGAGGACCTCGCACGCGGACGGGCCGCGCAGGTCGGCGACGAAGGCGTCCGTCGCGAGGCGCACGCGCACGGCGCCGACGGGCGGCGGGGGCCACGCGAGGCCGTCGCCGGCGGTGCGCTCCGACTCGTCCTCGCCCATCCGCACGGCGCGGCGCACGCGGGGCGCGCCGAGGCTGCCGCGCGCCCGGTCACCGTCGACGAGCGGGCTGACGTCGCCGTGGAAGTCCCACGCGCCGTACAGGCCGAGGTGCACGCGCAGCACCTCGCCGGAGTCGAACGGGCACAGCAGCTGCTTGCCGACGGCCGACGCCGCGGTCATGGTGCGGCCGTCGAGCCGGGCGGCGCCGTCGGCGAACCGCCCCTGCGGGGACGAGACGGCCAGGGGGCGCCCGACGACGTCGAGGGCGAGCTGGCGCGCGATGCGGTGGACGGTGTGGCCTTCGGGCACGGTCGCCCACCCTACGTCGGGCGGCGCACCCGGGCCGGTCAGGCCTCGTCGCGCAGGACCGCCCGGATCTCCGCGAGCTCGGCGTCGTGCAGGCCCAGGCCACGGCGCAGGTAGCCGTCGAACCCGCCGTAGTGCTCCTCGGTCGCGTCCAGCGCGGCCTCGAGGTACTCCTCGCGGACCTCGAGCAGCGGGACGAGCAGCTCCGGGTCGCCGCCCACGGCCGCGAAGCCGTCGAGCAGCGGCGCGTACATGGCCCGCACGGTCGGGTTCACGGCGAGGTACTCCTCGTGCACACCGTCCTCGTCGACGCCCGCGACCACGAGCAGGACGGTCGTGGCCCAGCCCGTGCGGTCCTTGCCGGCGGTGCAGTGGTAGAGCAGCGGGCGGTCGGCGGGGTCGAGCAGCCGGCGCAGCAGCGTCGCGTACCCGCGCCGGGCGGGCGCCCCGGCGACGAGGTCGACGTAGGTCCGGACCATCTGCCCGGCGGGGTCGAGGTCGGCGAGCACCTGCTCGGCCAGGCGCGGGTCGGCCAGCACCTGCGTGAGGTCGGCCGCGGGCGCGTGCGGGTCGAGGGCGAGGACGTCGAGGTGGACGCCCTGCGCGCCGGCGGGCAGGACGTCGGGCGCGACCGCGTGCTCGGCGAACGTCCGCAGGTCGACCACCGTGCGCAGGCCGAGCGACGCCACCGTCGGGTCGTCGGCGACCGCGGGCGAGCGCAGCTCGGCGGACCGGTACGCGACGCCGCGGCGGACCCGGGCGCCGTCGGCGGTGGCACGCCCGCCGATGTCGCGCAGGTTGGACAGCGCCGGCGTGGGCACGGCGTGGGGGTCGTCGACGACGGTGCCGGCCGTCCGGGGCGGGTGCGGCGGCAGCACGTCGTCGTCCATGGAGGGAGCCTGGCACAGGAGGCGTCCACGGACCCAGGGGCGGCACCCGCCGGGTCGCGCAGGACGCCCCGCCGACGCACGCCCGACACATCCCCGGAACACGCGCGGAGAACACTGCCGTGCGTGCACGCACCCGACGACGCCCTGCCGAGCACCCCCGACGACGCGCCCGCGGGCTGGTCCGACCCCGACCGGCTGCGGTCGGCCGCGGCCCGGCACCTGTGGCCGCACTTCACGCCCGCCGACCAGTCGGCGCGCGGCGACCTGCCGGTGTTCGTGCGCGGCGAGGGCGTCGAGCTGTGGGACGCGGACGGCAAGCGGTGGCTCGACGGCCTGGCCGCGCTGTTCACCGTGCAGGTGGGGCACGGCCGCCGCGACCTGCTCCAGAAGGCCGTGGACCGGGCCGGCGACCTCGCGTACTTCCCGCTGTGGGGCGCGGCGAACGCCCCGGCGGTCGAGCTCGCCGAGCGGCTCGCGCACCTGGCGCCGGGCGACCTGGACCGGGTGTTCTTCGGCACCGGCGGCGGCGACTCCGTCGAGGCGGCGTGGAAGCTCGCGCGCTCGTACTTCGCGGCGATCGGCAAGCCGCGCAAGTACAAGGTGCTCTCCCGGGTCGGCGCGTACCACGGCACGTCGCTGGGGGCGTTGTCGATCACGGGGATGACGGGCATCCGGCACATGTACGAGCCGCTGGTGCCCGGCGCGGTCAAGGTGCCGTCGACGAACCTGTACCGGGCGCCCGTGCACGCGGACGACCCCGTGGCGTTCGGTGCGTGGGCCGCCGACCAGGTCGAGGCGACGATCCTCGCCGAGGGCCCGGACACGGTTGCGGCGATCTTCCTCGAGCCGGTGCAGAACGCGGGCGGCTCGCTGCTCCCGCCGCCGGGGTACCTGCAGCGGGTCCGGGAGATCTGCGACCGGCACGACGTGCTGCTGGTCTCCGACGAGACGATCTGCGGGTTCGGCCGCACCGGCGCGATGTTCGGCTGCGAGCGCTTCGACGTGGTGCCCGACATGATCACCTGCGCGAAGGGCCTGACGTCCGGGTACGCGGTGCTGTCGGCGGTGATCGCGTCGGAGCGGATCTTCGAGGCGTTCCGCGCCGGCGGCGGGCAGTTCGTGCACGGCAACACGTGGGGCGGGCACCCGGTCGCGGCCGCGACGGCGCTGGCGAACCTCGACCTGTTCGACGAGCTGGGCCTGGTCGAGCACGTCGCGGCGACCGAGGGGGCGTTCGGCGACGCGATGCGCGGGCTGGGCGACCTCGAGCTCGTCGGGGACGTGCGCGGCGTGGGGCACTTCTGGACCGTCGAGGTGGTCGCGGACCGCGCGACCCGCCGCCCGATCGTCGCCGACGCGGACGGCCGCCACGTCGCCGACGTCATCCGCGCCGCCGTGCTCGACGCGGGCCTGCACTGCCGGGTGTTCGGCTCGGGCTCGTCGGTGATCCAGCTGTGCCCGCCGCTCATCAGCGACCAGGGCGTGTTCGACGAGATCGAGCAGGTGCTGCGCGCCGCGCTCGAGAAGGGTGCCGCCGCGTGCTGACCTGGACCTTCCCGACGGCGGAGCTGCGGGACATGCTCGGCGAGCCGCCCGCGGGCGTGCGCGTGGGCCTGTGGGACCAGCTCGTCGACGACGAGCCGACGGACGTGCCCCTCGACGAGGTCGACGCGGTGCTGGCACCGGACTGGGTGGTGCCCGAGCCGTTCGAGCGGATCGCCCGGGCCCCGCGCGTGCGGTTCGTGCAGCTCTCGACCGCCGGGTACGAGCACGTGCGGGGGGTCCTGCCCGCGCACGTGACGGTCGCCAACGGGCGCGGCGTGCACTCCGACGAGACCGCCGAGCTGGCCGTCGGCCTGGTGCTGGCCCAGCTGCGCGGCATCGACGTGTTCGCCCGCCGCATGGCGGTGCAGTACTGGGAGCCGGGCCTGGTCAAGCGCCCGTCGCTGGCCGGCAAGCGGGTCGTGGTGGTGGGCGCCGGGTCGATCGGCACGGAGATCCGGGCGCGGCTGCTGGCGTTCCGGACGACCGTGACGCTCGTCGGCCGGACCGCCCGCGACACCCCCGACGGCCCCGTGCACGGCGTGGACGAGCTGCCGGCGCTGCTGCCGCACGCGGACGTCGTGGTCGTCGTGATCCCGCTGACCGACCTGTCGCAGGGCCTGGTGGACGCCGCGTTCCTCGCCGCGATGCCCGACGGCGCCCTGCTCGTCAACGTCGCGCGGGGCAAGGTCGTCGACACCGCGGCCCTGCTCGCGGAGCTGGGCTCCGGCCGGCTGCGGGCGGCGCTCGACGTGACCGACCCGGAGCCCCTGCCGCCCGAGCACCCGCTGTGGCGGGCCCCGAACCTGCTGATCACCCCGCACGTCGGCGGGGACACCCCGCTGACCGAGGTCCGCGTGACCGAGCTGGTGCGCCGCCAGCTCGCCGCCCTGCTCGCCGGCGCCCCGCTGGAGAACGTCGTCGCGGGCCCCGAGCAGCCCGGCGGCTGACCGGCGACCGGCGACGGACCGCCGGTGAGGACGGGCGGCGGGTCAGGACGGGAGGGCGACGTCGGTGGCCAGGAGGGTCCCGCCCTCGTCGACCCACGAGCTGTTGACCCCGTCGACGCCGGTGATCCGCCCCTCGGGCCAGTGCCCGAAGCGGGCGACCTGCGCACCGTCCGCGCCGCGCAGGACCACGTCGACCTCGGGCGCGGGCATGTCGTACACCGCGCCGCCGGTGTCGAGCGGCTCCGCGGTCAGCAGCTCCTCGGCGAGCGCGGCGACCGCCGCGGGGTCGCGCAGGGTCCGCACGAGCACGGCGCCCTCGCCGTAGGGCGTCTGCTCGATCTGGGCGCTCCCGGCGCGGAGCAGGAGGTCGTCAGGGCCCAGGACGCGGCGGACGTCGATGCTCACGACCGTGCCCGGTGCGGCCTCCGGCGCGACCCAGGTCGGGTCGGCACGTCCGGGGTGACCGGGTGCGGACGCGCCGATCGCGACCGCCAGCCCTGCGGCGACGGCCGCGACCGCGAGCGCGGCGGTCCTCCGTGGTCGCACGAGGTGCCCCTCTCGTCGCGGGCGGCCCTGGCGCCGCCCGCCCTGACCTGTCTGTGTCGCAGCGGCCGGCAGGCTTGCGCCGCCGCCGCACCCGGACGGTCCCGGCGCGGGATTCCACCCTGCCGCCGGGGGACGTTGGTCCCTACACTCGACGGCGACCGGCAGCGTCGCCGTCGTGGCCCGCGCCGTGTCCCGAGGGCGGTGGTTCGCGTGCTGACGACGACGGACGTGACGGCTGCCCACGACGCGTTCGTGACCACGGGCCACGGGCTGTCCCGGGTACGGCGGCTGGTCGCGGACTCGTGGCGGCGCAGCCGGCGGATCGGCGTCGACCCCGAGCTGCCGACCCCGCGCGCCGAGCTGTCCGACGCCGACCTGGCCGACCTGCGGCGGCGGTCACCGCTGGCGGCGGCCCTGCCCGTGGTGCGCCGGCTCCTCCTGGACGTCGACCCGCAGTGGGTGGCCGCGCTGACCGACGCGGACGGGCGGCTGCTGTGGGTCGAGGGCGACCGGCGGGTGCTGCGCGCCGTCGGCAGCGTCGGCTTCGTCGCGGGCGCCGTGTGGAGCGAGGACTGCGCGGGCACCAACGCCCCGGGCACCGCCCTGGCGACCAACCGTGAGGTGCAGGTCATCGGCTCGGAGCACTGGGTGCGGCCGGTGCAGCCGTGGAACTGCGCGGCCGCACCGGTGCACGACGCGACCGGCCGGGTGCTCGGCGTGCTCGACATCACCGGCGGCCCGCCCGTCGCCACGGGCCTGGCGATGCAGCTGGTGCGCGCCACGGTGGCGGCGGTCGAGGCCACCCTCGGCTCGGGCGGCACGCACGCGGACGGCCCGGCGCCGCCGACGCTGCGGGTGCTGGGCAGCCAGGGCGGCACCCTCGTGCTCGACGGGACGGCGCACCGGCTGTCGGGGCGGCACGCGGAGATCCTCCTGCTCCTGGCCGCGCACCCGGCCGGGCTGGGCGCCGACGAGATGGCGGTGCTGCTCAGCGAGACCGAGCTGTCGGGGGCGACCGTCCGTGCGGAGGTGTCGCGGCTGCGGCGCCTGGTGGGGCCGCTGGTCAGCGCGTCACGCCCGTACCGGCTGACGCGCGCGGTGCGCACCGACGTCGACGCGGTGCGGGACGCGCTGGCGGTCGGCGACGTGTCCCAGGCGCTGGCCTCGTACGGGGGGCGGGTGCTGCCCCGGTCGGCGGCGCCGGGAGTCGGCGAGCTGCGCGAGGCCGTGTCCGCCGACGTGCGGGCGGCGGTGCTGGCGACCGCCGACCCCCGCCTGATCGTGCGCTGGACGGCGTCGGCCGAGGGCGCCACGGACTACGCGGCGTGGCAGGCCCTGGCCGCGTCGAGCACTCCCGCGTCCGCGCCGCACCTGCGCGCCGTGGCGCACCTGCGCCGCCTCGACGCGGACCTCGGGGCCCCTCCGGCCTGACGCTGCTGCCGCGGCGCCCGTCGCTGCCCCGTCCCGGCCCGGCACGGACCGTCCGCACGCCGGCCGATGCAGCACCCGTGCAACGCCCGCGGTCCTAGCGTGCGCGACGACGCGGCAACGGCGCCGCGTCCGGGCGTCGTCGTCGACGCCCGCGCACCGGACGGAGGGCGTCTCATGACCGTCTACGCAGCACCGGGGACCACCGGGAGCCCCGCCACGTACCGCGAGCGCTACGGCCACTGGATCGGCGGCGAGCTCGTCGACCCGGTCAACGGCCGCTGGTTCGAGAACCCCACGCCCGTGACGGGGCGGACGTTCACCGAGGTCGCGCGCGGCGACGCGGACGACGTGGAGCGGGCGCTGGACGCCGCGCACGGCGCCGCACGCGCGTGGGGCCGCACGTCCGCGACGGAGCGGGCCGTGGTGCTCAACACGATCGCCGACCGCATGGAGGCGCACCTCGAGATGCTCGCGGTGGCCGAGACGTGGGAGAACGGCAAGCCGGTGCGCGAGACCCTCGCGGCGGACCTGCCCCTGGCGATCGACCACTTCCGCTACTTCGCGGGGGCGGTGCGGGCGCAGGAGGGGTCGATCTCGGAGATCGACGCGGACACGATCGCGTACCACTTCCACGAGCCGCTGGGCGTGGTCGGGCAGATCATCCCGTGGAACTTCCCGCTGCTGATGGCGGTGTGGAAGCTCGCGCCGGCGCTGGCGGCGGGCAACACGGTGGTGATGAAGCCGGCGGAGCAGACGCCGACGTCGATCCTCGTGCTGATGGAGCTGATCGCGGACCTGCTGCCGCCGGGCGTGGTCAACGTCGTCAACGGCTTCGGCGTGGAGGCGGGCAAGCCGCTGGCGTCGAGCCCGCGGATCCGCAAGATCGCCTTCACGGGCGAGACGACGACGGGCCGGCTGATCATGCAGTACGCGTCGCAGAACATCATCCCGGTGACGCTGGAGCTGGGCGGCAAGAGCCCGAACATCTTCTTCGAGGACGTCGCGCGCGCCAAGGACGACTACTACGACAAGGCGCTGGAGGGGTTCGCGATGTTCGCCCTCAACCAGGGCGAGGTGTGCACGTGCCCGTCGCGGGCGCTGATCGCGGAGTCGATCTACGACGAGTTCCTCGCCGACGGCATCGCGCGCGTCAAGGCGATCAAGCAGGGCGACCCGCTGGACACCGAGACGATGATCGGCGCGCAGGCGTCGAACGACCAGCTCGAGAAGATCCTGTCGTACATCGAGATCGGCAAGGAGGAGGGCGCGAAGGTCCTCACGGGCGGGTCGCGCACGCACCTCGAGGGCGACCTGGCCGGCGGCTACTACGTGGAGCCGACGGTGTTCGAGGGCAAGAACTCGATGCGGATCTTCCAGGAGGAGATCTTCGGGCCCGTGGTCGCGGTGACGTCGTTCTCGGACTACGCGGACGCGATCCACACCGCCAACGACACCCTGTACGGGCTGGGCGCGGGCGTGTGGTCGCGCGAGCAGGCGACCGCGTACCGGGCGGGCCGTGACATCGAGGCCGGCCGCGTGTGGACCAACTGCTACCACGCGTACCCGGCGGCCGCGGCGTTCGGCGGCTACAAGGGCTCGGGCGTGGGGCGCGAGAACCACAAGATGATGCTCGACCACTACCAGCAGACGAAGAACCTGCTGGTCAGCTACGCGGGCACGAAGCTCGGCTTCTTCTGACCCCCACGCGCGTCCCGCCCCGCTCCCCCACCCGCTCCCCGGCGCCGAACGGGACCTGGCTCACGCTTCGGTGCCCTGCACCGCGAGGCAGGTCCCGTTCGCCGGGGCCGACGTGGGGGTGCGGGGCGCGGGGGTGGCGGCGGGGGTCGGCAGGGGTGGGGCGACGAGGTGGAGGTGGGTCGTGGTCGAGCGGGTCGGGGTGACCGAGGGGGCGGCGCAGGTGCTGCGGCGCCTGCACGCGCAGCACGGGGAGCTGATGTTCCACCAGTCGGGCGGGTGCTGCGACGGCTCGTCGCCCATGTGCTACCCGGCGGGCGACCTGATCACGGGTGACGCGGACGTGCACCTGGGCGACCTGGAGGTGGGCGACGACGCCGGGCCGGTGACGGTGCCGGTGTGGATGACGCGCGCGCAGTACGCGTACTGGAAGCACACGCACCTGACGATCGACGTGGTGCCGGGCCGCGGTGCGGGGTTCAGCCTGGAGGCGCCCGAGGGGGTCCGGTTCCTCATCCGGTCGCGCGTGCTGAGCGACGAGGAGTACGCCGCGCTGGTCGACGCCGGCGTCCTCTGACGGCGCACGGGCTGCCGCCGCGGTCGGTGCCTGGGCGGCGCACGGCAGCCGGCGTCCCGGCCGTCGCACGGGGCTTTCGTCCTGAGATCGCGTCTCGTGATGCGAGACGCGTGCCGACGGGGAGCGACCGCCGTGCTTGCATCGGCGGCATGGCACTCCTCGACACGCACGCGTCGCGACCGGCACAGGCCGTCGCCGCGCGCCCGTGTCGTGCCCGAATGTGTCGCTGACGGCGACCACGCGCGCACCTCGCGCTGCCCCGACCCGCTCGGCCCCCGTGCCCGGGTCACCCCCTCGCCGCTGACGGACGCCCCGGGACGCCCGGCGGTCCGCGGCCCGGCACCGCCCCCGAAGGACCCCCGTTGATCGAGCTGTCCGCCCTCCGCAAGGTGTACCCGTCCCCCGACGGCGACGTCGTCGCGCTCGACGGCATCGACCTGACCGTCGAGCGCGGCACCGTGCACGGCGTCGTCGGGCGCTCCGGCGCCGGCAAGTCCACGCTGATCCGCTGCCTCACGGGCCTCGAGCGCCCGACGTCCGGCACCGTGACCGTCGACGGGGTGACGATCTCCGCGCTGCCCGAGGCCCGCCTGCGGGCGGCCCGCCGTCGCACGGGCATGGTCTTCCAGCACGTCAACCTGCTCGACTCCCGCACGATCGCGGCGAACGTCGCCTACCCGCTGGAGGTCGCCGGCGTGCCGCGCCGGCAGCGGGCGGCGCGCGTGGCGGAGCTGCTCGACGTCGTGGGGCTGGGCGACCGGGCCGGGGCCCACCCGGCCCAGCTGTCCGGCGGGCAGAAGCAGCGCGTCGGCATCGCCCGCGCGCTGGCGACGGAGCCGTCGGTCCTGCTCTGCGACGAGCCCACGTCCGCGCTCGACGGCGAGACCACCCGGGAGGTCCTCGGGCTGGTGCGCGACCTGCGCGACCGGCTCGGGATCACGGTCGTCATCATCACGCACGAGCCCGCGGTCGTCCGGGAGGTGTGCGACGCCGTGACGCTGCTGCAGCACGGGCGCGTCGTGCAGTCCGGCGCGCTGGCCGACGTCGTCACGCAGGTCGGGTCGCCCCTGTCGCGGGCGCTCGTGCCGGTGCCCGACCTGCCGCCCGGTGCGCGGCGGGCCCTGGTCGAGGCGGTGTACTCGACGCGGGCCGTGGCGACCAGCGCCGCGTTCGCGGCCGTCGCGAGCCTCGGCGACGACGTCGAGGTCACGTCGGCGACGGTCGAGCCCCTGGCCGGCGAGCGGGTGGGCCGGCTCATCGTCGACGCCCCGCGGGACCGCGTCGAGGAGGTCGTCGCCCGGCTGCGGGCCGCGGGCCTCGAACCGCTCGCCGCACCGACGTCCGAGGAGGAGGTGGCCTGATGGGCGACCTGTGGATCGAGCTGACGACGAACCGCGTCATCCTCGAGAAGCTGCCGGAGGCGACGCTCGAGACGCTGCAGATGGTCGGGCTGTCGGCGCTGATCACCGTCCTGCTCGGCCTGCCCCTGGGCCTGCTGCTGCGCTCCCTCGCCACCGACGGGCTGACGCCGAGCCGGCCGGTCGCGGCGGTGCTCGGCGCGGTCGTCAACGTGCTGCGCTCGCTGCCGTTCATCATCCTCGCGCTGGCGCTCATCCCCCTGACGCGGGCGCTGGTGGGCACGTCGCTCGGGTGGGAGGCCGCCGTCGTGCCGCTGAGCGTCGGCACGATCCCGTTCTTCGCCCGGCTGGTCGAGACCGCCGTGCGTGACGTGGCCCCGGGCAAGGTCGAGGCCGCGCGGGTCATGGGGTCGACGCGGTTCACGATCCAGGTCCAGGTGCTGGTGCGCGAGGCGCTGCCGGCCCTGGTGTCGGCGACCACCGTCACCGTGATCACCCTGATCGGCTTCTCCGCGATGGTCGGGGCCATCGGCGCCGGGGGGCTCGGCTTCCTGGCGATCACCTACGGGTACCAGCGGTTCGACCCCGTGGTGCTCTACACGTCCATCGTCGTCATCGTCGTCCTGGTCACCGTGGTCCAGGTCGTCGGGGACGCCGTCGCGCGCCGCCTGGACCACCGGTGAGCGCGCCCGGCCGCGACCGCGGCCTGCCAGTCCCCGCCCCCGCACGGGGGGCGTGCACCGAGAGGA